>JBDHLU010000027.1:0-24702 GCA_039656555.1 Gemmatimonadota bacterium | reverse complement strand
GCCTAATGCGTTCGACGCTCTTCGAGGACCGGCGGTGCGGAATCGGCGTCGCCTTTGAGGTGAGGTCCGGCCGACCCATCGTCTGGGAACTGCGAGCGAGTTCCCGCATGATGTTCTGCTGTCCCGTGCCGACTTCTTTCTCCCGTGCGCATGCCGGACAGCCGCGGGGATTCTCCGAATTGTACGGAATGTCGTGAGTCGGGCAGCGGACGAGAGGCATACAGTTGCTAGATCCTGGGCAATGTCACGCCGACTTGCGCCTGGTATTTGCCCTTCTTGTCCTTATACGACCTTTCGCAAACGTCGTCGTCGTCAGCTTCGAAGAAAAGCACCTGCGCGATTCCCTCGTTAGCATAGATGCGGGCGGGGAGGGGCGTGGTGTTGGAGATCTCGAGGGTCACGTAACCCTCCCATTCCGGTTCGAACGGAGTGACGTTGGTGAGAATGCCGCACCGGGCATAGGTGCTCTTGCCGACACAGATCGTGAGGATATTGCGAGGGATGCGAAAATACTCGACTGATCGAGCCAACGCGAAGGAATTCGGAGGCACCACCGCTACGTCGCCCTGGAACTCCACGAACGACCGCTCGTCAAAATCCTTTGGATCCACGATCGAGGAATTCACGTTGGTGAAGATGCGGAATTCGTCGGCTACGCGCATGTCGTACCCATAAGACGACACACCGTAGCTGACGACACCTTCGTTCACCTGCGACCCGTGAAAAGGCTCGATCATGGCGTGTTCCCGGGCCATTTGACTGATCCAGCGGTCAGACTTGATAGACATAGACTTGAGGTTCGATTGGGTGGCGTTGGCGTCCGACTATGCCGATATCGGCCAACTTCCAAAGATACGTAAGCCAAACGTTTACGCCACCTTAGATTTGCTTGACCCCTTTAAGAGGCCGTGGTAACTTCCATCCTCTCATACACGTGAAATTTTTCACGAGCGCCTGATTCCGTTGCTTCAGGAATACGTCCCACTTCTTCTGTTGATTGGACTCGTGGTGGTCTCAGCCACGGGGATGATCGTCCTATCCCATCTTGTGACGCGGTCTCGTCCGACGGCCGTGAAGCGGACGCCGTACGAATCCGGGATGCCCCCGCTTGGCGACACGCGGGACCGCTTCAGCGTCAAGTTCTACCTCGTCGCCATGCTGTTCATCGTGTTCGACATCGAGACGGTGTTCATGATCCCCTGGGGTGTGGCGTTTCGGCAGTTGGGTTTGTTGGGGCTCGTGGAGATGCTTCTGTTCGTCGTGATACTCTTCGTGGGCTACATCTATGCGTGGAAGCGCGGTGCCCTCGAATGGGACTAGAGCCGCAGATCTCGCAGGTCGGCACCTCTGCGCCGAGCCTGAATGGAGTTGAATACATATGACCTCCGTGGTCTCGCAGGTTTCGCCGAATTGGGTCACCAGCCGTCTCGATTTTCTTGTCAATTGGGCTCGGTCCAATAGTTTGTGGCCGATGCCGTTTGGCACAGCGTGCTGTGCCATCGAGTTCATGGCCACGGCGGCGTCCCGGTATGACCTGGCGCGTTTCGGGATGGAGCGAATGAGTTTCTCGCCGCGGCAGGCGGATGTTTTGATCTGCGCGGGGCGACTGCCGTTCAAATTGGCTCCCGTGATCCGGCGCATTTTCGACCAAATGCCGCAGCCCAAATGGGTGATTTCCATGGGTGCGTGTGCGTCGACTGGGGGCATTTTTGACAACTACGCCATGGTGCAGGGAATCGATACCGTCGTCCCGGTCGATGTCTACGTTCCCGGGTGCCCACCACGTCCCGAGGGGTTGTTGTACGGGATTCTGTTACTTCAGAAGAAGGTGAGAGGAGAGACGCTGGCAGATCCGTCGATTCGTGAGGAGCGAATCATCGAACCGGGCGGTCTCCGTATCCCTCCGCAACTGGTCGACGAGCTGTCCGAGCCATTCGGCAACTCCGTTCACCAAACACGCTCGGCTTAAGCGCGCCCGTGAACCCGACTGTCGAAGCGTTGCGCCAGGAATTTGGCGCAAAGATCGGGCGTGCCTTGGTTTCCTGTAACCAGACGATTGTATACATCGAGCCCGATGCCGTGATTCCGGTCATGACGTGGCTCCGTGACGAACCGCGGCAGGACTACGACTACCTGGTCGATTTGACAGCGGTGGAATACCGGGATCACGAGCGTCCGCTCGAGGTGGTGTACCAGCTTCGTTCGCTCGACTCGCTTGCCGAACTCCGGGTCAAGGTCGAACTGTCGCAAGACGGCGACCTCGTTGTGGACTCCATTGTTCCGCTGTGGTGCTCTGCCAATTGGGTCGAGCGGGAAGTGTACGACATGTTTGGGATCACCTTCCGCAACCATCCGGATCTCCGGAGGATCTTGATGTGGGATACCTATCAGGAGGGGTACCCGCTCCGGAAGGATTTCCCCTTGCGCGGCCGATTCTCTCGGTCCGAGCAGGTACGACAAGCGTTGCACGCGAATCCCGAAGCAAATTATTCCATGGAAGAACTGTCCATGGAACAGGTATACCGGGATCTGCCCGCCGACATGCGTGAGCGCTTAGAACACGGGCAACGCGATGCCATCCCCGAACCGAAGTTCCAGAACCCCGATGAGTAAGCGCACCGTGGAAGTGGGACTCGCGACGCCCGGAATGGACGAGCAGGGTAACCCCTTCCGCGTCCCGCTAGGCGTGGAGGCCCAACCCGGCAGCCCCGAACTAGGGGCCGAGCACATGCTGGTCAACATCGGCCCGCAACATCCCGCGACGCACGGTGTGCTGCGGTTGGTTGTCGAACTGGACGGTGAGGTAGTCGTCCGGTGCATCCCGCACATAGGGTATCTGCATTCAGGATTTGAGAAGCTTGGCGAGTATCGCCACTACAATCAGATCATCCCCCTCACCGACCGTACGGATTACCTGTCGCCCATGTCCAACAACGTCTGCTTGGCGCTGGCGGCAGAGGAACTGATGGGTATCGAGATCACCGAGCGGTGCCAGGTCTTGCGAGTGATAGCGTGCGAGATGAGTCGGATCATTTCGCACATCGTTTGGCTTGGGACCACAGCCATCGATCTCGGAGCGTTCACGCCGTTCTTGTGGACGTTCCAAGAGCGGGAGCGCATCTACAACTTGCAGGAAGCGTGGTGCGGGGCGCGTCTCACCACATCCATCACGCGGGTCGGTGGAATGATGGCGGATATTCCAGACGGGTTCGTTAAAGGACTCCGCGATTTCTGTCGCACGTTTCCGAGTGTGCTCGACACCGCGGAAGACATGCTCACCAAAAACGCAATCTGGTGTGGACGGACGCAGGGGCTCGGCGTGATGACTTCGGAAGAAGCCATCAACTGGGGACTGTCGGGACCGATGCTTAGGGCCAGCGGTGTTGCGTACGATTTGCGGAAGGATCGACCGTATCTCGGCTATGAGACCTACGATTTCGAGGTCCCGATCGGCGAGCACGGCGATGTGTACGACCGGTACCTTCTGCGCGTCGAGGAGATGCGCCAGTCCGTCCGTATTCTCGAGCAGGCTCTCGACCGCCTGCCCGACGGCCCATTGAACGTCGACGACCCACGGGTAATTCTGCCACCGAAATCCGCGGCAATGAACGACATGGAAGCCATGATCTTCCATTTCAAACAGGTCATGGAGGGCGTCCCGGCTCCCGTTGGTGAGACATACTTCGCGATCGAGAACGGAAAGGGTGAGCTCGGCTACTACTTCGTTTCCGATGGGACGGCGAAACCGGTGCGGTGGCGGATTCGCCCGCCGTCGTACTTCAACCTCGCTGCGCTCCCCAAGATGGCGGAAGGTGTTCTCCTTTCTGATTTGATCGCGATCAACGCTAGCATAGACATCGTGATGGGTGAGATCGATAGATAACGATGCACGAAACGACGAAACACGAAGCGGTGTTCTCTGGCGATGCCCGAACTAGGCTCAACGAGATCATGGCCAGGTATCCTACGAAACGTGCGGCACTGCTACCGGCGTTGTGGATGTTGCAGGAGGCACGCGGGTGGATCTCCGATGATGGAATGGCCGAAGTGGCTCAGGTGCTCGATCTGACGCCGGCGTACGTCGCCGGGGTGGTCACCTTCTACACCATGTATCATCGACATCCGGTCGGGCGGCACTTCATTCAGGTTTGTACGACCACACCCTGCAACATCTGTGGGGCCGAGGACGTCGTCGACGCGTTTCTTGAGCACACCGGGTGTGGCGAGTTGGGCACGACTTCAGCCGATGGGCGATTCACCGTCATCGAAGTCGAATGTCTGGGTGCGTGTGGGTTTGCGACCCCGGTGATGGTCAACGAGGAGTTCATTGAGAGCGTGACGGTGGCAAAGGTGCCGGAGTTGTTGGAGCGGTACCGATGATGGGGAGGGGGGCGGCCTAATGGGCTATCCACACAAGCCACATTCGCGGGAGACCGTCGTTCTCTCGGAATACTTCGGAGATGCCGAGGCCAAGACCTACGAGGGTTGGGTAAAGCGGGGTGGTTACAAGGCTCTCGAACAGGCCCTGGGTCTAGGGCCCGCCGGCGTCATCGAGGAGGTGAAGGCTTCCGGGTTACGCGGGCGTGGTGGTGCCGGGTTCCCGGCTGGGCTCAAATGGTCGTTTATGCCGAAGGAGAAGACCAAACAGCATTACCTATGTTGCAACGCGGACGAATCCGAGCCTGGCACGTTCAAAGACCGCGAGATCATGCGGTGGACGCCACACGCGCTCATCGAGGGGTGCCTGATCGCACAACATGCCATCCAGGCTGATGTTACCTACATCTACATTCGGGGTGAGTTCACCGAACCGCTGGAAGTGATGGAGCGGGCGGTCGCCGAAGCGTACGAACATGGTGTCGTCGGCCCGAAGGCATCCGGTCCTTTGAAAGAGATGAATATCTACGTTCACAAGGGAGCGGGCGCCTATATCTGCGGTGAGGAAACGGCGCTCATGAACTCGATTGAAGGGCGCCGGGGCAACCCGCGGACAAAACCGCCATTCCCGGCAGCAGCGGGCGTGTTCGGGATGCCCACGACGATCAACAACGTCGAGACGCTCGCCGCCGTGCCCCACATCATTACCAAAGGTGGTGAGTGGTACAAAGGGCTCTGTCGTTCCAACCCAAAGAGCACCGGCACGAAACTCTTGAGCGTTTGCGGACACGTTGCCAAACCAGGCAACTACGAAGTCGAAATGGGATTCCCGCTCAAGGATCTTCTGTATGATCTATGCGGTGGGATCAGGGACGGCAACGCACTCAAGGCCGTGATTCCCGGTGGTTCGTCCGTTCCGATCTTGAACGAGGAAGAAGCGGAGGGGTGCCTTCTCGACTATGAAGGGTGCATGGAAGCCGGCACGATGCTCGGATCTGGAGGGGTGATCGTTTTCGACGAGACCGCGGACATGGTCTACCAGATCATGCGTCTCGCAAGATTCTACGCGCACGAGTCATGTGCTCAATGCACGCAGTGTCGGGAAGGGACGGCGTGGACCGTGCGCATTCTCCAGAAGATCCTTGCCGGCAACGGTGAGATGAAAGACCTAGACTTGCTCTTGGATCTTGCCGAAAACATGACAGGAAAGACGATCTGTGTGTTGAGTGACTCATGTGCGACACCGGTCGTGAGTGGGATCAAGAAGTTCAGGAGTGAATTCGAAGCGTATATCACGGGTGCACGCGCGCCTGTCATGGCGGCGGTATAGCCCGTGGGCGAACGAGAACTCATCACGCTGACCATCGAGGGTATCGAGGTCTCCGTCCCCAGGGGAACGACGATCATCGAGGCCGCGAAGCAGGTGGGAATCTTGATCCCGCATTATTGCTACCATCCGGCGCTGCCGATCGCCGGGGTCTGTCGCATGTGTCTCGTCGAGGTGGAAGGGGCGCCCAAGCTACAGATTGGGTGCCAAGCCCAAGTGGCTGAGGGCCAAGTGGTCAATGTGAGCGCGCCCGAAGCGGCCAAGGCCCGCCAGGGGGTGTTGGAGCTCTTGCTCATCAATCACCCGCTCGATTGCCCGATCTGTGACCAAGCCGGCGAATGCGAACTTCAGGATTTCGTGTTTCAGGAAGGGCAACCACGGACCCGTTACTCTCCAGAATTTCCAAAACGGTTCAACCCTGTAGAGGACTTCGGTCCGGACATCTTGTATGTCCCGAATCGTTGCATCCTTTGCACGCGATGCGTCCGCTTCATGGAGGACGTGGCCGACACGCCTGTACTCAATGTGAGCGAACGAGGTGACCGGGCGTTCATCGGCATCCACCGGGATCAAGCGCTCGATCACGTGTGGGCCGGGAACGTCGTCGATCTCTGCCCGGTCGGCTCGTTGCTTTCGAAGGATTCGCTGCACAAGGCCCGAGCGTGGGAACTCGACAAGACAGCCAGCGTGTGCACCGGATGCTCCCAGGGGTGCAACATCAACGTCGATACGCGGAACAACGTTGTCGTTCGGCTGCGGCCGCGGCCGAATGCAGAGGTCAATCAATACTTCATGTGCGACCACGGTCGGCACCACTACCGGTGGTTGAACCGCGGTGATCGGATTGAGGCACCGCTGCTTAGCTTGGGCAATGACCAGAAGGCTGTGGATTGGGATCACGCATTGGAAAGAGCAGCCGAGATTCTCAAAGGGGCAGGGGGTAACGCGGTGGCCCTCGTGTCTCCTAGTGCATCGACAGAGGCGATGTTCCTCGCCCGACAAGTGCTGGCGACGTTCGACACTAGGCTGATGTTCCGCGTGACCAGCGTCGAAGGCGAAGCCCCACTGACGGGAGTCCCGAACCTGGCTCTTCGCGAGGAGCGAGCACCGAACGCGACCGGTGCACGGGTGCTAGGCTATGAAGAGGGCGACGTGAACGCGGCGCTCCGGGGAGCGTCCGTAGCGTTGATAGTGAACGACGACCTGGACGGTGTGGACAGCGAGGTGCTTGCGGCGGTGGGCCACGTGATCTACGTAGGGACTGCCTTGCCGGAGGCCGCAAGAGACGCTGCGGTGATCCTACCGTCGACCAACGTCGTAGAAGAAGAAGGCACCTTTGTGAATCGCGACGGTCGGGTGCAACGATACAGGCAGGCGAAATCGGCTCCAGGCATGGCGCGGCCGGCGTGGTGGATCCTGAGTGAGATCCTCCGCGAAGGGGAGCAAGGCGACGGGGCGGATACGGCGGAGGGTGCCTTCGCGATGTTGGCGGAAACGGAAGAGGTGTTCCAAGGTCTGTCATACCATTCCGTCGGGTTCCGTGGGCGCGTGTTGGCCAATGGCGCGGGGGTGCCGTCGTGACCCCGGAATTGAAGGGCTACCTCGTCGTAACGGTGGTCAAGATGTTGGTGGTGTTTTCGGGCACCATGGTAGGCGTGATGATGGTGGTATGGGCGGAGCGTCGGGTCAGTGGTTGGATCCAGCTTCGGTTAGGTCCCAACCGGGTTGGCCCCTTCGGCCTGCTGCAGTCGGTCGCCGACGGTCTCAAGAATATTCTTAAAGAAGAAGCGTATCCGGCCAATGCGGATCGGGTGCTGTTCATGCTGGCGCCCGCAATCGCGTTCACGTCGGCAATGCTCTTGTTTGCGGTGGTGCCGTTTGCGGCACCGCTTCCCATCACCTTCGATTTCACGCTTCCGATTGTTGGACAGTTCGTCTACGACCGCGTTACCCCGATGGTTATCGCGGACCTCCCTATCGGATTCCTCTTCATCTTTGCGATATCGAGCCTCGGGGTGTACGGCATTGTGCTCGCTGGTTGGGCCTCCAATTCCAAGTACGCCTTTCTGGGAGCGCTACGGGCCAGCTCCCAAATGGTGAGCTACGAGATCGCGTTGGGCATGAGCCTGATTGTGATCATGATTCTGGTGGGGACCGTAGAGCTCGATGACGTGATTGCCCTGCAACAGGACGCCGCTTGGCTGATCCTCCCTGCGACATTTGCGTTCATGCTCTTTGCAACGTCCGCCCTAGCCGAAACGAACCGCCTTCCCTTCGACATGCCCGAGGCGGAATCGGAGCTCGTGAGTGGGTACCACACGGAATACAGTGCGATGAAGTTCTCGATGTTCTTCATTGCGGAGTACGCCTCGATCATCACGATGTCGGCGCTGATGGCAACGTTGTTTTTTGGGGGGTGGGACATCCCGTTCACGACATGGGACGATGTTCGAGTGGGCACCGCTGGTGTGTCGAGTGAACCGTCGTGGGTCAAGACGCTGGCCACGTTGGGCGTGTTCACTCTCAAGACGATTCTCTTCGTCTTGTGCTTCATCTGGATCCGGTGGACGCTTCCGCGGTTTCGCTTCGATCAGGTCATGGCGTTGGGGTGGAAGGTATTACTACCCTCGGCGCTCGTTTACATCATGGTCATTGCCACCGCGGTGTGGGCGTTAGTCGACATGGGCGAGGCTCTCAGTTTCACGGATGAGATGATTTTGTTTGCGATCAACGTCGTGGTCATCGGGGTGGTTCTGTGGATCGTGGACCGAGGACGTCTGATCGTGGGTTCGTCCGCTCCATTGCGGGCCCGAGGAGGAGGCTAATGGCCATCACGGTCAAGGTGATGCAGCGGCCCGAGAGCGGCGTCAGCTATCTCCGTGCGGCGGCGAAGGGGCTGGCGATCACATTCAGCCACCTGTGGAAGCCCACGGTCACGATGCAATACCCCGAACAGACGTCGACGGACGACTATGAAATCTCTCCACGTTGGCGTGGGACGCATCGGATGCTCACTGACGAACAGGGGCGGGCCAAATGCGTGGCTTGCGGGCTTTGCCCCCAGATTTGCCCGGCCAACTGCATCAAGCTCGTGCCGGGGGAAGATGAGGACGGGCATCGGTATCCGTTGATATACGAGATCGACGAGTTCCGTTGTGTGTTTTGCGGATATTGTCAGGAAGTGTGTCCGGAGGAGGCCATTCACGTTGGTGTGCACTATGAGAACGCAGAATACGATCGCTCGCGATTCGTATACGATCTCGAACGACTATGTGCGCAGACTCATCCCGTATCCTCGTTGTGGGATCCGTCGGATGCTAAGGGTGAGTAGAGACTCGTGATACTCACCGTCGTGTTCTGGTCGTTCGCCGGACTTTCAATCATGTCTGCGCTGCTGTGCGTTACGCGCCGCAATCCGGTGTCGAGCGCGTTGTGGTTGGTTGTGACGCTCTTTGGGTTGGCCGGACTATTTGTGGTACTGGATGCACATTTCATTGCCGCCATGCAGGTAATAGTGTATGCCGGCGCCATTATGGTTTTGTTCTTGTTTGTCATCATGCTGTTGCATGTCAGACGGGACCAACGACCGGACATGTTGGGGCGATTCGGCTCGATCGTCATGATCGGTGTGGCGTCATTGATGGTGTTGGAGCTGTGGGTGCTCAGGACTGTGGAGCCTGCCGCAGAACTCCAGCTCCCGGCGGGAACGTTGGCGCGTGAGGCGGCGCAGCAAGGTGCGGTAGGTGCGGTCGCGGGCCCGTTGTTCCGCGATTTCCTCGTTCCCTTCGAACTCACCTCAATCCTCCTCCTCGCAGCAATCGTTGGAGCGATCGTCTTGGCCAAGAGGAGAATCTGATGTTCCTCGGTGAATCTCTGGCTGTTTCAGCCATCATCTTTGGCATCGGAGTGGCCGGCGTGCTGTTCCGGCGCAATGCGATCATAATCTTCATGTGCGTCGAGTTGATGCTGAACGCGGTCAATCTTTCGTTCATCGCGTTGGCACAGCAGCTGGGGCGAGAGGGACAGGTCATCGTGTTCTTCGTGATGGCGGTTGCCGCGGCCGAAGCCGCCGTGGGATTGGCCATTATGATCTCGATCTATCGACACAAGGAGTCGGTCAATCTCAATGACATCAGGCTGTTGAGGGGATGATGCCAGGGGTGGGGTGGTTGTGGCTCGTCGTCGTGCTCCCATTCGCTGGGTTCCTGGCGAATGGTATGCTCAGTTTTGCGCGTCCGGACGCCAAGCGGCTTGTCAGTGCCATTGGGGTTGGAAGCTTGGTTTTGGCATTCCTCCTCGCGTTCGGGATTGTACAGAGCGTTGCCGGACATTCAGAGACACCACATGTCCTGACCTATTGGCAATGGATGCCGATAGGACAGTTGACCATCGACTTCGCGTTCCAATTGGATCCATTGTCGTCGGTCATGTTGCTGGTCGTCACAGGCATCGGGGCGCTGATCCACATCTTCAGCGTCGCGTACATGACCGACGACCCATCGTACGCGCGGTACTTTGCGTACCTGAACCTGTTCGTGTTTTTCATGTTGGTGCTCGTGCTCGGCGCGAACTTCCCGGTGATGTTCGTCGGGTGGGAAGGCGTGGGGCTTTGCTCCTACTTGTTGATTGGGTTCTGGTTCTCGGATCGGGCGAACGCGGACGCGGGCAAGAAAGCTTTCATCATGAACCGGATCGGCGATTTCGGGTTTCTGGTTGCCATGTTCATGATCTATCGGGAGACCGGGAGCCTGTCGTTCGTCGAGGTGTTTGCGGCAGCGCCGACGGCGTTCGTGGTCGGGGGCGGTGTCATCACCCTCACCACGCTGATGCTGTTCTTGGGATGCACGGGAAAATCCGCCCAGATCCCGTTGTACACGTGGCTTCCGGATGCAATGGCGGGTCCGACACCGGTCTCGGCGCTCATCCACGCGGCCACGATGGTTACGGCGGGCGTGTACCTGATCGCGCGCGCGAACGTCCTGTTCGCGATGGCACCGGTGTCGAGCTTCGTCGTCGCGGCCATCGGCGCGGTCACCGCGCTGTTTGCCGCGACGATTGCGTTGAAGCAGTGGGATATCAAGAAAGTGCTGGCGTACTCGACGATTTCCCAGCTGGGCTACATGATCCTTGGCGTGGGCGTCGGCGCCTACGCTGCGGGCGTGTTCCATCTCGTCACGCACGCGTTCTTCAAGGCGTTGCTGTTCCTTGGGTCGGGGTCGGTGATACACGCCATGCATCACGCGTATCACCACACAGGTAGCCACGAAGATCCGCAGGACATGCGGAACATGGGCGGCTTACGGAAGGCGATGCCGTGGACGGCGGCCCTCATGTGGCTTGCAACCTTGTCCATTGCGGGCATTCCCGGCTTCTCGGGCTTCTTCTCCAAGGATGAGATCCTCGCGATGACGTTTGCTCGTGGTGGTGAGGCCAGCGCGTTCTTCGTGTTGTGGGCGATCGGGTCGGTGGCAGCGCTCCTCACCGCGTTCTACATGACGCGCATGATGCTCTACACCTTCCACGGTCCTAACCGGACGGGCGCCGGTGAGGAACCACAGCTGCACGAGGCCCCATGGGTTATGACTGGCCCGTTGATCGTTCTTGCGATCGGAAGTGTGTTTGCCGGCCTCCTCAATTTGCCGGCGGTGTTGCCCGGCAGTGGTTGGCTCCACCACTGGCTCGAGCCGGTCACGGCGGCCAGCGCCCAATTCACGCCCGAGGTGCATATCGAGCACGCCACCGAATGGGTGCTACTCGGGTTCGCCACGATCGTCGCGATCACGGGTATGGTTGGTGCGTGGATGCTCCTCAAACCGGAAGCCGTGAAGCCGGCCGCTGAGGCGCCGGCGGAAACGGGATTCGGCAAGGTCCTCTTCAACAAATGGTACGTTGATGAACTGTACGATCGTGTGGTCGTCCGTCCGTTGCTCTGGCTATCCGATCTCGTATTGTGGAAGGTTGTCGATAAGGGGGTCATCGATGGCGCGGGAGTTAACGGCACCGCAACAGTGACGAGGTTCGTGGGGTGGATAGGATCGCGAATTCAGAACGGGCGCGTGGGCACGTACGTCCTGTTCTTCGTGATCGGTGTGTGGTTCGTCCTGCGAGCGGTGACGGGCTGAGTCCATGAATTACGGTGCATGGGTCCTCGACCTGCTGCTGGTGTTTCCGCTTCTCGCGGCTGCGATCATCATGGTTCGTCCGCAGAGGGAAGCGAAGTGGATCGCACTGGTGGCGGCGGTTGCGGAGTTCGCGATCTCGATGCCGCTCTGGTGGGCGTTCGATACAGGAACCGCGGCGATGCAATTCGAGGTTGTCCACGCGTGGATTCCTAGCTGGGGCATCATGTACCACCTCGGGTTGGACGGCATTTCACTCACCATGGTATTGCTCACCACGTTTACCATGCCGCTCGCCGTGCTTGGGAGTTTCAACTACATCACCGAACGAGAGCGACCGTACTACGCGCTGTTGTTGACGCTCACTACGGGGATGCTTGGGGTATTCCTGGCACTCGATCTTTTCGTGTTCTACGTGTTTTGGGAGCTCATGCTCATCCCGATGTACTTCATCATCGGGGTCTGGGGCGGCGAACGCCGGTTGTATGCAGCCATCAAGTTCTTCCTCTTCACGTTCGTCGGGTCGTTACTCATGCTCGTGGCGATTCTGACCGTGTATGCCGCAGTCGGACGCGCGACCGGCACCTACTCGTTTGCGTACAGTCACCTGCTCACGAACATGGGCGCTGTCGATCAGTGGGCGTTCTGGTTGTTCGGGGCGTTTTTCCTCGCGTTTGCGATCAAGGTCCCGATGTTCCCGTTCCACACGTGGCTGCCCGACGCTCACGTGGAGGCACCGACAGCTGGTTCGGTGATCCTGGCAGGGATCCTGTTGAAGATGGGCACGTATGGGTTCCTCCGCTTTGCGGTTCCGTTCTTTCCGCGCGTGGCATTCGATCCGACCATTCAAGTATTGGTTGTAGGGCTGGCCGTCGTGGGGGTGATCTATGGTGCGCTGGTGGCAATGGTCCAACCTGACTTCAAGAAGCTCATCGCGTACTCATCGATCAGCCACCTCGGGTTCGTGATGCTGGGAATCTGGGCGCTCACGGAACAGAGCGTGGCAGGTGCGATTCTCATCATGATCAACCACGGCATTTCGACGGGTGCATTGTTCTTCCTTGCCGGTATGATGTACGAGCGACGCCATACGAGGGCAATTGCCGATTTTGGTGGCATCGCCAAGGTCGTACCTATGTTTGCGGCGGTGTTGACGTTGGTTGCGCTGTCGTCGATCGGGTTGCCGGGAACGAACGGATTCATTGGAGAGTTCCTGGTGTTGCTGGGCTCGTTCGGCGTGTATCCATGGGCCACGGCCATTGCTACGACCGGGGTGATCTTTGCCGCTGCGTACCTTCTGTGGGCCTTGCAGCGAATCCTCTTCAATCGCTTGGACAAGCCCGAAAACGAAACGATGTCCGATCTCTCGATTCGCGAACTCCTGGTGCTCGCGCCGTTGCTCGCAGCGATCTTGTGGATTGGTCTTTACCCGAAACCGATTCTCGATCGCATCGAAGCCTCGACCGCGGCGCTGGTGGAACAGGTTGACGTGGGACGTAGTGGTGTACCGACCATCGAACTGGCACAGGGGGGAGGAGAATAGCTAGTGCAGATCGACCTTTCCTCTGGCACGGGCCTCATAGTAGCACTGTTACCCGAACTGATGTTGTCAGGGTGGGCAATGGCGCTCATGCTGCTAATTGCGTGGCGGCACGAGGGTGAAGCCGACACTCGGTTGGCTGGCATGATCGCGGTCATTGGCCTGCTGTCGACGCTCCTCCTCGTTCTGTGGTTCTGGGTCCAGGGTGCGGAAGTCTTGGGTTTCGCGACCATGGTTACGGTCGATAGCTTCCGGTTTGCGACGGCGGTGGTTTTCCTGGTTGGGGCGCTGTTGGCGGTATTGCTTTCTCTCGGGTATTTGGGTCGCGAGCAGATCATCGTTCCTGAATATTACGTACTCATCATGTTGGCGACCGTGGGCATGATGTTCATGAGCGGTGGCGTTGACCTGATCGTGATCTTCCTTGGTCTGGAACTGATGTCCGTATGCGTGTACGTGTTGACCGGGGTGAACCGTCGGAGCGTCTTTGGTGCCGAAGCGGCCCTTAAATATTTTCTGCTCGGCGCGTTTGCATCTGGATTCTTCCTTTACGGTATCGCGCTTATCTACGGTGCGACGGGAAGTACTGACCTAGACATCATCTACCGTCAGATTGACGGCCTTGGGCTCGAGTCGTCCCCCATGCTGCGGATCGGGATCGCGCTTCTGTTGGTCGGGTTTGGATTCAAGGTTGCGGCTGTACCGTTTCACATGTGGGCTCCAGATGTATACGATGGGGCGCCGACGCCGATCACGGCGTTCATGGCGGCTGCGGTCAAGGCTGCCGGATTCGCCGCGTTGATCCGCGTGCTGTTGAGCGCACTTGGCCCGGCGATCGTGACTTGGAGTGAGGTTGTTTGGTGGCTGGCGGCCATCACGATGGTGGTTGGAAATCTGGTCGCGCTTGCCCAGCGCCAGATCAAGCGGATGCTCGCGTATTCGTCGATAGGGCATGCGGGCTATTTGCTGACCGCGGTCGCGAGTGGCACCGAGATCGGTGCGGCGGCCTACCTGTTCTACATTTTTGCGTACACGCTGATGACCATGGGAGCCTTCGGCATTCTTGGTGTCGTGGGCCGCGACGGTGAGCGCGACGTTCTCACGGATGATCTTGCCGGCCTAGGTCGGAAGCGCCCGTGGGTGGCGTTCGCCATGGCCGTATGCATGCTGTCCCTATTGGGGTTCCCGGGCACTGCCGGGTTCATCGGCAAATGGTATATCCTCGCTTCGGCCGTGGATGCGGGGCAACTATCACTTGCCGTCCTGCTCGTGCTCGCGAGCGCGGTTTCTGCGGGCTATTATCTGCCTGTCATCATGGCGATGTACATGAAACCACCGATTTCGGATTCTGCGCATCAAGACGTGTCTGTGGTCGGCGCGACCAGGTGGGTCATCGGCGCCGTGACCGTGGCGCTCCTCGCTCTTGGGGTGTGGCCGCAACCGATGCTCGACGCCGCCGAGCATGGTGTAGAGGATTTGAGGCCCTCGGTCATGATGGCGGCTAACGAGTGATAGCCCGTGGAAATCCCAACCAACATTTTTCGACAGTACGACATCCGAGGGGTCGTTGACGATGAGTTGACGCCCAAGGTCGCGCACGCCGTCGGTAGAGCGCTGACCACTTGGACTCAGTTACGGATAGAAAAGCCACCGCGAATTGCCGTCGGACGCGACAACCGTGCGTCCGGGGTCATGCTGGCGCGCGCGGTGCGCGACGGGATCGCACACGCAGGTGGAACCGCCATTGACGTTGGGATGTTGCCTACGCCGGCGCTGTATCTCGCCATCCACGAACTCGATGTCGATGGCGGTCTGCAGGTGACCGGCTCACACAACCCGCCTGAGTTCAACGGATTCAAAATGGTGGCGGCCGGACAAACGCTTTACGGGGCCGACATCGAGGAACTGCGGCGTCTGATCGAAACGGATGAGACCATTGAGGGAGCCGGATCGTTGGCGGTAGATGATTCGGTGCTCGATCGGTACGTAGCGGCGATCACCGAACGCAATGGTCCGCTGGAGCGACCCGTCAAGGTAGTCGTGGATTGTGGAAACGGCGTGGCGAGCCTGGTTGCGGAAACAATACTGACGCGCGTCGGTGCCGAAGTCGTTCCCCTCTTTTGCGAATCAGACGGATCGTTTCCGAACCATCATCCCGACCCGTCGGTGGTCGAGAACTTGGCGGACCTCATGGAGGCTGTGAGGCGGACCAATGCGGAGTTCGGTATTGCGTTCGACGGCGACGGCGACCGCATAGGGGCCGTCGACGAGTTGGGCAACGTGGTGTTTGGTGATCAACTCCTGGTGTTGTTCGGACGGCACCTTGCCGAAACCCAGGGGCCGGGGCATTCGGTGATCTTCGACGTGAAGTGTTCGAGGGTCCTAGAAGACGCGTTGCGTGACGTGGGGTTGGAACCCGTCATCTGGAAGACGGGCCACTCTCTCATCAAGGCCAAGATGAAGGAGACCGGGGCGCCGCTGGCAGGCGAAATGAGCGGACACATGTTTTTTGGAGGTGACTATTACGGATTCGACGACGCGTTGTTTGCAGCCGCCCGTCTTCTGACATTCGTGGCAAAACGGCCAGGACCGCTCTCAACGCTCTTGGAAGATTTACCGCAGACGTTTGCCACACCCGAACTGCGGGTCGACTGTTCAGACGAGCAGAAATTCGGCGTCGTGCAGGCAGCGGCCGACTATTTCGGTGAGCGGTACGACACGCTGACGTTGGACGGCGTGCGGATCACGTTTCCGGATGGATGGGGCCTGGTTCGAGCCTCCAATACTCAACCGGTACTCGTCATGCGGTTCGAGGCATCGACCGAGGAAGCTCGCGACACTTACCGGGCTGAGGTGGAGGAATGGCTGCGGGGGCAAGGCGTGGTGGTCTGATCGATGGCAACACGCGCTGCCTGGTTGCGTGGGAGCGTCGCCGGGTTGCTGGCTGCGCTCGTGTTGGGTCGGTGGTTGGTAGTGACTGTGGCGGAGTCGCTCTGGGCTGAATCGCTCGGCAGCGCCGAAGGCTACCGACAGATTCGTGAACTCCAAACGTGGCTCTTCGCCGCCGCCTTCACCGTTGCGGCGGTGTGGTTTCTCGGAAACCTGTATCTCGTGTATCGGTCCATTGGTTCGGTCCACGTACCTCGGCGTGTTGGCAACATAGAGATTCTCGAGACTCTGCCGCGTCACTATATCATCCTTGGGTTCGTCGCCGTCGGGATCGCCCTGGCTGTCGCCGTCAGTCACAACGCCGGGTCGTGGTGGACAGCTTGGGCGTTAGCGGGAGTGGAACCACCGGCTGGACCAACCGATCCGGTGTTGGGGCACCCGGTCAGCTTTTACCTCTACGAACTGCCGTGGCGACGCTCGATGCATCGGTATGCCACCCTTCTGGCCGGCCTGGCTTTGTTGGTGGTCGGTGCGTTGTACTCAGCAGTGGGGGTGGTGCGCTGGAAGAAGCGCCGTCTCGAAGTGAATGCGATTGGGCGCGCTCATCTTGCTGTGGTGGCCGCTGCCTTTGCACTTGTCCTGTTTTGGGGCTACCGGTTGGAGCCCGCGGAGTACGTCGGTGGTCTCCACAACGTCCCGCTCGATACTGTGTTGGTGGATATTCGTCTGCCGGTCGCGCGAGGACTCTCCGCGCTCGCGCTCCTAGCTTGTGGTGCGTCGTTATTCTGGATTTGGGTTCCCAGGGTTCTACTCGTGGGAATCTCGTGGGGTATTCTCGCTGTTGGGTCGTTTGTCGGCCACTACATCGCACCTGCTATTGCCGGAAGCGCCAGGGAACCCGATGAGCAAGTGATTCCCGAGGTGGCGGTCCCCGCGCCGTCACTCGTCGAGCTCGCGTATGGGGTCCGGAAGACAGTGGAATCCGTGATCCCGTCCGCTGGGGGCGCTGACACGCCAAACCCGGACGACCTTCGTGTGGCACCGATTTGGGACGTGATCGCCATCGATGCCTTTCTCGAACGGGCAGGGTCCATAGCAGTCCACGAGCGCTTCGTGAATCCGAGTATTCAGTTGATCGATCCCTCCGGTCCCAACCCGCATCCTGTGTATGTGGTGGCCCGGGGGGTCGACCTGACGAAAGCAGCGGATTCGGGTGCCACGGTGGATTGGGGGAGCGTTCATGCGGGGGATTTCGTAGCCAGTCAGGGGGTTCTCGTTCTCGACGCGACTCGTGCGTCGCCCAGTGGTCTCCCGTTGTTCGTCCCGTCACTATCGAGAGTCGATAGCGTGGTTGAGGAGGTTGTGGACCTGGGATTGCCGAGTGACCGCTGGTACTTCGGACCCAACGTGGCGGATTACGCATCGGTTGCCGCCAACGAACCGGTGCTTGGGGTCGATCCGGGTGGTCTATTTCGGCGTCTCGCGTTGGCGTGGGTCCTACAAAGCCCCCGCATTCTCAGACGATCGAATGTGGCCGATACGTCGCGGCTGGTGTGGGATCGCGATGTAGTGGGCCGTCTCGAGCAGTACGCGCCTTTTTTGGATTTTGGCAATCCATACCCCGTTATCAGCGGCGATCGGATGCGGTGGCTCAGCGTGGGGTACATAGTTGCCGACGCTTTCCCCGGTGTTCCTACGGCAGAGTGGCGCGGCGATCGCATCAGGTACATGCACGCCGGAGCTGTCGGTGTAGTCGACGCGATCACCGGCGAGACCAACCTCTACGCGTTTCGAGAGCCGGGTATGGTCATGCAGGGTTGGATCGATCTGCTCCCCTCGCTCGTGCAACCTTTTGACGCGATGTCTGAGGAGCTGGCCGCTTCGATCCGTTACCCGGTGGAGCTTTTTGATGTGCAGCGGGATGTGGTCAGTGCCGCGGGGCTGGATGCGGTTCCGGACGCCGATCGTGCTTCCGCCTTCTACGAGCCGACCTGGTGGGTTGGTCCCGCGATTGGTGATAGCCTCGTGCGCTTGCGCCGCGTTGCAGTGGATGAGGTGGGGACGCCACCGGCAGTGCGGCACGTCTTGGTCGGTACCATGGGACGTGGCGGTCCGGCCTTCAGCATCGTCGGCGTCGATTCGACCGTGCAAATGTTGGGACCGACGCAACTCGTACGACGATTCATTCCCTTGCGTGACGCGACGGCCGATTTTCACGGTGCCATGCGTGCTGTTCCACTGATGGACGGACTCGTCGTTCTGCAAGCGAGCTATCGGGTTCCCACGGAGGACGGCGCAGTGCTCGAGCTTCGCGGTGTAACCCTTGCGCGGGGTGGCGCTGTCGGAGCGGGTACCACACTGGCGGAGGCGATCGAGCGCCTGGGTAGTGAGGTACCAGCCCCGGTGCGGTCTGGATCGTGGGCCGAGGCCCGCCGTTGGTTCCAACGACTCGATGCGGCGCGGCAGAGTGGTGATTGGCGGGCTTTCGGCGAGGCGTATGATGCCCTGCGCCGTTTGTTCGTCCCGGTGGATTCGCTCCCATGAGTAGTGTACCGCAGACCATCGTTGTCGCGCTCGGAGGGAACGCGTTGTCTCCACCGGGAGAACGATCGTCGATCGAAGATCAGTTTCGTCACACCCGGACATCCGTCGAAGCCATTGTTGCGTTGGCCGGCCACGGCTGGAAAATCGCCGTGGTGCACGGCAATGGGCCGCAGGTGGGTGATGAACTCGTCCGCAACGAAATTGCTCATGAGCGAGTCGAGCCGCTACCGCTCGGCGTGCTCGTGGCGTCCACTGCGGGGTGGATTGGGTACATGATTCAGCAGTGCCTGCAGAACGCGTTACGGCAAGCCGGTGTGGAGCGTGAGGTTTTGACGATCATTACGCAGACGGAGGTCCGGTTGGACGATCCGGCCCTTGCCGATCCGACGAAGCCCATTGGGCACGAACTGCCAACGACTTCCTACGAGCGATTGCGGGCCATAGGAGTTCCAGTAGCGGTCGATTCGGCGGGACGCCGGCGTCGCCTGGCTGCCAGCCCGGTTCCAGTCGATGTCGTGGAGGCCGCGGCGGTCAAGCGCCTCGTGGCGGAAGGCTGCATCGTCATTGCGTCGGGTGGGGGTGGGCCGCCCGTGTATCTTCATCACTCCCGTGGTTGGGAGGGAATCGAGGCGGTGGTGGACAAAGACCGTGTGGCGGCCGTTCTTGGCAAGCGGTTGAAGGCCGATACGCTACTGATTCTAACGAACGTCGATGCCGTCTATCGCGATTGGGGAACTGATGCGGCCGCCCCGATCTCGCGGTTGTCGGTGACGGAAGCCCGTGAACTGGTGGTGGGTGGTGGACTAGGGGTTGGCAGCATGTCACCCAAGCTCGAAGCCGCCGCTGACTTCGTGGAGTCGGGAGGTCGTCGCGCGATCATCGCGCATCTCGACGCTGGGCTCGACGCCCTTCGATTGGGGACCGGAACGCATATCATAGGAGAAATTGAGTGAACCTGCACGAGTATCAGGCTCGCGAGCTCTTGAAGGCCGCCGGCATTCCGGTGCCGGATGGCCAAGTGGCGACGACGCCGGACGAGGTCGAATCGATCGCGAAAAAACTGGATGGGACCGTGGTCGTCAAAGCACAGGTGCACGCAGGAGGGCGCGGGAAGGCCGGCGGCGTCAAACTCGCGAAGGACCCGGCGGAGGCTAGGGCGCACGCATCGGCCATTCTGGGGATGACGATCAAGGGGCTGACCGTCGACAAAGTGCTTGTCGTGCCGGCGGCGGACATCGCGACCGAAAGCTACGCGGGGATCATTATCGATCGGTCGACCCAATCGGCGGTCATGATGGTGAGTCCGGCGGGCGGTGTAGATATCGAGGAAGTCGCGGCGACGACCCCGGAAAAGATTTTCAAGACTCGTATCGATCCTCGATATGGGCTATTGCCGCATCAAGCGATGAGCCTAGGGTTCAAGCTGTACGACGATGTGAAGCAAGTCCGCCAAGCCGCGTTCATCTTGCGGCAACTGTACGTGACGTTCATGCAGGTCGGGGGTTCGTTGATCGAGATCAACCCTCTCATTACCACGCCGGATGGAGCCGTCCTCGCGCTGGACGCTAAGCTGGGGATCGATGATAACGAGCTCGATCGGCGGCCCAACATCGCTCAACTCCGCGATCTGTCGGCCGAAGATCCTCACGAGGTCGAAGCGCGGGAGGCGGGACTATCGTACATCAAGCTCGATGGTAATGTGGGGTGCTGTGTCAACGGTGCCGGACTGGCGATGGCAACGATGGACCTCGTGAAGTACTACGGTGGAGATCCCGCGAACTTTCTCGACATCGGCGGAAGCAGCAATCCCGACAAGGTCGTGACAGCGCTCAAGATCATTCAATCGGACGATCTGGTGAAGTGTATCCTCTTCAACATCTTCGGCGGTATCACACGGTGTGATGACGTGGCCAAGGGCATCGTAGAAGCCACCACACAGTCACCGCTCGATCGGCCCATGGTGATCCGGTTGACGGGAACCAACGAAGCGTTGGGGATCGAGATCCTGAAGAATGCGGGCTTTGACGCGCTCACGGATATGGACGAGGCGGTGGAGCAAGCAGTAAAACTTGCCCGGGAGGCGGCGTGAGCATCTTCATCGACAAAGGGACGAAACTGGTGGTTCAGGGCATCACCGGACGCGATGGTTCGTTTCACACGAAGCAAATGATGGAATACGGAACGCAGGTTGTGGCGGGGGTCACGCCAGGCAAAGGTGGACAGCAGTTCGAGGGTTCGGTCCCCATCTTCAACACGGTGCGGGACGCCGTGGACGCCACCGGCGCTAACGCCTCCGTGATCTACGTTCCGGCGCGGTTTGCGGGAGATGCGATCTACGAGGCGGCTGAGGCCGGTGTGGATCTAGTCGTTTGCATTACGGAGGGGATTCCGGTGCTCGACATGACTCGTGTGATGCCGTACCTGGCAGAACGCAACGTCAGGCTGATCGGTCCAAACTGCCCGGGGGTGATTGCCCCTGGACAGTCGAAGGTCGGCATTATCCCAGCGCAGATATGCAAGGAAGGGAAGATCGGCGTGGTATCGCGCAGCGGGACGCTTACGTACGAGATCGTACATCAGCTCTCGACCAGTGGTTTCGGCCAATCTGCGTGCGTAGGGATCGGAGGTGATCCGATCATTGGTACCAACTTCATCGATTGTTTGACCGCGTTCGAGGATGACGATGACACGATCGCGGTCGTGATGCTCGGTGAGATCGGCGGAACAGATGAACAGGATGCTGCCGAGTTCGTGGCCGAGAATATGAAGAAGCCCGTGGTCGGGTTCATCGCGGGGCAGACGGCCCCACCCGGACGCCGCATGGGCCACGCCGGCGCGATCATCTCCGGTGCTGCTGGAACCGCCGAGGAGAAGATGGCTGCGTTCGAGGCCGCCGGCATCAGTGTCATGAAGCGGCCGGCCGACGTCGTCTCACTGCTTCAGGAACGTCTCGGAGGCGCATGAGACTTGTCGATCTCCTGGTCCCGGAGCGAATCCTGGTTCCGCTTCGTGGCAAGGGGCTCAATGAGGCCGCCGGAAAGCTGACTACGGCCATAATCGAGACGACCAAAGTCTCGGACCCCCAAGCGCTGCGAGAGATGGTGCGTTCCCCCGACGAGCGGAACTTCGTAGCGACGGGCCAGACCTTCATTCTCCATATCCGGACGCCGGTTGTCGAAGACCTTGTGGTGGCGCTGGGCATCGCGGAGCAACCGATCCGGCGAGAAAAGGGGTCGGAACAGGAGGCGCGTATCGTGATGCTCCTTGTGGCTCCCCCGGCGGAATCCTCGGCTCGGCTGCGGGCGGGGAGTGCATTTTCGCTCATTTTGTCACGACAGGAGGTACTCGACGTCTTGTTCAACGCGAAGACGCCGACTGAGATCGTCCATGCCGCGCCGTTGGCGGACATCGAGGTCCCAGCCTACCTGACGGTGCGGGATGTCATGGACCCACGCCGGATTGTCCTTCGTCCCGACACGTTGCTTGGCGAGGCATCGCGGCTCATGGCGCTGCATCGGCTGCCGCAGCTCCCCGTGGTTTCGGACGCCAATGAGGTGTTGGGGGCCGTGACCCATCGGGAACTGCTCCGGAACCTGCTGCCACTCTACGTGAAACGGCTGAGCAATGCGGAGTTTCGGGCCGCGCCGCGGCCAAACGATCCCAAAACCGACCCCCATGACATTCCTGTCCGTGACGTCATGGATCGTACGGTCCTCTGTGTATCGGAGGATCAGTCGCTCGCTGAGGTCGCGACGATGATGGTGAATCGGAATGTCGACCGTTTCCCCGTCGTGAAGGACGGAGCGCTGGTGGGGCTGCTCACGAGAGGGGATATCGTGCGTCGATTGCTGGGACCGTGATGCCGCCATCCCACTATCCCATCTATCCCGCTGGTACATGACAATTCATCGACCCAAGGACATCTAAGTGACTCAAACACTTGCGATTATAAAGCCAGACGCCGTTGCTGCTGGAAAGGCCGGGAATATCCTGGCGCATCTAGAGGAGGCCAATTTCACCGTTCGGGCCGCTCGGATGACTCGTCTCACCGTGGGTGAGGCTGAGGCATTTTACGAGGTGCATAGCGAACGCCCGTTCTATCAGTCATTGGTGGCATTCATGACATCTGGCCCATGTTTCCCGCTCGTCCTGGAACGAGACGATGCGGTTCCACATCTGCGCCGGGTGATTGGCGCGACGGACCCGGCGGAGGCGGACGATGGAACGGTCAGGAAGCTCTATGCGGAATCCAAGGAACGAAACGCGATCCACGCCTCTGATTCGGACGAGAACGCAGCTCAGGAGATCGCGTTCTTCTTCTCGGAATCCGATTTGGAAGAGATGTGGACCTGAATCTGACGCGTTGACCCAAGTTGGGTCCCTGAATAGCTTTAGCGGCTATGCTACGGGTAGATCTCAGTGCGCTCCGTGACGGTCCAGTAGACGTGGCTGGGTGGATCGAACCCGGGGCTCAGATATTCAAAAGCTTCGACTTTAGGGTTGTGGAGCCGGTGGAGGTTCGCGGTCGCCTGTCCGACGTTGGTCCCGGTGAGTATTTCTTTCGAGGGAACATCGCGACGCGGGTAAAGGCAGCCTGTCGGAGGTGCCTACGTGATGTTGCAATCGGAATTGATGAAGAAATTGCCGTAGTGTTTACGGAGGACTCCACGACCGACGACCCGGCGGCCTACGTGATCGCGAAGCAGACCGGTGAAATAGAGATGGACGAGATGGTCCGTGAGCAGTTCATCCTTGCGGTTCCGGGCTACCCGGAATGCCGAGCCGACTGCCGGGGGCTTTGTGTTGCCTGTGGGAAGGACTTGAACGAGGGTATGTGCGATTGCCAACCGGAACCTGATCCACGTTGGGCGGCGCTCGACGCGCTGAAATCGCACGTGACCGATAAGGAGAGCTAATTCAATGGCAGTACCAAAGCGAAGAACTTCGAAGACCCGCAAACTGAAGCGGCGCAACCATGACAAGGCGCCCGCCATCGCCGTTCAGGCGTGTCCCAGATGCGGTGATCCACGCAGGCCGCACCGAGTCTGTCCGAGTTGCGGGTACTACAAGGGAGAGAGGCGGATCACGGTCGAGGACGAGTAGGCGGTGACGCGCATCGCGCTTGACGCGATGGGCGGAGATTTCGCCCCGAAAACGCCGATCGAAGGTGCAGTGTTGGCACTGCAGAGCCTTTCCGCCAGCCACGATATCATCCTCGTCGGACGCAGCGCCGACGTCGAGACCGCGCTCTCTTTGCATGACGTGCCGAAAGGTCGGCTGCACGTAGTCGACGCTCCTGACGTCATTGACATGGCTGAGAAGCCACTGCGAGCCGTTCGTAGCAAGCGGAAATCATCCATCCGAGTCGGATTGGAAATGGTGAAGGCGGGTGAGGCCGACGCGTTCGTTTCCGGTGGGAATACCGGGGCCGTGATGGCAGCGAGCACGCTGGTTCTCGGATTGCACCCGGGGGTCGATCGGCCAGCCATTGGTACACTGGTTCCAACCGTCAGCCAACCTGTGCTGTTGCTAGATGCGGGCGCGAACGTAGACTGCACGCCGAGAGAGCTCAGAGGATTCGCCCGAATAGGATCGGTTTACGCGAGATACGTGTTGCAGCGACCCCAACCGTCGGTAGGCCTCCTGAACATCGGTGATGAGGCGGACAAGGGGAACGAGGCGGTGCGGGGAGCCCATGCGTTACTCGCCGAGGATCCGGGACTACGGTTTGTTGGGAACGTGGAAGGACGGGACATAGTAAACGGGGACTGCGACGTGGTCGTGTGTGACGGATTCGTGGGGAATGTCGTGCTCAAGTTCTATGAATCGGTCGCTAGGTTGTTTGCCGGTTTGCTGGAGCAGGAAGTGAGTGCCGAACTGATGCAGACCTCGGGGATGAAGCGAGT
>JBDHLU010000026.1:0-24795 GCA_039656555.1 Gemmatimonadota bacterium | reverse complement strand
CATGGCACTTCGAACATGCCGCGTCGTACAACTCCTGAGCCGACATGTCCTCTATTTGCGCGCCAGCCAACCCTGGCCACGCGATCATCACACACAGTACGCCACCAACCGTAATGGATCTCCGCATACACCTCCCATCATGTCAACCCGCGACCGCCGGAAAGATAGACCTGCTGCTTCCACTTGGGTGCTCCAAGAAGGCCTCACATGGTATCATTGTGTCGCATGCAATCTGAACAGTTTGTTCCGGCGTGGTGGTTACCGGGCCCCCATTTCCAGACGTTGGGTGCCCGGTTTCTCCGTTCTCGTCGCGGTATCGAATTCCACCGGGAACGGTTGGAGCTGCCCGATGGGGATTTCGTCGACCTCGATTGGGCGGGAACCGACGGGAAGGCGGGAAGACGGGGAGACGGGAAGAGTCCCATTGTGGTTGTGCTTCACGGGTTGGAGGGATCGGCGCGGTCGAAATATGCGATCGAGACGTATCGACAACTGCTTGCCCGGAATGTTACTCCGGTCGGACTCAACTTCCGGTCGTGCAGCGGCGAACTCAATCGCCTTCCGCAGATGTACCACTCCGGCGAAACGACCGATCTCGCGTTCGTTTTGGGCACCCTCCGCGCGCGCTATTCCACGCGACGATTCGGGGCGATAGGGTTCTCGCTCGGAGGTAACGTCCTCCTCAAGTACCTGGGCCAACATGCCGAGAGTACCGAACACACTTTCCCTGATGTCGCCGCCGCGGTTTCGGTTCCGTTCGATCTTGCCGCGGGCGCAGACTACATCGAACGCGGCATGAGCAGATTGTACCTCGCGTTTCTCCTGCGGAAGCTCAAGCTCAAGATCCGTGGCAAAGAGGAAGGTCTTGCTGGTTTGGTGGACGTGAATCGGGTCCTTAGCTCGCGTGGGTTCCGTGATTTCGACGACACTGGGACCGCACCACTACACGGATTTCTCGGCGCCGATGACTACTACGCACGATCAAGCTCGAACCAGTTCCTGGCCGCGATCGATGTCACGACGCTCCTCATCCATTCGGAAGACGACCCGTTCCTCCCATCGCATGCCATACCGCGTGCGGCCGCTGCCGGGAATCCAAACATCGAATCGCATTTCGTGAGTACAGGGGGCCACGTTGGGTTCGTGGAGGGCGTCCCATGGAGCCCTCGATTCTGGGCTGAAGCGACGGCCGCCGCGTTCGTGTCACGACACCTCGCCGATTCCACGTGACTAACAACCCAAGACCGAACCTCCGGCCACTGTTGATCGCGGCATTTCTCTTCGGTGCGATCGGCGCAGGCTTCGAATTGATCCTGCTGGAGCACACAGAGGAAGCCTGGCAGTGGGTACCTATCGTACTTCTCGGCACGAGCGTTCCACTTGCAACAATGCTCGCGTTCAAACCGACCCGCACGGTGATTCGGCTGTTCACGTTCATCATGGTGTTGTTCATCGGAGCCGGCGGCATCGGCCTGATTCAGCATTTCCGGGGCAACATCGAGTTCGAACTCGAGATGTACCCTTCGATGGGTGGCTGGGAACTCTTCTGGGAGGCGTTGAAGGGGGCCACGCCCACACTAGCGCCCGGCACCATGACACTGCTCGGACTCGTGGGTATCATCTACACGTTCCGCCACCCACTCACGGGAGCGGATCAATGAAGATCGATTCGATTGGGGAGGATGTTGCAAAATGATCAAGACAGGACGGGTCCTTCAGACCATCACCGCCCTCGCACTCACGCTCGGCGTTACCAGCGTGACTCAGGCCCAGGTCGGCAACAATAACGGAGTGCTCAATCCGAACCTGGCTTCTGCCGATGAAATGGCCGCTCTTCCGCACATGACCGCGGAGATAGCGAGAGCCATCATCGAACATCGTCCGCATCTTACCATGCTGCCGTTGAACGAGATGCTCTCGCAGCATCTGAGTGACGAGCAGCGCGCAGAACTCTACACCCAGCTGTTCATCCCGATCAACCTGAACACGGCAACCGAAGAGGAGATCCTTCTCGTTCCCGGGGTCGGCAGCCGCATGGCGCACGAATTCGACGAGTACCGGCCCTATCCCGCCCTTGCGCAGTTCCGGCGCGAGATGGGCAAATATGTCGATGACGAGCAGGTCGCGGCCTACGAGCAGTACGTCTTTGTGCCCATCGACCTCAACTCAGCAAGCGACGAAGACATCCTGAGCATTCCCGGTGTCGGCAATCGTATGCTGCGCGAGTTCAAAGAGTATCGCCCTTATCGGAGCATCGAACAGTTCCGGCGGGAAATGGGGAAATATGTGGATGACGATGAGGTCGCACGGATGGAGCGGTACGTGTATATCGGGGGCTAGCTATCGGCCATTCGGCAGAACAACGCCCGTGTCAGCGGGCGTTGTTCTTGAAATACATCACCCCACCACCGGTATTGCCGACCAACAGGTCGATGTCGCCGTCCCCATCCATGTCGGCAAACACCGGCACGGTCAATGGCGGCACATCGATCGACAGCGGGCCCTCGCCAACGAAATCCGGAATCGCCGCTGTGCCCCGATTCCGGAATACCTCGATCGGCCCCGCATCCGTCCCAATGAGTAGATCCAGGTCCCCATCGTGATCGATGTCGGTCAGCGTCGGCGAACTCCGGCGCCCAATGTCGATATCGGCGTACTCGTCTGACTCGAGTTCGAACAACGGCACCTGTTTTGTCCCGTTGTTCCGGTAGAAGTTGATGGTCCCTGATGCCTCACCAATGAAGAGATCCAAATCGCCGTCACCATCGACGTCGCCCAGCGCCGGTGTCGCGTTGCTTCCGCGCGTCAGCTGAATCATGATCGAATCAGCCAGCACGAGATCGAGCGATTGGGCAGAACCATCGTTCCGATAGAAGGCGAGGTAGTTGTTCCAAGTTCCCATGATGACGTCGAGGTCCCCGTCATCATCGAGATCTCCGAACGCCGGGTAATAGTGATAGGAACCGCGCATGTCCCATGCGCCACGCCATTCCATGCGTGGCACGGCGGCCGAACCGACGTTCTCGAACTCGTAGATTCGCGACGTTTGAAGGTCGGCGGGGTCGATCTTGTTCGCCACGAGTAGATCGAGGTCTCCGTCGGCATCGAGATCGACCAAGGCCGGCACACTTTCGCTTCCAACATCGATATTAGTGAGGAGCCGTTGGGTCCACAGTTTGAACGAGTCCGTATTCACCTGTTCGTAGTACAACAGGTTGTCGATCGTCGTCCGGTTGGGGTTGAACGCCCCACCGATCGCTCCCACCACCAAATCCAGATCGCCATCTCGATCGACGTCGCCAAAGGTCGGAGCATTGTACCCGCTCGTCCTGACCGGGTCGGGTTCCGGAAACGCGACGGGCTCGCCTCGCAACACGGGACGGGCACACGATCCGGTATTCTCGATCATGAGCAGGCCTTGCTCGAAAAAATCACCCCAGAAAAGGTCAGGATCTCCGTCTTGGTCGACGTCCGCGAGTGCCATGGTATTGGCACCGTGGAGACTTCCGAAGTTCGCGACGATCTCGATGTCCTCAAATCGGTCTGTCACAAGACGAAAACGCGGCACACCCGTCGGGTCACGACGAGTCTCTTCGTACCGCGTTACCGTGCCGGTCAATCGACCGATGAACAGGTCGAGCATCCCGTCGCAGTCGAGGTCCGTCAAGTTGGGAATGTTCTGCCGGTCGGAAAACAGCGGGACATCCGAAGCATCACGCAGCGTGTCGGCCGCAAGTACGAACGTCACACCATCGGGCCCTTGTTCGGCTCGATAATACCTCAGATAGCTGAACTTCTCCTCGGCGAGCAGGTCCAGATCACCATCAGCATCCATATCGGCGAACCGAAACCACTCACCAACCTCCAAGTCTTGATACCGATCCGAACGCCACACGAATTCCGGTACGCGATCTGTTCCCACACGCTCAAAATAATACAAATCGTTCGAATACTCCTGCACGAAAAGATCGAGGTCTCCGTCTCCATCGACGTCGACAAGCTGCGGGCGAGGCAGGTTGAGGCCACCCAAGAACGGATGGTCGTATGGCTCCCCCGTCTCACCACTGACCTCGAAGGCATACACGTCGCGCTCGTAGTTGGGTGGATACGCTCCCGCGGCCGTGGGCGCGCCTCCGGACCCGGCCGGTGACGCGCAAGCCGAAATGACGACAGTTATAGAAAAGAGCTTGCGTTGTATCACGGACGCCATGCGCGAGTGCCTATTCCCGCGCTGCCTTCTCCGGTCTCGATGATCGCCTTCACGGACTGCGTTGCTACGTCGATCGCCACGACAGTTCCCACTTGGGTACCACCCCGCCCAGTGTATTCCCCACGCAGGTTCTTGTTTGACACATATACCGTGGCGCCATCCGGAGAAACAGCGGTGCCATGGGGCTGCGCAATGCCGTTCCCTTCGAGCACCTTCGTCACCGTCCACGAGCGAGTGTCGATCACGGTGATCGTGTTCGCTTCCTGGTTTCCGATGTAGACATACCGGCCGTCGTGCGTAAATGTCGGGTGCCATGGCTGTGCATTCACGGGAACGGCGCGAACCACGCGCGGCGCAGCCGCGTCTTCCAGTGAAAAGACCAACAACTGCCCTGACATTTGCCCCCCAGCCACCATCGTCTGACCGTCGGGCGAAATCGCGAACTGTACCAGCGTATGGAGCGGCCCCTCCAGGGTTAGCAGCTCCACCTCTTCTGCCTCAGCATCGATGGACGCCATACGGTTTTCGGCCAGACTCGCTGAGTAGATCGTCGCACCGTCGCGCGCGACGGCCAACGCGTGCGGCCTAGCGAAGAAAACGTCGATCTCTTCGATCGTCATGTTTACGCGATCGATCACGCCAATTCGCTGCGGGGGGTTCACCGCCGCCATCGACCGGCCCACATACAGACGATCGCTGTGTACGTCAAGTTGCAGCAGCCCCGGCACTTCGAATTCGACCCGACCTACGAGTTCGTCACTGCGATCGAACTTGAGTACCGTATTCGCGCCAATCAGCGAGACGTAATAGTACGATCCGTCGGGTTCGACCTGCACGTGGTGCGGCTTGGACGTCGCCGGCAGGCCCAATGCCTGCAAGTCGATGGTTTTGACAACGATGTTTCGATCCATGTCGATCACAGAAATAGTTGCTGCAGCCTGATTACATACGTAAAGCAGATTGGTCCCCTGGTTGGGTTCGACCGCCAAACTCGCTCGCGATCCGGCACACGCAAGCAAGACAGCCGCACCCAATACCGACCACACGAGCGTTCGCTTCTTCATCTTGACCTCCACATCGACCTCCCTCAATTCCACGCCTACGGTATCAGTGTTTCCTTCTTCTTGAGCAGGAACAGGCCTTCCTGCCCGCTGGTCACTACGATGACTCCGCTATCGAAGTACGGATAGTTGCTCCATGAACCGCCAAAGCCCGGATTGTTGTTGTCACCTGGTACGGTGTCGAAGTACGCTACTTCCCTCGGGCTCGTCGGGTCCGATATGTCGACGATTCTGAAACCGGCAAAGTAGTGCGACTGGTACATCAAGTTTCCGACAATGTACAAGTTGTGATCGCTGGCCTCCGTCGTCCCAAAGAACTCCTTCGCCAGAATCGGGTCGTCCAGGTCGGTGATGTCCCAAACCAGCGTCCGGGTACCGGTAACGCTTCCCTGAAGCTCGTCCAACTCGTCGTTCATGAAGAAGTAGCGGTGATCGTCCGTGACCCACCCTTGGTGCGCATATCCAACATTTGGGTACTCAGCCATCGACAACGACACCGGGTTTTCCTTGTCCGTCACATCCGCAATGCTGAGCGCTGTCTCATTGGCCCCGAAACAAATCTCACGACCTTCGTATTCAACGTCCGGTCCGTGGTACACGACGCATTGAGCGTCATGCGAGTACCCCGTCTTGCGACGCCCCGTTGTCGGGTCCGCGAAGCATCCCGCAAACGTCGGGTTTCCCGGATCCCTAATATCAATCATGTGCAGACCGCCCCCACAGGTCTCGCCCCCCTGGCTCGACCCGACACTATAAGCGAAACCGGTTTCCTCATTGATCACGATGTTGTGCGCGGAGTTGATCTGATCGTAGTGCGCAGTTTCCTCGAACTCGACTGGGGCGTTGGCGACGTTGCGCAACTCCGCGAGGTCGAACACCTGAATGCCATGGGGCCCCGCTCCATCCGACACGACATATGCATGGTTTCTATAGACCTTGATGTCGCGCCATACAGCGCCCCACGCACCATCCGTCATCGGGAGGAACCCCAGATACACCGGGTTGAACGGGTCGGTGATGTCGACAAACGAGGTCGCGTCATAACGGCCCACCAACGCATACTCACGTTGCGTTTGCGGGTCGGTCCAACCCCACACGTCGTTAAGTTCGACGCCCCGCGTACCACCGAGAGCCGACACCGGCAGGAACGACACGAGATCGACCTGCTCGCAGTCGAACGCTGCGGCTTTGCCCTCTTTACAATCCACTTGGCCGCCGAGGATCGGCACCATGGCAGTCGAGTAGTCCACCCATGTCTTCGAGATCGACCGCCACTCGCCATCCTCGCGCTCGAACACCGCAACCGAGCCGAGACCGTAGTCGTCATTCTGCACGGCGGCAGCCGCCAGATCGCCCGACACGGCGATGGCGGTACCCAAGAAGTCGCGGGCGAGCACATCGGCACCCAACCGCCGGACCCCCGTCAGTTCGTGTGATTCCGGATCCGACGATACGACGTACACCCGACCAGCTTGGCGAGCCGCGCCTGGAGCCCCAATCCAAACCTCATTGCCACCGAGCGCGATGGCAGCTCCAAAGTTGTCACCGGGCTGGCCGTCGAAGGGGTACAGATTTCCAACGACCTCCCAGGTTCCATCATCCGATCGGCCAAACACGAACACCGTGCCGACAAACCCGTTCGCTCCAGGCGCACTAACCATTATGTGCCCCATCTGCACTTCGATATCGGCACCAAACTGGTTCCGTTCCGTGAGCCCAGGCGCCTCGAGGGGCCCTTCACTGGTCCACATTCCATTCTCATACCTGTACGCCCACGCAGCGCCAGTCGCCGTGTTTTTTGCAGGAGCACCCACCACGGCCAGGTCGCCGGAAAAGGCGACCGTGAGCCCAAACAGGTCTTGGACCATGGCATCCGGCGCCCGGAGTATGGCCTCTTCTGTCCAAGTTCCGTCAGCCGCCCGCCGGAACACCCACACGGCACCCTTGCTGTCTTCGTACGCTGCCGTGCCAACGAGTGCGACATCACCCTCGAGGGCCACGGCGCGCCCGAAATTCTGGACGCCCGTCTCGTCGCGGGGGCGGAGGCGGGCAACTTCGTGCCAATCACCGGTAGCGTCACGCTCGAAGATGTACGCGCCACCCAAGTCGTCGTCCTGTTTGGTCGCGCCGAACAGTACGCGGTCACCATCCACATCCATGGCCCGGCCAAACCGGTTGTCCGCAGTACCACTGAGTACCGACAGTTCCTGCCCCACGATCCAGCCCTCATCCGAGCGCCGGAATACGTGAACAACGCCGGGTTTGTCGGAGAACTGCGGCTCTGCTACGAGGATGTCCGGCCCAGAGATCGCCACGGCCGTCCCAAACCCCGCCTGCACAGCCGTTTCACCAGCTCGAAATGTCTGGGCCCCCGCTACAGCGGTGCCCCCGACCAACAGCGCTACAGCAATTAGAGCGGTCTTTTTCATGCTCTTCCCTCTGATGTCGTGTTTGACCCTACCGAAGACCCCTAGGACCGGGATCATTGACCGGGAAATGTACACCGGTAGGGTTGGAGAGTTCTTCCCGCCTTCCCGCCCCTCGACTTACCTTGTAAACGGGAACAAAAGACTCGAACGGGCTGTCTAAGCAAGAGACCGCGACAAGGCTGAACTACATGAAGCGACGTGCGTTCAAATGGATTGTAACAATGGCGGTGGTGGCGCTCTGGGCCGTACCCAGTGCCGCCGAGGCACAGTATTTCGGCCGCAACAAGGTCCAGTATCAAAGCTTCGATTTCGAGGTGCTCGAAACCGAACACTTTGACATCTACTATTACCCAGAAGAAGAACCGGCTCTCGAATTCGTTGCCTTGATGGCCGAGCGGTGGTATGCCCGCCTCTCCCGCCTGCTCGATCACGAACTCACCAATCGCCAACCACTCATCATCTACGCCAGTGCTCCCCAATTTCGGCAGACCAATACGCTCCAAGGCGATGTTGGCGAAGCCACCGGCGGTGTCACTGAGATTCTGAAGCGGCGCATCGTGCTGCCGCTAGCCGGTCCGCTCGGGGAAACTGACCATGTGCTCGGGCACGAGCTGGTACATGCGTTTCAGTTCGACATCACCGGCGAGGGCGGAGGAATCGCCATGGCAGGCGTGCCGGCCGTGATGCGGTATCCACTCTGGTTTGTAGAAGGCATGGCCGAGTACCTGTCAGTGGGCACGACGGACGCGAACACCGCGATGTGGATGCGGGATGCAGTCCGAACGGAACTCCCGGACATTGCCAAACTCAGCGATCCCCGGTTCTTCCCCTATAGGTATGGGCAGGCCCTGTGGGCGTACGTTGCCGGGCGATACGGTGACGCAGTGGTCGGCCGCATTCTCAAGGCGTCGCGATCGGCAGGCAACCCGGCAATGGCCATGGCACAGGTTCTCCGCCAAAATCCGGACACACTCGTCGCCGACTGGCATCGTGCAACACGGGAGCACTTTGCGCCCATTCGTCAGCAGACTGGCGATCCAAGCGACTACGGACGCCTGTTGATCGGTCCGTCGCTCGACAACGGAGGCAACGTCAACGTAGCGCCGTCCATCTCACCCGATGGAAGTCGTGTGGTGTTCGTTTCCGAACGGAGCTTGCTAGCCGTCGAGATGTACATCGCCGACGTAGCCACAGGCGAGATCATCCGCAAGGTGACGCGCAACGACGTCGATCCGCATTTCGAGAGCATCCAGTTCATCTACTCGTCGGGCACGTGGAACGCGGAGAGCGATCGATTCCTGTTCGCCGCCGTCAACAGCGGACGACCGCTATTGTCGATTCTGAACGCCGAGACCGGCAAGATCGAGCGAGAGATCAAGCTCAAGGAAATCGGCGAAGTGCTCAATCCGACGTGGTCACCCGATGGCACTCGCGTGGCGTTTTCGGCTAACGCCGGTGGACTCTCGGATCTGTTCGTGATCGATCTCGAGACGGAAGAAGTCACCAGGCTCACCAACGACGGATACGCTGACTTGCACCCTGCGTGGTCGCCCGATGGAGAGTGGATCGCGTTCTCGACGGACCGATTCACTACAGGTTTGACGAGCCTACTGTACGGCAACTACCAACTCGCACGCATTCGCCCGAGCGGCGGTGACATCATTCCCGTAGCCGGATTCACGCGAGGGAAGCACACCAACCCGCAATGGTCGCAAGACTCCCAGAGTCTGTACTTCCTGTCCGATCAAAGCGGTATACCCAACATCTATCGGGTCGAACTCGCAACCGGTCAACTCTCGCAACTCACCAACCTTTACACAGGTGTGAGCGGGATTACATCACTGTCTCCCGCAATGACCGTGGCGACGGCATCCGGAGAGATGGCTGTTTCGGTCTACGAGAACGATATCCACCAAGTGTGGCTGTTGGAGTCTCCCGACGTGCTCGCCGGCGGTCCCGTCCTCCCGATGTTCGAAGACATTGACCCCGCCATGTTGCCGCCGGTAGATCGTCTGACCAACGAAGTTATGGCCCTGTTGGAGAACCCGTTCTACGGCCTCCCGGACGACCGTACTGTCAGCACCTTTGGAATGAAGGACTACAAGCCCGGCCTCAGCCTGGACTACATCGGTCAACCGTCGTTGGCCGTCGGTGTCGACCGGTACGGGACGTTCGTGGCTGGCGGCGCGTCGCTATTTTGGAGTGATATGCTGGGCGGGCACAACCTGGTCACGGCTCTCCAGGTAAACGGGGGAGTCAAGGACATCTCTGTCCTGCTGGGCTACCAAAACCTCAACAGCCGCTTCAATTGGGCTATCACCCTCCAGCAGTCGCCAATCAGGTTTACGTCCATCATCATAACGCAGGACCCGCAAAGCGGCCTTGTCACAGAGAATCTGATTACCCAAAGGCAAACGGCTCGACAATTGAGTGGGACTGTCGCGTACCCCTTCAACAAGTCACAACGTATCGAGGTTTCCGGTGGGTTGTTGAACATCGGCTACGATTCCGAAGTGCGCATGCGGACCTTCTCGCCCGACGGGCGAGAGGTGGAAGACATCACACAACAGTTGCCCGCTCGGCCGACATTGAGCCTGGGAACGGCGACCCTCGCCTTGGTTTACGATGCGTCCTTCTGGGGTTGGACCAGCCCTGTCCTGGGCCAGCGGTACCGACTGGAGGTCGGCTCGATCCTCGGCTCGATCGACATGTACTCCGTACTGATCGACTTTCGGAAGTACTTGATGCCGGTTCGCCCGTTCACGCTGGCATTCCGTGTCCAACACGCCGGCCGATACGGCCCGGACGCTGATCGCGCCGACCAGATCCAGCCACAGTTCATCGGCTGGGACGGTGTGGTGCGGGGCTACAGCGGTGGGTCATTCGACTTTGCCGTCGAATGTGGGGGTGGTAACCAGTGCACTAGCTACAACGAACTTTTCGGATCGAGTACGATCATCGCCAACGTCGAACTCCGGTTCCCGCCAGCTGCCTTGATCGGTGGCAGCTCGGGTCTGTTCGGGGTCCTGCCCATCGAAGCGCTCGTGTTCGGTGACGCCGGCATGGCGTACTGGGGCACGGAGCAGGCGCCATTGTTGTACGCGACTTCCGGAGACGCGCGCCCGTGGTTCCTAGGGGGCGACCGGAAAATGCTGTACAGTGCAGGAGTTGGCATCCGTATGAACGTGTTCGGCATCATGATCATGGAGCTCGACTACGTGTATCCGTTCTCACGGCAGCGTGGGGGGCACATACAGTTCGGGTTTACACCAGGATTCTAACAGGCGGGAAGACGGGAAGGCGGGAAGTTAGCACATGCTCTTGTAGAGGCCCCACGTTACGCGAGCGGCTTCTGAGCGCAGTTCCTCCGCACATTCCTATTGCTCTTTGGTAAACAACCCGATTTCAAAGCAGAAAAAGAGGGCATAGTCGAGTTCGGCAAGCGAACCAATCGCGATGTCCAGAAATCGCCGGAATTCGCGTTTGATTGCGCGCCCTTCCCGTCTTATCGCCTTCCCGCCTGTTCCAGCACCCTGTCGGCGGCTCGTTTCGCCCCGACAAGCGGTGAGACACCGTTCTCGGCCGACTCGGCAAAGATGGCCGAGAGGATCTCGTCCAACCCCCGAATGCGCTCACGCACCTCGTCCGGAGTTGCCTTCCCAGCATCGAGTAACGGCAGCGCCGTCGCCCCCCCCCCATTGATCACGTAGTCGGGGGCGTAGAGGATGCCACGTTCGTGAAGTCGACCGGCGTCAGCTTCTTCAGCCAGTTGGTTGTTTGCCGACCCGGCAACGATCGAACACGTGAGCAGGGGAATCGTTTCCGTATTGAGCGTCGCACCAACCGCACACGGTGCGTACACGTCGCATGGTGTTGTGTAGCATTCCGATGGCGGCACCACGCTTCCACCGGTGGCGTCAGCGAGCGCCCGAGCCTTCGCTTCGTCCCGATCGGTCACGATGACCGTGCCACCGGCCTCCGCGACCATCTCGCCGAGCGGGTAGCCCACGTCCCCGGCGCCTTGGATGAGAATACTTCGCCCGCTGAAGTCGTCGTTCCCGAAGACCCGGCGCAAGGCCGCCCTCATCCCGCTAAACACACCCAGCGCCGTGTATGGCCCCGGATCGATGAGATTCCCTTCCTCTCGATTGACGCCGTGGACGTACTTGGTCGACCGCCCAATCACCTCCATGTCGTGCGGCGTGGTCCCCAGGTCCGCTCCGCAGGCATAGGTGCCTCTGAGTGAGTCGACCAATGACCCGAAGCGCTCGAATAACCCTTCACGTTCCGCTCCTTCGAGTGGCCGCGGGGTAGCGAGAACGCTCTTGCCTCCCCCCAGGTCGAAGCCGATAGTGGCCCATTTATAGGTCATGCCTTCGGCGAGCCGCATCGCATCGCGGAGACCGTCTTCCGGTCGGTCGTACACCATCATCCGACATCCACCCATGGCGGGGCCGAGCGTCGTGTCGTGAATGGCGATGAACATCCACGTTTCGGTGGGTCGATCGAAGCTGACGACCACGAACTGGCCGTTCCAGGAGCTGATGAGAGATTTCATGAGGTGCAAGGTAGACACTGGTGCGACAGGGGTACAGTGGGACAGTCGCTGCCCGCCATCCCTTGACCACCGTGACACCGCACCACAAGATCTCACTATGAAAATGAAAACCTTGATTCCAGTATTGGCATTCGTAACCGCGTGCATGCCCGGCGACCCCTTTCCTCTTCCTGATGGGCCGCCAGGGCAGCAGACCACGTCGCTGCTTGGTGATCCGCTCGTACCATCGGCAGCGGTAGGTGAGACCAATAGGGCAAATCTTGAAGAGGCTCACGCAAACTTCGTGGCTGCCGCCAATGATGCCGATGCGCAGATCTGGCTCGGGCGACGGTTCGCGTACCCCGGGTACTATCGAACGGCAATCGCGATCTATAGCGACGGGATCGAAAAGCATCCCGAAGACGCTCGTTTTCTGCGTCACCGGGGCCACCGGTACATCACGGTTCGAGAATTCGACAAGGCGATCAGCGATTTGACCGCGGCGGCTAGGCTCGAACAAGGACAAGAGGACGAGATCGAGCCGGATGGACAGCCGAACGAACTTGGGATCCCAACGTCGACACTTCAATCGAACATCTGGTATCACCTCGGACTGGCTCAATACCTCCAGGGAGATTTTTCGCGGGCGCTCAGTTCATACCAGCAGGATCTCGAACTCGATCGAGGCCCGGACGGCGACGTCGCCGCAAGGTACTGGCTGTACATGATCCATCGCCGCATGGGCAATCGTGCGGAGGCCGAAGCTTTGCTGGAGCCGATCAACGCCGACATGGACATCATCGAGAATCACGCCTATCACAACCTGCTGCTGATGTTCAAGGGCGAGCGGCGCCCAGAAGACATGTTGGAGTCAGCGTTCAGTGCAGACGGGCCCTCCAATTCCGCCGTCGCGTACGGCGTCGGGAACTGGTTCTTGATGAATGGCGATGAAGAGCGCGCATTCGAGGTCTTCAATCGAATCCTGGAGACGTCGGGATGGGCCGGGTTCGGTTACATCGCCGCCGAAGCGGAGGTGGCCAGAAGACGGGCAGAATGATGACGAACTCGCGGGCACCCCTCGGGTAGCAGTGCACATGCAACGAACGCTACCGGCGGCACTTGGCGTGGTGATGCTTGCGGTCGCTGGATGTGCCAACGAACCCAACGGCGGCGTTCGGGCAGAGTACGAGCAGCAGCGTGCGATTTGGGAAGCAACCAACATGGCGGACTACACGTACCAGCTGCGCATCAGTTGCTTCTGTCCGAGTGGACCCTTCCCTGTTTTAGTTACAGTCGAGGATGGCATGGTTGCGGCACTGGAGTGGGTGGACCCGCCACAGGACTTTTCGGATCCCGAACCTGACGCCAACTTCTATGGCAAGACCATCGACGACCTCTACGACATCATCCGCGACGCCCTGGACGCCGAAGCCGACAGTATCGCGGTGACCTACAATCCCGTGGGGCAATACCCTACCAACATCAGTATCGACTTCTTCATCGATGCGGTTGACGACGAGATCACCTACGAGGCCTCGTCTCTAGCGGCGCCCGCCCGGGTCAACTAGCGAAAAGGGGCGGGACTCGCATCCCACCCCCTCAAGACTCAGCCCTCAATCGGTGGCGTCCCTAGTTCTGCCGGATGTCCACGCCCCCATTAGTGGTACGAACCCGGATCAACTTTCCACCATTACCAAGATCCGTGGAAATATTCCGACCGATCCTCCCTTGCACCGTGATCGGGAAATCGATGCTCATGCCGCCGTTAACTGTCCCCGTCTCCAACCGAGCGTTGTAACCGCGGGGCACCGTCAGGTCTACGCCACCGTTGGTCGTGGTGACATCGAGGCCCTGCCCCTGCCATTCTGACCCGGTCAACCGGATGTCGAGACCGCCGTTCGTGGTCCGCCCACGGACATCACCGTGCACGTCATCCAGCCGGATCCCTCCATTGGTCGTGTTGAACTCCAACCGGCCTGTAACGCCATTGATAGAGACTCCACCGTTGTTGGTTTCCAGGTCCATGTTGGACGACCTGGGAACCATGAGCCGGAAGGAAGCCGACCACGACTCCCGCCGCTCTGTCCGGGGACCGTCGGAACTGATCCGCCCGCCGTCGGTCCGGATCTCGACCTCGCCAACCATGACCCGCGCTGCCTCGTCGTCTCGGGCCCAGGCGCTCACTCGCACCGCGATTCGGATCTCGTTCTGATCCCATCCTTCGACGCGGATGCCGCCGTTGGGCCCCGCGTCCACTCGGATGGGATCCATGTTGGAAGAGATCGTCATTTCCCGCACTTCGCAGAACCAACCGCGATCGCGGTCACCATTGTTGTCGCGGCACCAGTCGTCTTGCACAGCAGACGGGAAGACGGGAAGGCGGGCAGACGGGAAGCCAAGTGCGAGGACGGCTACGAGGGTAAGCGCTTTCATGGGTTTTCTACCAATGTGAGAATCAGAGGGTTAGACAGCTCAAGAATCAGATTGGTTGCTTCCCGTCTTCCCGTCTATCTTCGCACCATGCTCTCTCTCGACAGCATCAACGCCGCTCGCGATCGCCTGCGCAGCCAGATCCACGAGACCCCCTTGCTAAGCTCCCGGACCATCAGCGAGGCTGTTGGGGCGGTGTGTTACCTGAAATGCGAGAACGTCCAGAAGACCGGCTCGTTCAAGCCGCGTGGTGCGCTCAACCTCATGTCACAGCTGAGTGACGCTGACCGTGGCGTCGTCACCATCTCCGCCGGGAATCACGCCCAGGCCGTGGCCTGGGCCGCGGCCCGGGCGGGAATCCCGGCGACCGTCGTCATGCCGGCGAACGCGTCGCCAACAAAGGCCGCCGCCGCTCGGGGGTACGGCGCCGAGGTCGTCCTTCACGGCACCGTGCACGAAGCGTTTGTGAAGGCGAGGGAGCTCGAATCCGGTGGTCTCACGTTCGTACACCCGTTCGATGACGAGCGGACCGTACAAGGCACGGCGAGTGTGGGCCTAGAAATCCTGGAGCAGCATCCTGATACGACGGTGATCGTCGTTCCGATAGGCGGCGGCGGATTGATTAGCGGAATCGCGACCGCAGCCAAGTTGGTGAAACCGTCAGTTCGCGTTTTCGGTGTCGAGCCCGTCGGGGCGGCGGCCATGCGAAAGAGTCTCGACACGGGCGAAGCGGCCCATCTCGACAGCGTCGACACCATCGCCGACGGCCTGGCCCCACCCATGGCCGGCGAGATCAACTACACGATCGTCCGCGAGTGCGTCGAAGATGTCGTGACAGTGACGGACGACGAGATCGTCGTCGCGATGCGAGTCATCATCGAACGGGCCAAACAGTGGGTGGAGCCTTCGGGCGCAGCAGCGGTGGCTGCAATACTCCAAGGCAAGATTCAGATTCAGAAAGATGATGAGGTGGTGACGGTCCTGAGTGGGGGCAACATCGCCGTGGAGCAGGTAGCAGCACTATTGGAGACGTAGAAAAGGGCCGGCTACCGCCCTTCCCCAACCAACCGCGCGATCCGCGCCCGAACGTCCGCCACCTGTGGTTGCAACTCGGGGTCTGCGTTTTCCCAAAGTTGCACAAACTCGTTGTAATACTCGACCGCCTTTTCGCCGTCACCCTCCGCCTCGTACACTTCACCCAGGCGGCGATAGCTCGACGCCAACAGCGGACTCTCGATGCCAGGAATCGCCCATCGGGTTTGGACAACCCTCTCATAATGGACGACCGCTGAGTCCTGCCCTCCGGCCGCATCATGAAGCATGGCAAGCATCGCGCTCATGCAGGGAATACACGCGGCCTCCCGGTCGACGGCGCTTGCAACGGCAACAGCGCGTTCATGATCGCGCTCAGCCATGGCAATCAGGGCCTCCACTCGTCCACGGGCTCGTTCGAAATCGCGACCGAGGTCCGGTTGACCTTCGGATTCCATCGTAGCGAAATGCCGTTTCGCAGTCGCCACGTCACCCGCGAGCACCGAGTACCATACCAAGGACTCATAGGGACGATCGGGAAGTGGGAGGTCTTGGATAGAGACACGATCGAGAGCGTTCGACACGAGACGTGCCGATGTCTCCACATCAGCACCTCCTTGGATCCGCGCGGTTGCCCAGTCAATCGTTCGGGTCAGCCATTCACCCACAACACCCCGTTGCTCCAAGGAACTCAAGGCCGTAGCGGCCAAGGCGTCGGCCTCCTCAAGCCTGCCCTGCGAGATCAACACGTAGCCACGATTCGATGCCATCGCCCCTACCCAGAACGGATTCCCCGTCTGGCTCGCCGCTATCTCCTCCCACTCCCGCTTGGCACCTTCAAAATCTCTTTGCGCGAAAAGAGTACTTGCACGTTCATCCTGAATCCGCGGGTTCCCCGGGAAGCGCACTTCCATCGCGGCCATCGTGGCGTCATGCTCATCCCATCGTCCCAGCATGCGCTGCGTCCCCGCGACGTTCGTAAAACCTGGCGCCCAGGTGGAATCGACCGCTAGGCCACGCTCGTAATAGTCGAGAGCTCGCTCGAGGTCGCGGAGGTCGAAGTAAGCGACGCCAATGTTGTTGAGCGCGCGGTGGTCGTCCGGATATTTGTCGAGAATGTTCCGGTACGCCTCCACGGCGCCTTGGCGATCGCCGGTGACGGTGGAATGGTACTGCGCCACCGTGTAGCCACGTTCGATCTCCGTAAGCCGATCTCGCAGCTCGTACGCCCGCGTGAGCGCCTCCCGGGCCCGCGCCCGCTGCTCGAAGTTGTTTCCGAGGATCGTTCCGATCTTGCGATAGGCCATGGCGAACGTCGAATCTTCGGCAACGGCCTGGTCGAGCAGCGTAACAGCCCTCGAGTCGTCACCTGAAATCTCCGCCTGTGCGGCAAGCGTGTACAACCGGAGGGCCTCGAGTGAGCCCGTCGTCACGAAGTCCAATGGCACCGTGCGCCGAATCGATCGCAGTGATTCGCCAATACGTTCCCGCAACTTGCCGGACAGCTCGTCGATCGCACCGATGAGTTCATCGACCGAGCTTGCTTGGGCTTGTTGGGCGGTCAGGACCTCGCCGGTCGCTGAAACCAGCCGTGCCGACACGATCAAACCGCTTCCTAGTGGCCCGACCTCGCTCACTAGAACGGCTTTGAGGCCGTCGCGTTCGGCAATCTCGAGGGCTATCGCTTCGTCGACTACAGTCCCCGGGTCGCGTTGCATCCGCTGCAGGCTCTCGGAAATTCGCGCTGGATCGAGCAGACGGATGGCCGTCGATTGCGACAAACTGATGCGGAGCAGCTCCGTGACGGTTTGACCCAGGGTCGAATCGGCGGTGCGGTTCTCCACGTCGGCCACGAGCACGAGTTCCCGTTCCCCCAGGGCACCGGTCGCCTGCAGCGTGCCGACTGGTCCCACACCCAGCGTTCGCATGGCCATATAACCACCTGCAACGACAGCTAGGCCCGTAAAGGCTAGCCCGCCGCCCAGGATGGCCTTACGCCACGTGAAATGTCGTTCCAAACCGATCGGGGTGGTCACATGCACACCCGTAGCCTGCGCCATTGCACGCCGTCGTTCGTGTTGACCCGTCAACACCATGATCGGGAGGCCGAGCGCCAACAAGCCAATGGCGCCCACGAACACCCAAGACGGTAGTCCGATGGCCTGCACCAGCGCGTACGCCACGGCCAGGGCACCGATCGCGGCTAATCCGAACAACGCGGCAACTCGCGCTGGGTGGGCATGCTCAGCTTTGACCCGGTAGTCGATCGACGGCACGGGCTGCGTGCTGGTTGGCGTCATCCCGCCGCTGGGCGTCGTGACGGCATCGAGAACCGGAAGCAGATCCTCGGCGGTCTGGTAGCGGTCCGCTGCCTTCTTCTCCAAACACCGCATCACCATGTCGTTCAGTGCATCGGGCACCGCGTTCCGGTGTTGCGATACAGGTGTCGCGGACTCGGTCACGTGTTTGGAAAGCACCGACTGTGGGTTGGGCCCCGAAAAGGGCGGCTCCCCAGTTAGCAGCTCGTAGCCCATCGCCCCGAGCGCATAGATGTCTGCCCGATGATCGATGTTCGGATCGGCGACCGCCTGCTCGGGCGCCATGTAAGCCGGCGTACCAAGAGCCACGCCAAGCGAGGTGATGTTGGATTCGCCGGTCGAGGAACTCAGCGCCTTGGCAACTCCAAAGTCCGTGACGACCGCGTGCCCTTCCGATAACAAGACGTTGTCGGGTTTGATATCGCGATGCACAACGTTGTGCCGATGCGCGTAGGCCAACGCATCGGCCACCTCGCGGAGAATGCGCACCGCTTCGCCAACCGGGAGTTCACCGTGCCGCGCCAGGCGCTCGCGCAGTGACTGCCCTTCGATTAAGGGCATCATGTAGTAGATCAGGTCATCCTGCGAGCCCGCGGTGAGGAGCTGCACGATGTGTGGATGCTGCAAGCTCGCCGCCAGTTGGATCTCGCGCCGGAAGCGCTCGACGTTTACGCCCGCACCCATCTCCGGCGGCAATACCTTGATGACGACCTTGCGACCCAGTTCCGTCTCAGTGGCCACAAACACACGGGACATTCCCCCGCCACCCAACTCGCGCTCGATGGCGTAGGACGACCCAATGGCCGTTTGGAGGCGATCGCGGAGGTCAGACAAGACCCACCTCCCTACCCCACCGGGATGGAGGATGCAGGATACGGGCACTGCAGTGGATGGGGTGGGGTGGGGCCTGCACCCTGCACCCTGCACCCTGCACCCACCCATTGAGAATCGAGGAGGAAATTTTGTCTTCCATATCCGGACAAACCTACGCCCACCAAAGCACCTAGACTAGCTTAGACCCATGTCGCTTCCATTCGCACTGCCGACACTCAGTACCATGATCGCGCTGCTCCTCGCCTTGTTGCTGCCGATCATCGCATCGGCGCACGTGGTGTTGCACAAACGTGATTCACGAGCGGCGGTCGGCTGGGTGGGCCTGATCTGGCTGGCGCCCGTGGTGGGCTCCGCGATCTACGTACTCCTAGGTATCAACCGCATCCGACGGAAGGCCACCGAGCAACGGGCGCTCCCCCTCCCGATTCACACCGGAGAGTTCGAACGCCCGCCACGTCTGAGTGGCGACGTGTCCCTCGTCGGACAATCGGCCCACCTCGAGTCGCTGGCACGCCTGGTGGATCGGGTCGCCGGGCGCCCTCTGAGCCCGGGCAACGCCATCGAGTCGCTGTGCAACGGTGACGAGGCGTACCCGGCAATGCTCGATGCGATCGATCGGGCCCGAAAGTCGATAGCGCTCAGCACCTATATTTTTGACAACGACGCCGCCGGCATGCAGTTCGTACTGGCACTCGAGAAGGCCGTGAAGCGGGGCGTGGAAGTGCGGGTATTGGTTGACGCCGTCGGTGCCCGGTACTCGCACCCGTCCATCATTCGGGAACTACACCAGCACGGCATCCGCGTAGCGCGGTTCGGCGTAGCACTAATCCCTTGGCGAATGCCGTACATGAACCTCAGGAACCACCGCAAACTCCTGATCATCGATGGAACCATTGGGTTTACGGGTGGGATGAACATTCGGGTGGGCAACCTCCTGCAATCCAACTCCGACCACTTGGTCCAAGACCTGCACTTTCGCATCGACGGACCGGTGGTGATGAACCTCATGCAGGCGTTCGCGGAAGACTGGGGATTCACCACTCATGAGGTGCTGCAGGGTGATATTTGGTTTCCGCGCCTCGCCAACGCCGGAGGCGTCGTCGCCAGAGGCGTAACTGACGGACCGGATGGCGATTTCGAGAAAGCACGACTCGTGTTTCTTGGCGCACTCGCCTGTGCCCAACGGACCGTACGCATCGTGACACCCTACTTCGTGCCCGACTCCGTACTCATCTCCGCCATCAACGTAGCGGGCCTACGAGGAGTCCTCGTCGAGCTCGTGATTCCGGAGACCAGCAACCTGGCGCTCGTGCAATGGGCGTCAACCCACCAACTGTGGCAAGTCTTGCAACGGGGCTGCCGAGTGTACCTCTCGCCTCCACCGTTCGACCACACCAAGATCATGATCGTCGACGGAGGTTGGAGCCTGATCGGATCGTCCAATTGGGATGCCCGCAGTCTCCGGTTGAACTGGGAGTTTGTGGTGGAGTGCTACGACCAAGACTTCGCGGCCCAACTCAACGAAATGGTGGACAAGAAGGTCGCGAGTTCCAAACGCATCCGAAAAGAAGACGTCGATGCACGGAGTTTGCCGATCAGGTTGCGCGACGGCATCGCAAGGCTTGCGGCGCCGTATCTGTGAGGTCGTCGATCGTCCATCTTCATCGTGGCCGATTTGACCACTGCTCGGGGCTCACAAATCCGAAGCCGGTTGACCATTAACGATTGACGGCCTTTGCCCCTTGACGGGCGCTCAGAATCGGTTTATTGTTGTCATTAACAACTATTGATAGTGACAACATTATGCCAACTCCAATCCAACTCACCGCTCTCCCCCGGGCAGCCTCGCTCGAACGGCACGCGGTCAACCTGAACGCGGCGTTGGCGGAACTCATCCGCGCAGCGCAGGTCCGGGATCGAGATTGTATCTGCTGCCACGATATATCGGTGACGCAATGCAACGCCCTCGAGGCACTTCAGGACGCCCCGATGACTCTCGGGGAACTCACCGGTGAACTGTTGTTGGACAAGAGCACGACCTCACGAGTCGTGGATGCCTTGGTACGGAAGGGCTATGTCGAGCGCACCGCGCACCCTGAAGATCGCCGTGCGCTGCAAATCCGGAGCACACCGAAAGGCATAAAACTGTATCAACTGATCGAGCGATCGCTCCAGGAACAGAGCATGTTGCTGCTCGCCGAGTTCTCGCCGGAGGCGCGAGGCACCGCCATCGAGATCATCTCACAAGTGGCGAGTGTCGCCATCCAGCGGGCGCGTGAGACGGCGGGATGTTGTGTGGCCTAAGGCACGACTAATCATTCACCCTTAACTAGGAGGAACCATGGGCTGCTGTGAACTGCCGATTTGCCCCACGGGGTGTTGCTAGCACGGGCAAACGGGTAAGCGGGTAAGCGTCATGCAGCCGGGATTGTTGTCCCGATTCGCCGTTTACCCGTTTATCCGTAGCCTTACGTCGTAGATTCCTGTACGTTTTCTCCCGGAAACCGACCGGCCAGAATCTCACCTACCGGCCTGGTCGTTTCGAACTGCTCCAACACGATCCGGAGTACCGCGGTAATCGGCGCTGCGAGCAACATGCCGACGATTCCCCAGATGAGTCCCCACAACACTAGGGCGAGCAAGATAGTCACTGGACTCAGATCCAAACCGTCACCCATGATCTTGGGTTCGATCAGGTTGCCGATGGTGACCTGCACCGCTCCGGGCAACAACACGACGAGCACGACAGGCGTGATGGAGTCGTATTGAACCAGCGCCACCGGTATCGGTAGCAGCGTGGACACGACCGACCCGACATTGGGGATGAAATTGAGGAGGAAGGCCAGGACTCCGAACACGAGCGCAAGCTCCAAACCCATGATCGACAGGATTCCCCCAACCAGAATCCCGGTTGTCGCCGAGACAAAAAACTTCGTGACGATGAACCGCTTGACCCTTCGATCGATCTCATCGTACAGATGCGTGTACTTCCGTCCGGGTTTCCGGCCGAGAAGCAGGAAAATCACGAAGAAGAGAACGAGGAACCCGTTCGTCACTAGCCCCACTAGTGTGCCTGCCGTCGTCCGGAGAATCGACGCCAGAGGCAATTGCTGCAGCGAAGTAAGTACGTTGGTCTGGCCGAGATCGAGGTTGGAACGATCGAGGATGGCAAACAACCGTTCGGCCAAGCCCAGGATTTTCTCTCGGTAGATGTCGGCCGAATCTCCCAACCCGCGAGCTGAAGTGGTGATCAGCAAGCCCAGTAGGGACAGCATCCCGGCCACGACAAGTAGGCTCACCAACACGGCCAGCCAACGTGGGAACCGGAGCTTGAGGATCAGCAGATCGGTGAACGGCGTAACGAGGAAGAAGATGAACACCGCGAGGACGAACGGGACCATGACGGTACGCGTATAGGCCAGCGCCGCCGCGAGCGCCACAGTCGCGAGGATCATCAGCGAGGCTGTAACGAGCCAGTTTTGCTCTTCTTTGAGGGAGGCCTCCCCGGAGACACGAAGCATCGACGAATTGTGGCAGGTCGCCTCGATCTGGGCAAGCCGCCCCTGCCCCTACGGCGTCAGCGTCCTGCTCGACCTGAGCTTGCGATCGAAAAAGTCGGCAGCGGCACGATAGGCCGTCATCCAACTTCGATGCATCAGAAAGCCGTGCACCTCATCGGGGAAGATGAGTTGTTCGACCTCCACACTTCGCTCGCGCAGTGCTTCGACCAACGTCACTGTCTCCGCAAACTTGACGTTCCGATCGTCATCGCCGTGAATCACCAGCACGGGAGACCGCCACGTATCGATGTCCGCCATCGGCGATGACTCGAACGCCGTCCTCGCAAACTCGGGATAGTCCTTGACGTCGTAATCCGGGCGAAAGTTGTTGATCCCCACATTCCAATCGTGTACACCGTGGATATCGACGCCCGCGGCAAAGAGATCGGACGATCGGGCCAACCCCATCGCGGTCAGGTACCCCCCGTAGGAACCACCCCAGAGCCCTATGCGATCGGGATCGACATCGGGACGGTTTTGCAAGTACAAGCCGGCCCCCATCACATCGTTGAATTCGCTGCCACCGGTCGCTCCGTAGTTCAGCGCCTCACGAAACTCCATTCCATAGCCGGTGCCCGATCGGTAGTTGACGGCCAATACGACGTACCCCTTGCTCGCCAAGTATTGGTTCAACGCATACGCATTGTGGTAGTAGCCTCGATAGTGGAACCCCAACAGCATCTGCCGGCGCGAGCCGCCGTGGAAGAAAATCACTGCCGGCTTACGCTCTCCGTCGCGCAGGTCCGGCGGTAGAAACAGCTGACCATGGATGCGCATCCCGTCGGCTGCTGAAAAGATCACTTGCTCTGGTTCGACGAGTCGGTCCGACGGGAAGTCGCCCGGCATCGTCTCGCGAGCCAGCCACTGTCGCATGTCGGTTGTCTGTCGTGCGTTGGGCATGACCTCGGCGTGAGCCGGAATCGTAGCCCCAGCGGCCAAGAATGCCACGGCCGAACCGTCGCCGACCACCGCCGGCGACCACTCGATGCCACGTCCCGTCGTCACCGGCCTTGCCGGGCCACCGGTTACCGACACGCGCCACAGGTGGCGGCGATCGATGTCATCCTGATTGGACGAGAACACCATTTCGGTGCGATCGGCCGTCAGTACAACGTCTTCCACCTCGAAAGCCCCAGGGGTCAGGTGGGTTGCTGTTCCACCGGTTGCCGGCACCGAGTAGAGATGTAGCCAGCCATCGGCCTCCCAGGGAAATACGACCCGGCCATTCACACCCCAAAAAATCGGATTGCTGGCAACGACGCCGTGAAACGCACTACCAACTCCGGGTTCCGCTCGCCAAATCTCGCTGGAACTCTGCGCCGCAACGTCGGCGACACGAATCGACCACGGAGACGCATCGCGGACCGGCGCAAACGGCAGCCCACCGCTCCGGCGGGGAATGCGCACGAAGGCGATCTTCGAGCCGTCAGGGGACCAGGCGGGAAAGGCATCTCGATCGATCGACGGATCGATGTAGACGATCGTCCGCGATGCCTTGTCGAACACACCGAGAAACGCGTGATCGCCTCTATTCGAGATGAAGGCAATCTTGGACCCGTCAGGCGACCACCGCAACGAAGCGGCTCCCCCACGGACACTGAACTGTCGGGTCGGATCGGCGGACCCGTCCACGGGCACGGTCCACACCGCGCGCGATCGTGAATAGGCCACCACATCACCCTCAGGCGACATGGCCGGCCCGGAAGCCTCGACGAGTTTCACGGGGTCACCCCCACCGAAGGGCATACTCCAGATAGCGCGTTCGGCCGGATCGGGAAACAAGGCCGGATTGGGAATCTCGCCCTGCCGATTCGGTGCGCCCCCTCGCACGAACACCAGCCGCGACCCGTCGGGCGTGAACACGAGCGAACCAAGCTCCTGCCCGTCGTCTCCGGCATAAGTAGTCAACCGCCGTCCGCGGAAATCTGGCCCTTCGGCCACCCATATATTGCGTTCTCCTTCATCGTTCTGTATCCAGGCAACGCGGGTGCCGGTCGGAGCCGCCACCACCCCCGACGGAAACGGCGCGGACATGACTTGGTCGAGCGTGAACGTTTGGGCGACCGCGATGATTGGCGCGACGATTAGGGTCAGAACCAACTTTAGGATTCGCATGGATCCGTCTCGTTCGGGGATTGGATGCAATCTGCGCCCTTGCCCGTCGTTCCGATACCCGGTTAGGCTACGCCGTCCACCACATCGAGCCTAAGCTTGCAACTCGAGTTCAGCGGCACCCCCGAAATCGAGGCCGGAAGAGCCCATGTCTGGAACCGGTTGATCGATCTCGAGTTCGTCGCCTCGTGTGTGACGGATGTCGATGAGGTGCGCACCATCGATCCCACGCATTTTCAGGTGTTGACTGGCGTGCGGTTCGGAATCGTCCG
>JBDHLU010000025.1:0-25979 GCA_039656555.1 Gemmatimonadota bacterium | reverse complement strand
AATCCGCGACGCAATGCACGCGCTCACTGGAGATATCCTGCAACGCCCACCCGCCTTTTCCGCCAAGAAGGTTGGTGGCAAGCGAGCGTACCGGCTAGCGCGGGGTGGTGAGCCGCCCGCGTTAGAGCCGGTGGCCGTCGTCGTTGAGAGGTTCGCCCCATTGGAAATCGATGGGAATGCCATCCGGTTCGCGGCTACCGTCAGTGCGGGCACCTATATCCGTGCGCTCGCGCGCGATCTGGGCGCCTCGCTCGGATGCGGTGGACACCTCCACTCACTCCGGAGAGTCGGCATCGGGCCCTTCGACGTGCGTGAGGCCTTGGCGCCCGATGCAGTCGATCTCACGATGGTGAGGCCCGCCAGCGGGCTTGTCGGACACCTCGAATCGGTCACCCTCGATGCCTCGGCGGCCGATCAGGTGCGCCACGGTCGGCCGATTCCAATGGACAAGCCCCATGCGGGTCCCGTCGCGCTCTTGGAGGACGACATTCTCGTCGCGGTCGCGGAACCCAATGGTGAAGTATTGAGACCCAAGGTGGTCGTCGCATCGTGATGATTCCCGCCCTCCCCGACGACGGCCCAGGAGCCATCGTCACCGTTGGCACCTTCGATGGCGTGCATCTCGGACACCACAAGGTGCTCGATGAGATTGCGCGGCGGGCCAAGCGGACGGGGCACCGCAGCGTGTTGGTCACGTTCCAACCACACCCGCTGGAAATCGTGAACCCCAAAGCTGCTCCACCGTTGCTCACCACGGCGGACGAGCGCCGTGAGATCCTCGCGCAATCAGAACTGGATGTGGTCATCTTTGTCGAGTTCACAACGGAGCTTTCGCGCCTGGAACCCGAGCAGTTCATTCAGATCCTCGTCGACCGGCTCGACATGCGCGAACTCGTCATCGGGCACGATCACGGGTTTGGACGAAGGCGGAGCGGAGACGTCGATCTTCTTCGGAGGCTCGGTACGGACCTCGGTTTCGCCGTAGACGTCGTGGAGGGGGTTACCCTACACGGGCGCCAGGTCTCGTCCACGTTGGTCCGTCGAGCGGTCGCGGGTGGCGACCTCGAGACCGCGAAGGAGCTACTCGGACGACCGTACTCCCTATCTTCCGTAGTCGTCCGGGGGGCGGGCAGGGGTCGTGGAATCGGGTACCCCACCATCAACGTCGCCGTGGAGGACGAGCGGAAGCTTCTACCCCCGGATGGGGTATACGCCGTCCACGTTGAGTGGCGGACGGGAAGCTCGGGAGGGATGATGCACCAGGGATCCAGACCCACGTTTGACGAGACGGAACGGTCTATCGAGGCCCACGTCTTCGAATTGGATGACGACTTGTATGGCGAACGGGTAAGACTCTCCTGGGTGAGCAGGCTGCGAGACGTTCAGCGGTTCGACTCCCCGGAGGCTCTCAAGCGTCAATTGGACAAGGACTTCGCCGCTGCCCAGGTCGCGTTGACAGGGGTGGACGGCTCCACTAGTCATTAACGCTTTCTTGCGCAGATTGGCTTCATGCTTTCTACAATACGAAATCGGCTGATTCTCACTGGCGTTCTCGTGGTTACGAGCATCTTCTGGCTTATTCCACGAGACGTCACGATCCGGGTCCGTGACGCCGAAGGGCGGATGAGCGATACGACCGTCCGCCGGATTCCTCTCAAGCTAGGGCTCGATCTCCGCGGGGGCATTCACCTCGCACTCGAACTCGACGAAAGCGCTGGTGCAATTCCCAACCGAGAGGACGCGATCGATCGTGCCATCACGGTCATCCGAACGCGGATCGACGAGTTTGGTGTAGCGGAACCCCTGATCCAGAAGGTTGGAAACGATCGGATCGTCGTGGAGCTTGCCGGCATCGACGATCCGGGACGCGCCAAGCAGATCGTGCAACGCGCCGCGTTCCTGGAGTTCCGCATCACCGACATGCAGAACCTGTTTCAGGCCGCGATGCCCACCATCGATCAGGCGCTCCTTCGGGCGGGTTTTAAGGGTGGACTCTCGGGCGGGATCGATACGCAAACCCCGTCCACGATCGAATCCCTTTTGACGTCCGACACGACCGAACCCGACACGACCCAAGCCGACTCCACCGATGCCCAAGGGAGCGACTCTACGACGTTTGCGGTGGATCAACCTGGACCGCTGAGTTCTTTGATCTTTTTCGGACAGATCCCAGGCGAATTCTTGGTGCCGGAAGAAGACGTGCTGCGTGTAGACACACTCATCAATCACGAGGTCACGAAACGGGCTATGCCGCGGGGCCTCACCTTGGCTTGGGCATCTGAACCGGTGTCCCAAGGTGGCCGCTCCTATCGTGGGCTCTACGCAGTAGACAGCCGACCGATGCTCACGGGTGCGGAACTAACGAATGCGAACGCCACCATAGATCCGACCACCAACCAGGCGATCGTACAGTTCGAGCTGAGTCGGCGGGGCGGGCGCACCTTCCAGCGGGAAACGCGTCAACACATCAATGACTACATGGCCATCATGCTCGATGGCCGGGTTCATCGGCAACCTCCGATCATCCGCGGAGAAATCGGGCGGTCGGGACAGATCGAATTGGGGCGGGCCGACATCGCTGAGGCGCAGGACCTGGCACTCGTCCTTCGGGCCGGGTCGCTCCCGGCCCCACTCCAAGTCGTCGACGAACGCAATGTCGGAGCCACGCTTGGAGCGGACTCGATCCGGCAAGGCCGGACCGCGGCCATCGTGGCCTCTGTCATGGTGGTGTTGATCATGCTGCTCTACTATCGCGGTGCGGGCATTCTGGCGGTTGTAGCACTTTCGTTCTACGTGCTCTTCGCGCTCGGTGGGCTGGCAGCGCTGGGTGCAACATTGACCCTCCCCGGCCTGGCCGGATTCGTCCTGTCTCTCGGTATCGCCGTGGACGCGAACGTTCTCATCTTCGAGCGAATAAGAGAAGAACTCAAACTGGGCAAAACGCCCCGCGTGGGGGTCGAGTCGGGGTTTGCCAGCGCCATGCCGGCCATCATCGACGCCAACGTGACCACGGTAACTACCGCGGCCTTTCTCTTTCAGTTTGGAACCGGCCCGGTCAAAGGTTTTGCGGTCACGCTCATCGTGGGTATCGTGGCGTCGCTGATCACCGCCGTTTTCGTTACCAAGACGCTGTTCCTCATCTGGCTGCAACGCCGCGACCCGGCGAAGGAGTTGTCCATCTAATGCTGCGCCTGTTCGACGACGCCCATTATGACGTCCTCCGCTCGTGGCGGGTGGCGTTCATGGTCGCCGTGCTATTTGCGATTCCGGGTATCCTGCTCCTTGGGTTCCGCGGACTGAATCTGAGCATCGAGTTCACGGGTGGGACCTTTCTCCAGGTACGGGCCCTCGACGAATCCATCGATACGGGTGCCCTCCGCGACGCACTGAACGTGGGTGGTATCAGCGGAGCAGAAATCCAAACGTTTGGATCGGGTGGCGACGAATTTGCCATTCGCGCTCGGGTTGAGGCCTCAGACGACATCAGCGGAGCTTCGGTGCAGGAGACCGTGGCAGCAGTCGATGCAGCACTGACTGCGGCGTTCGGCAGCGATGGGTACGAAATCCGGTACACGGACGCCGTTTCTCCTAAGGTTGGTGGCGAACTTTCCACGAGGGCGTTAAAGGCGCTGATTTTCGCCTTTGGCGCGATCTTCATCTTCATTTGGTTTCGGTACGAATGGCGCTTCGGCCTGGCAGCCGTCTTGGCCACGATCCATGACGTCATCAGCACGGCCGCTTTCATCTCTTATCTGAATGTCGAGATGTCCCTCATTATCGTTGCGGCGCTCCTCTTGATTATCGGCTACTCGCTGAATGACACCATCGTGACGTTCGATCGCGTGCGAGAGAATCTGAAAAAGTTCAAGCGCGCGAACCTCTTCGAGATCCTGAACCGATCCATCAACGAGACACTGCCGCGTACGGTGCTGACCTCCGGAACGACACTGGGGGCTACACTTGCCTTGGCGGTCTTGGGCGGCGACGTCATTCGGCCCTTTGCACTGGTGGTCACGTGGGGGATTATCACGGGCACCTTCTCGTCCATCTACATCGCATCGCCGCTGTTGCTCTTCATCGAGCGACGCTGGCCGGGAGCCGATGCCCGGGGCGCCAAGGCTCTGATCACCAAGACCGCACCAGCCACGCTTTAGTTGGCGACTGGTCGCCCGTGCTCGTCGATACGCACTGCCACCTTGCGGACGAGAAGTTCGCTAGTGACCGGCTGGACGTGATGCGTCGGGCACGAGCTGCGGGGGTCACGCATGCCATTATTGTCGCCGACTCCGCCGAAACGACCGTCGAGGCCCGAAGTCTCGCGACACAACTGGGCATCTCCGCCACGGCGGGGGTCCATCCGCACGTTGCATCAACGTGGTCTACCGAACTCCTGTCGGCGACGCGCGACGCCGTCCACGACACATCGGTAGTCGCGGTGGGCGAGACTGGCCTAGACTACCATTACGATTTTTCTCCACGGGACGTCCAACGGAAGGCCTTTGCCGACCAGCTGGCCCTTGGCGCCGAGGTCAACCGGCCGGTCGTCGTGCATGCCCGCGACGCGGACGACGACATCGCCGCGATGATTCGTGACGCGGAAGGCACCATCGTTCTCCACTCGTTTTCGTCTGGTCCGACCGTGTTCGAGGCTGGGCTGAGCGTGGGGGCCTATTTCTCCTTCTCCGGCATGGTCACGTTCAAGAACTGGGACGGCAACGAGTATATCCGGCAATGTCCACCCGATAGGCTGTTGTTGGAAACCGATGCGCCATACCTTGCACCCGTCCCGCACCGAGGAAAACGCAACGAGCCGTCGTTCGTAACGGCCGTTGCGGAGAAGGTCGCCGCCATCCGTGGTATGACGGTAGAAAACATTGCAACTCTGACTACAAACAACGCCGCGCAGTGCTTTGGTGCGCGCGTGGCCCAACCGTTTGAGAGTGTATGACCACCAAGACCGCCGTACCTTCTGATATCGAAATCGCTCAGGCCGCCACTCCGCGTCCCATCGTTGACGTTGCGAGCGACCTTGGGTTGGGTCCCGACGACCTCATTCCCTACGGCAAGTACAAGGCTAAGGTTCGAAACCAGAACCTCGCATCCAACGAACGACGGGGTCGCTTGGTGTTGGTAACCGGCATCAATCCGACGGCGGCCGGCGAAGGAAAATCCACCGTGACTGTCGGCGTCTCGCAAGCCATGCGCAAGATGGGCAAGGACGTCGTCGTGTGTCTGCGAGAACCCAGTCTTGGCCCGGTGTTCGGAATCAAGGGTGGTGCGGCCGGCGGTGGGTATGCGCAAGTCATTCCCATGGAAGACATCAATCTCCACTTCACGGGCGATTTTCACGCGATTAGTTCGGCACACAACCTGTTGTCGGCGCTGTTGGACAACCACCTGCATCAGCGCAACGCGCTCGGGATCGATCCACGACGAATCACGTGGCCACGCACGATGGACATGAACGACCGCGCTCTTCGCCACATCACCGTTGGCTTGGGCGGTGTGCTGGGAGGCGTGCCGCGCGAGGATGGGTTCGTCATTACGCCGGCATCCGAAATCATGGCCATTCTTGCCCTTGCCTCGGACCTCGACGATCTCGAGGAACGTTTGGGCAACATCATGGTGGGGATGACGTACGACCGCGAGCCGGTGCGCGCCAGGCAACTCAAGGCGCAGGGAGCCATGACGCTCCTGCTGAAAGACGCGCTGCTTCCGAATCTGGTGCAGACGTTGGAGGGCGGAGCAGCGTTCGTGCACTGCGGACCATTCGCCAACATCGCCCATGGGTGCAACTCCGTGATCGCGACCGACACCGCGTTGCGTATCGGTGACATCGTTCTCACCGAAGCTGGATTCGGCGCGGATTTGGGCGCCGAGAAGTTCTTTGACATCAAATGCCGAACCGGCGGCTTCACCCCAGAGGCCGTGATCATCGTCGCGACCATTCGGGCACTCAAGCTGAACGGAGGTATCGGCAAAGACGAACTCAAGGAGCCGAATGCGGCTGCTGTCGAGAGAGGGTTTGCCAACTTGGCCCGCCACATCGAGAATGTCGACCTGTTTGGTGTACCAGCAGTTGTCGCTCTCAATCGGTTCATCACGGACTCCGATGAAGAACTCCAAGTGGTGATGAACGGGTGCGAAGCGAAGGGAGCCAAAGTCGCCCTCTGCGAAGTGTGGGAAAAAGGTGGCGAAGGTGGGATGGAGGTGGCTGAGGCTGTGCTGCAAATTCTCGATGACGGGAAGGCGAACTTCCAGCCGCTCTACGACACCACGCTCTCGATTCCCGAGAAGATCGAGGCCATTGCGACCAAGATCTATCGTGCCGACGGTGTGGATTATTCCCCCAAGGCAAATCGGGCGATCAAGCAGATGGAAGCCGCGGGCCTGGGTGAAACGCCCGTGTGTATGGCAAAGACACAGTATTCGTTCAGTGACGACGCAACGCTGTTGGGAGCGCCGGAAGGATTCCGGCTCACGATTCGAGACGTTTCTCCATCGGCGGGAGCAGGCTTTGTTGTGGCGTTGACTGGAGACATCATGACTATGCCCGGCTTGGGCAAGACACCGGCGGCCGAAAGGATGCACGTCACGCAGGACGGCGTGATCGAAGGCCTGTTCTAGAGGAGCAAAAAACAAATGGAAATCGTTGCAACCGACAAGGCTCCGTCAGCGATCGGCCCCTACAGTCAGGCCGTCGTGTCAGGGCACGAAGTATTCACAGCGGGTCAGATTCCGCTCGACCCCGCAACCATGGAAATCGTCGGGAACGATGTCGCCACGCAGACTGAACAGGTTCTCACGAATCTCGCCGCCGTTTTGAACGCGGCCGGTACGTCGCTCAGTCAGGTCGTGAAGACTACGGTCTACTTGGCCGATATGGGAGATTTTCCCGAGATGAACGCCGTATACGAAAGGCATTTCGGAGGTCATAAACCCGCGCGATCTACGGTTCAGGCCGCCGGCCTTCCCAAGCAAGCTCTCGTGGAGATCGACGCGATCGCGGTTCGCCCATAGTGCTTCTGGGGGCGGATCAGGCCTGGTGGCCTGTCCGGTCTTCAAAACCGGTGGGAGGCGCCTTTGGCGGCTCCGGTGGGTTCGATTCCCACACGCTCCCGCCACGCCGGGCGGCTAATGTTCGCTGAACCCACACCAACACCCGTTGCATCACTCGACAAACGCGTATGCTTGATCCTGAACCCCCATGCGCGTCGTGGCGTCGCGCGGGGTGTCGAGCAAGAGCTGGCCGAGGTGGCTCGCGCCGTCGGTTGGACGGCAGTCCTGATGAAGACCAATCACCCGGGCCACGAGGTAGAACTTGCCAAGCAAGCCGTAGCGGAAGGATGGCCGTTGGTCGTTGCCGCCGGGGGTGACGGCACGGTCCACGGTGTTGCCAACGGTCTACTGGCAACGGAGAGCGGCGCTGTTCTTGGACACATACCCATCGGGACAGGGAATGACTTCTCCAAGACCCTTGGTCTGCACCCGCAGAAGGCTGGGGACAACTTGCGTCATGTCTTGACGAACGGCATCGTGCGCCGGTTCGACGTGGGCCTGGTAGCGAACGAATATTTCATCAACGGTATGGGCGTGGGGTTTGGGGCCGAAGTCGTCCGGCAAACACTGAACATGAAGCGGCTCAAGGGGTTCCTACTCTATCTGGCTGCCGTGTACCAAACGTTCTGGCGGTTCGAGCCGCCGACCTTGGAAATCTCGGCAAGTGAACACGCGCAGACGGGAGCGGTAACACTGCTCGAAATAGCCATTGGGACAACGGCTGGTGGGGGGTTCAAACTCACGCCCACCGCAAAACCTGACGATGGGCTCTTTGACGTATGTGTGATCGACAAAGTGTCGGTGAGCCAATTCTTGCGTTGGGTCCCACGCTGCATCAAGGGAACGCACGTGAATCTCGAACCGGTGACCATGTTCCAGACCCACCAGGTCACAGTGACGAACGTGGATCGGCCCTTGGTGATGCACTTGGACGGTGAGTTGCGCACACTACAAGACCCGTCCGTCACAGTCGAACTCGTTCCGAGCCGCCTGGCGACGCTATGCGCATCCTGACGTTCGTCGCGGTGTTCTCATGCGTAGCGACATCTGTGAGCATGGGACAGGCCTTGCCACTCCCGCAGGCACAGCAACAACGAGAACCGGAACCCGGAGACACAATTCCCGTTCCGAAGTTTCGTTCAGACCCGCCGGTGTCACCCCTCGGAGGCGCATGGCGCTCTCTGTTGATTCCGGGATGGGGTCAGTCCATCCTCGGACGCCGCGTGACCGGAGCGGCGTTTGTTTTTTGGGAGGGTGTCACGTTGTTCATGACCGTGAAGTCTTCCAATCAACTCTCCTATCTCAGGAGTATCGATGCGGACCCGGAACTCATCGCGAGCAAACGCGCCGAATTCCAGGACTGGGCGGTCTTGTTGGCGTTCAACCACTTGTTGGCAGCGGCCGAGGCCTATGTGTCCACCTTGCTGTGGGATTTTCCTCCTGACTTGACGGTTGGAGGAACGATTGAAGGTGGGGTAGGGCTCGGCGTGAACTTCTCGTTCTAACCCGATTCCGAAAAACGGTGGAGCGAAGGCCCATCCCGGTTCAGCACCGCGTAGTAGCCGCCGTCGTGCCAAGCACCAGGATTGACGAACCACCGTCCGGGTTGGAACTCGGCGGCCACCCGAACGTGGGTGTGAGCAAGGACAACCACGTCGATGTCCGTACGGGTCCCTAGAATGTCGAACGCAAACTGTTGCTGGGTTTGCGCGGCGTGGTCCAGATCGGAGGGAGATCGTCGTTTTCCTGCGAGGTGGGGCGACAAGCGTCTGACCACGGCCATACCGACATCGGGATGTATCCATCTGAACAACGACTTGGTAACCGGATGACCAACAAAGCGGTGGAACGCGCGTGCCGAACGTCGGGTTTCGGAGAGTCCATCTCCATGGGCAATGAAGCACCGGTGACCGCTGAGTTCGACGTCGCCACCCTGCGGATAGAACGACGCGTCCATCTCGTCGCGCCAGAACCGGCCACCCCACCGGTCGTGGTTACCTCCGACCACGGTAAGTCGTACGCCGTTTTTCCGGACGGCTGCCAGCCGCGCAAGAGTAGGGAACGCCATGCGCGGAATGACCGATTTGTACTCGAACCAGAACTCGAACAGGTCGCCGGCAATGACTAGATGGTCGCCCAATTCGGACACGGAGTCGAGAAACCGGTGGAATCGGGCCGCGAGTTCCGGCGGGCCATAGCCAAGATGAGCGTCGGAAACGATGATCGTAGAGCCGTGGGTCACGGGCGCAAGTATAGACGCCCTACGCAAGATCGAGCAACTTGAAACTCGAGGAGGACATTCTGACGTGACACAAACCGTCTCAACCATAGAAATTCGCGTGCGGTACGCCGAAACCGATCAGATGGGTGTCGCACACCACGCCAACTATCTCATTTGGTGTGAGCAGGCGCGTACCGATCACATGCGCGCCCTTGGCGTCAACTATCGGGAACTCGAGCAGTCCGGAATCAGATTGCCAGTGGTCGAAGCGTCGGTTCGGTACCGCGCACCCGCGCACTACGATGACCTCCTGGAAGTCCGGTGTTGGGTTCGGAGAGCTTCCAGCCGTCTAGTGACGTTCGGGTATGCCGTCGAACACGACTCGGACCTTTTGGCGACCGCTACGACCTCGCTTATTGCCATCGATTCGAATCGAGCCGTCCAACACCTTCCGGACCAAATTCGCGAGCGCCTCATTGCGATTCCCGACCCAGTTCGTCTCTAGTCTGATCGCACTCCTGGCCGCGCCGCTCCCGGTGAGCGCCCAGGACGAAGCGATTGTGGACATTCTGGCCGACATTCTCTCTGCCGAAGATTCGCGGCGGTTCGACCTTCAGACCCTGCGTGCCGGGTCGATCCATCCTGACCCTATCGTTCGCCGGCACGCCGCGTTGGCCCTTGGACGACTCGGAGATCGACGCGGGACAGCGCTGGTACTGCGGCTCCTGGCCGACCCGGACACGACCGTTCACCTCGACGCGCTGTTCGCGTTGGGGTTGATCGGTGATTCGTCGACCGCCGTGATAGAGGCGCTGCGGCCGTTGGTGTTGGGTAGGGCCGGCGCCGATCCCGACCGGCGGCGTGAAGCCATGACCGCCGCGGCCAAGATCCAGAGTCGGCGGTCACGCGAGCTGCTCGTTGAGCTGTTCGACGGTCCACTACCAACGACCGGGCCATCCATCCGAGCCTTCGCCCACGCCGCCAGTGAGATGTGGCGGCTCGGTTCGAGTGCCCCGACGCCGGCGTTGAACCGGTTCGCCAACTCGGGCATCCCAGAGATCCGGAAGGGAGCTATCTACGCGCTCTTTCGCCTTAGATCACTTGGCGCAGCCGGCATTTTCCTCGGAGCCTTGGGTGATGCAGATGCGGAAATCCGTGGGTGGGCCGCCCGCGTGCTCACGGAAGATTTCGTGGGCCGGGCACAGCTCGACCGCGGTGCGGTCGCCGAGCGACTCCAGACGCTTCTCCGTGATGGCGACGCGGGCGTCCGAGTGCACGCACTACGCACGATCGCGAGCTATGCCGACCCAGGGCTCGCACCCGAGGTGATGGAGCGCCTCACGGATCGTGACCCGGGTGTGGTTGCTACCGCACTCACTACCTTGGGGACCTTGGACGCCCCTGGGGCAACGGAAGCCTTCCTGGATTTCGTCGATCGGGGGCGCATTGCCTTCCGGGAACCCGCTCTGCTTGGCCTGGTCGATAGTGATCGGCCGACGGCAATTCGCAAAGCCGCTGGTTGGATCCAATCGCAGGATTGGGTCCTTCGGGTGGGTGGCGTGCGGGCGTTAGCTGCACTGGCCGGCGACACTGCCGTAGCGTGGTTGGTCGACCTCACGACGGACACCGACGTCCGGGTCGCCAGCGCGGCCCTGGCTGCCCTCGGCACCGCCGATTCCGGCCGCGCCCGCGGGGTGGCCCGAAGGCAGTTGTATCACCCAGACGTCGGGGTTCGTGCCCAGGCGGTCAGCATTCTCGGACGCGATCTCTCCGACTCAGATGCCGCGCTCTTCATCGATGCGTACGCCATGGCGGAACGAGATGGGGACGGGGACGTGCGCCTGGCCATAATCCGGGCGCTCGGCCGGGCATCGGCCAAGCACACCAGCATCGCGGCCGATTTTTTCCAGCGCTACCCATCCAGTGGCCATCACTTGGCGCGACGAGCCGCAGCGACGGCGTTCTCCGATTCCCTCATCCGATGGGGTGCCCCGTTTCCAATCGAGACGGGCCGTGCCAAAGATGACTACCGACAGATCGTGAGGCGCTTTCTCCTGCCGGCAGAACGTGGCGACCTTCCCAGATGGGAATTGGAAACGGAGCGGGGCCGCATCCAGATCGATCTGTTCGCCGCGGAGGCGCCACTGACGGTGAACACGTTTTTTCAGCTCACCGAGCAGGGATACTTCGATGGGGGCCGTTGGCACCGAGTCGTACCCAACTTCGTCATCCAAGATGGAGACCCGAGGGGAGACGGAACCGGCGGCCCCGGGTTTACTATTCGTGACGAGCTGAATCGGCGGCGCTACGGACATGGGTACGTTGGGATGGCGCTTGGCGGACCCGAGACCGGCGGGAGTCAGTTCTTCATCACTCTGGCTATGCAACCGCATTTGGACGGCACGTACACGGTCTTTGGTCGAGTCCGATCCGGCCTGGGAGTCGTCGACGAAACCACGCAGGGCGACCGGATAAGATCGGTTCGCGTGAGACGGTAGGTTAATGCCACAAATCATTGATAAACAACAACTTGTGATTGACTGGACCAAGCGTGGCCTCTATCTTTTTGGGGCACTTCTGCTCACCTCGTGTGGTGGTGGGCCGAGCCCGATTGCTCCAATGCCCCTCCCACCGCTAGACCCGGCCGAGTGGAGTGATTGGGTTGAAGCGTACACGCCCAATGAGCCCCTGCTCTACGACCTCCGGTGGACCTACGCCACCCAACAGGGACAGTCGCGGGGGCGGGCGGCCATTCGGTTCGTGCCACCGGATTCGGTACGTTTCGACTACCGCGGTCCGTTTCGCCGGGCAGGGACAGCGATGATCGTGGGCGACTCGGTGCACTGGGTCGTGCCCGATGACGAAATAGGAGCGTTGGTAGAGATGACCCCCTTGTTCTGGGCCATGGCGGGGGTACCAATGCCTACTCCTGAGGGCTTTGTGTTGACCGGTCTGGATGAGGGTGAGCGGCGCATCTGGCGTTTTTCGGGGCTGATGGACACGCTGACATTCGATCTGGTGCCTGACGAGGCCGGGTCCCGGCTCCGCGGGCAAATGCGGCGCAGAGGCGAGTTGATTGGAACTGTCGAGTCCCGCTTCGGACCAGCCGGAGGGCGGGTGGTTTCGGCAGAGCTCCGATTTCCACAATCGGCCGCGCTGTTCAGTGTCACTTTCGCCGATGTTGATGTGTTGACGGAGATCAATGATTCGATTTGGAGAAAACCGTAGTCTTGGCGCGTTGGCCGCCACTGTATTGCTGGCCGCGAACGGTTGCTTGTACGGTTTTGCCGGTGGGGGGCTGCCCAGCCACATTCGGACGGTTGCCATCCTGCCTTTTGACAATCAGACGGCCGAACCGTCGTTGACCCTCGAGGTCGCTGCAGCTGTTACGGAAGCGATCGAACGGCGACTCGGCTTGCGCATAGCGTCCCAAGCGTCGGCAGATGCCATCGTGAGCGGAATCATTACCCGGTATGAGGCCGACATACCCCTGCAAGTGTTGTCGGACAACCTTGGCAACGTGGCCGTCACCCGGCGCCGGGTTATGATTTCCCTGTCCGTCGAGATCTTTGACGTGCAGGAAGATCGGATGCTATGGCAACGCAGCGGTTTGACCGTGGACGGTGAATACAATCCGCCGCGAGAACCGGAAGGGCGGGAGATCGCATTGGTCAAACTCGTGAACGACATCGTCGACGGAGCGCAGTCGCAGTGGTAAAAGCCCGGAAATCAAAACTTGGGTGCCTTGTTCAGGCAGTTGTCTTCGTTGTCGTGGCGTACTACGGGTTTGATTGGATAAAGGTCTACTACAGGTTTTGGTCCGTCGAACAAGAAATGCACGCACAGGCCGACCTTGCCGCTGGGCTCGACAACGCCACTATTCGCCAAAGACTTAGACTGAGGATCACGGCGCTTCACCTGCCAAACGAGGCCTTTAGCAACCTCCGCATCAACCGTCGTGTGCGGCCGCGTGATATTACTATCTCCACGTCGTATACGGCGCAGTTCAAGATCCCGTTCCGCCCCCCCCTCGAACGGACACTCAACCCTACGGCACGTCAAGCGCTCGGAAGTTTTTGAAGCGATTCGTCGGAGCCGCGGCGCTGCTGCTGGCGGTAGCACCAACGCCGCTCTTTGCGGCGAGCGCCGCTCAGGGCGACGGGTCGCTGACGCGGTTGTTCTTCGTGCTCGCCGTGATCCTGCTCGCGGGCAAATTTTCGGGGGAACTGTTCGAACGGATCGGGCAACCGGCGGTTCTCGGCGAACTCATCGCCGGTGTGCTGTTAGGGGCGAGCGTTCTCGGGATCATTCCGACTGCGGCGGACGATTCACTGACCGAGATCATCCACGTCTTCGCCGAAATCGGCGTGGTCGTATTGTTGTTCGAAGTCGGGTTGGAAACCGATCTCAAACAGTTGTTCCGGGTTGGCCCAGGAGCGATGTCCGTCGCGGCGGTCGGAGTGGCTCTGCCCATGTTGGGCGGCATTCTCTTCTGGATGTCTCCTCTCGCACGCCACGAATTCGCCCTGACGGACGCGACGACGACGGGGATCTTTCTGGGTGCAACGCTCACTGCAACATCGGTCGGAATCACCGCACGCGTACTCCAAGACCTTGAGGTGATGCATTCGATCGAAGCCCGGCTGATCATTGGGGCTGCCGTGATCGACGATGTGCTCGGGTTGGTATTGTTGGGGCTCGTTTCGACGTTGATCGCGGGCAGTGCTGTCACAGTGTTCGCGGTCGGACGGTCACTCGGCATCGCCATTGGTTTCCTGGTCCTGGCAATCAGTCTCGGATTGTTGATCGCACCCAAGGTATTCAGCGTGATCGATCGTATGCGCGTGCGGGGCATTCTGCTGGTTGCGGCATTCGCATTCTTGTTGTTCATGGCGGCGTTGGCGTCCGTCGCCGGGTCGGCACCGATCATCGGCGCGTTCGCGGCAGGCATAGTTCTCTCGGGCACCAACCAGTTCGACACGATAGAGAAGCGTATCAAACCGGTCGCGGACGTGTTCACGCCCGTCTTCTTCCTTTCCATTGGGGCCGCACTCGACGTTCGGCTGCTCAACCCGTTCAACCCGGCCAACGCCCCCGTGCTGTTCATCGGCTTGGGATTGTTCGTGATTGCGGTGATCGGAAAGTTTGCGGCAGGCTGGGCGGTACCGTGGCGAAAGTTCAATCGTTCGGCCGTGGGCATCGGCATGCTCCCTAGAGGGGAGGTCGGTCTCATATTTGCCAACATCGGTCTGGTGAACGGCGTGCTCACACCAGAACTCTTTGGCGCCATTCTCATCATGGTGATCGGCACAACGTTGGTGGCGCCCCCGCTCCTCAAATGGTCGTTTGGACGCGGTGGCATCACTGGTCCGCTCGAGGCACGGCCCGTCCCTATTTCCCAAAGCCGGGATTCTGAGTCGTACACAAGTTCGGGAGAACCTTGACGATGTCTCGTGTAGACGGACGACAGCCACACGAACTCCGACCCGTGACCCTAGAACGCGGGTTCCAGTCGCAGGCCGAAGGGTCCTGCTTGGTTCGGTTCGGTGAGACCCATGTGTTGTGCACGGCGAGCGTAGAGAAGGGAGTGCCACCGTGGCGGCGCGATCGCGGGCTGGGCTGGGTGACAGCCGAGTATGCCATGTTACCTCGCTCCACCAATACGAGAACGTCACGTGAGCGGCGGGGGCCCGGCGGGAGGACGGCCGAGATCCAACGTCTGATTGGGCGGTCCCTCCGAGCCGCGCTATCCACGTTCGAGTTCGGGGAGTACACGGTTTACATCGACTGCGATGTGCTGCGTGCCGATGGTGGCACGCGAACCGCGGCCATCACTGGTGCTGCGGTAGCGCTGTACGATGCCTGTAGGTGGCTCGAAAACGAAGCGAAGGTCGCGAACCCGTTCGGCCGATTGGTTGCGGCAGTCTCGGTAGGTGTGGTCGCTGGGCAGCCGTGTGTCGACCTGGCGTATTCGGAAGACCGTTCCGCCGAGGTCGACGCCAACATCGTGATGCTCGAGCCGGATCAGTTTGTCGAAGTGCAGGGAACTGGCGAATCCGGAACGTTCGATCGCGCGGCGTTGAGCCAAATGCTGGACCTGGCGCACGACGGCATTACGGAACTCTTCACCAAACAGCGCGAGGTCTTGGGCCTTTGAGCGAGCGGCTACTTCTCGTCGCAACGCGCAACTCCGGCAAAGCGAAAGAAATCAGCGCGCTCCTCTCTGACGTACCCTACAAGATCGTCTTCCCCGATGATATCGGGCTTCACGAAACACGTGAAGAGGAACGTATCGAAGAGGGAACGACGTTCCAGGCGAACGCGCGACTCAAAGCCGAGTACTTCGCGCGTCTCAGCCGACTTCCAACCGCCGCGGACGACTCCGGCATCGAAGTGTTTGCACTGGCCGGCAAACCGGGCGTGCAATCGCGGCGCTTTGCGATGTTCGACGGCCCCCCAGATCAACAGGACCGCGCCAACAACGACGAGTTGTTGCGACGGTTGGTCGGACTTCCGCCCAATAAACGTGGCGCGCGATACCGATGCGCCGTTGCCTATCTCCCGCGCCCAGATGCAGCGGCCGTCACGTTCGAAGGTATTTGTACGGGCCGGATCCTCGAGACGGCCCAGGGCACGAACGGATTTGGATACGACCCATTGTTTTGGTCGGAAGACTTGCGGGAGGGATTCGGACTTGTGGACCCAGCGCGGAAACACACGGTGAGTCATCGGGGGCGGGCGTTTCGCGCGTTTGCGGATTGGCTGAAGAAGCAGCGGGGATAGTGGGCGCAACCGCCAACCTTGCAGACCGGCTTGACCGCCACATGACCGCGCTGTCTCATAGGTAATACAGACAGTAGGGTGTCTATCCCCCTCACCCGAAGGAGACGATCATGCGTACACTCACCCTCGCATTGGCGGCTGGCCTGGTCGCCGTCCCTGCCGGAGCCCAAGAGTGGAGTGCCGAGCAGCAAGGCCTCATCGACCACGTCACCATGTGTTGGGAGATCTGGGTAGACGCTCTGGCAGACGAAACACCCAACCGGTTCTTCGACGCGTGCCCCAACGACGAACGCGCCCATTGGTGGTGGACAGCCGAAGGAGTGCCGGGTTCGGCCGCGGTGGTGCGGCGGAATTGGAAGTTCATCCGAGCCGTGGATGACGATTGGGTGAGCTTGCGTCCGGTTTACGTGGACATGTTTGGCGATGTTGGCGTCATTCACATGTATGGGTATTGGCGGGCTAACACCCCAGACGGCAAGGTGGTCACCGAGGCAAAGCGGACGGAGGTGTATCAACGCCGCGATGGCCGCTGGGTGTTCATTGGCGGACAAAACTCTCCGGTAACCCCGGCAGACGCGGCACCATATCGCAGGTAATTCGGGTTCAGAAAAACGGGTCCGGGTGGAGGTTGCCGGACCCGTTCGGCCGGGCTAACTCGCCCTGAGATCTTGATGCTTAGCTGTCATGACCCGGTCTAGGCCCGATTCTCGCCACCACCGATTTTGTCGAGAAGAGCTAACCCGCTAGGTTGTTCGCCCGGTGGAGGTATCACCGCCCACGGGGCGTGGCGCAGCCCGGTAGCGCGCCTGCTTTGGGAGCAGGAAGTCGCCAGTTCGAATCTGGCCGCCCCGACTACACAGCCGCAGACTCTTGCCTTGTCTAATCGATTGGTATTTGCCAACTTAGAGGTCTCGCCCCTGTAGCTCAGCTGGATAGAGCATCGGCCTTCTAAGCCGAGGGTCGCAGGTTCGAATCCTGCCGGGGGCGCCTGTACCCCAGCGAATCTAAGGACGCATAAATGGACCGTTTCCCTCGACTGATGCTACTCGCGACGGCCATCTTGGCCTTGGCGGCATGTGACGACCAGCAGAGCAATCCGGTTGCCCAAGTCCTCGTGGAGCCCGATTCAGTGCTGATTCCACTTGACGGCACCCTTTTCTTGAAGCTCTCCGTGCAGGATGCGAACGGACAGAGCGTGACCAGGCCCACCGTATGGACCTCGTCCGACTCAGCCGTCGCCGCGGTCGATACTCTTGGTAAAGTCACCGCGAAATCCGTCGGTACAGCCACGATCACCGCGACCTCTGAAACAATCAGCGGGTCCTCCGACGTCAGGGTGGTCACCATCGAGTATGCCAGCATCGAAACCGGTGGCAAACACACGTGCGGTGTGGCATCGATCGGGCTTGGGTTGTGTTGGGGGCAGGGCTCTTCGGGCCAACTCGGAGACTCGACAGTCAGGGACAGCAGATCTCCCACGGTGGTTCGCAAGATCAATCAATGGTCCGCCATGAGTGCCGGACTGGAGCATTCGTGCGGTTTGGACAACGCCGGCGTCGCGTACTGCTGGGGTGCGAACGGTTCAGGGCAAGTGGGCGACGGTACGGTCTCTAACCGCCGAGCCCCGACCGCAGTCACGAACAGATTTGCCTATACGACGATCGCAGCCGGGGGTGAGCACACGTGCGCCACGGCAGCGTCCGCAACGTGGTGTTGGGGTGAAAACGCTAGTGGCCAGCTGGGGGATTCGACCGTGTCGGCTCGTCGGGCGCCGATCTTGGTGCGCACAAGCCAGGTTTTCACCCGCGTCGTCACCGGTGACGCGCACTCTTGTGGGCTCACGACGGCAGGCGCAGCGTATTGCTGGGGCGACAATTTTTACGGGCAGCTCGGAAACGGCAACTTCAACAACCAGCGCGTTCCCGTTGCGGTGTTGGGAGGGCTGACGTTCGCCGGAATCGATGCAGGTGGCACGCACACCTGCGCGCTTTCTGCAACTGGGGCAGCGTTTTGTTGGGGCAGGGGGCAATCAGGCGAACTGGGTGACTCCACCGTCGTGAATTCCTCGACGCCGGTGTTAGTGCGCGCGCCGTCGGGAGTGAGTTTCATGACCGGACTGACGGGCGGTCAACATACATGCGGGATCGCCATCGACCAGCTCGGCTGGTGTTGGGGCGAAAACTCGAGCGGGCAGCTGGGCGACTCCACGATCTCATCGCGAACTGTCCCCGTGCGGATCAGCAGCCCACTGGGCTGGCTTTGGGTATCCGGTGGGGAAGACTATTCCTGCGGAATGGCGGTTACGCGAAATGCCGTGTATTGCTGGGGGCTGAATGACCTTGGGCAATTGGGCGACGGCACGCTGCGACGCCATCGCACGCCGGAGAAGATCCTAGGGCAGCCATAGACGCCCACTGCCGACGAAGAAAGGGCGGGACATTCATCCCGCCCCCATAGCATAGTCCATCGTTCTTGTCCATCGACGATCGACCTCCGTCCTACATCGCCTCCTGCATCGGTAGCTCCCGCCGGAAGTAACTGACCTCAGGACTATCTTCGGCCAACCCCTTTTCGATAGCCATGCCCACCATACCCCGCCAGGTCGTGTCGCACCATCGACCCACGATAAACTCGTAGGACTCCCCAGCCGTTTGGACCGTGGCCATCACGGCTGCCGGCCCCCGCACCTCCGCCGCCACAACCACGTTCGCGAAGGCATCCACCAGTTCCTTTCGGGGAGGTTCTACTGAGGCCGTGCCGAATCGATTGCACAGCTTCAAGTACCGATGTCGGAGTTCCGCGTCCAATTGGTCTCTCGAGGAAAGTCGTAACGCCATGATCCACCACCATTTGAGGGGATGAGGAGTTTGGGTAACGCTGCAACAAGCTATGTGGATTAGCATAGAAGTCAAGATCCTCTAGAGTTGTAAATACGAATAGATGTTGCATATTTGCATATATGTCTCCCGTCACCCTTCGCGTGCGCGAACTCAGAACGGTCCGCCGCTGGTCACAAGCCGAGCTGGCCCGGAAGTCGGGCGTAGACCAAAGCGTGATTTCTCGGCTGGAGAGCGGGGAAACGAAGGCCGTTTCTTTCAAGAACCTGGAAAAGCTCGCTGACGCCCTGGCGTGCGATCCAGGCTACTTGGTGCTAAAGAAATGAGAATTGAGATTTGAGATCTGACCGGTAGCTTCTAGATTCTCAGTTCTCAATTTCGAATCGGCTTCACAATGCTATCCGCATCCCGTCGCACGATCCTCACTACACTGAGCGCGATGCTTGTTTCGACGTCGGCCGCCGCTCAATCCATCTCCGACGCCGTCGCCAATCTCGAGTTCCGGAACATCGGCCCGGCCACGATGTCCGGGAGGATCGTGGACATTGCGGTGACCGAGGTGAATCCGTTCACCTTCTACCTTGCATCCGCGACGGGCGGGGTGTGGAAGACCACGAACAATGGAGTCACGTTCTCGCCGGTCTTCGAGCGGCAAGCGACGCACTCGGTCGGCGACATCGCCGTACATCAGCTCGACACCAACATCGTGTGGGTGGGCACGGGCGAACGGGCCAACCGCCAATCGTCGTCCTGGGGCGACGGCATCTACAAATCGATGGACGGTGGTCAGACCTGGGAGCACAAAGGTCTTCGGGACAGTCATCACATTGGTCGCGTAGCACTCCACCCAACGGACCCTCGCATCGTGTACGTCGCGGCCATGGGCCATCTCTGGGGCCCGAATGAAGAGCGTGGGTTGTACATGTCCACCGACGGCGGCGACACGTGGACCCGCACCCTCGAAGGCGATGAGAACACGGGCGTGGTAGACGTGGCCGTCGACCCGTCGGACCCGAACGTCGTATATGCCGCCACCTACCAACGCCGCCGCCGGCCCTTTGGCTTTCACGGCGGCGGCCCGGGCAGCGGCCTGTTCAAGTCGACCGATGGTGGACGCACGTGGCGTGCTTTGACCACCGGACTGCCTGAAGGTGAGATCGGGCGCATTGGCATCTCGATCTATCGCACCGATCCCAACATCGTCTACGTGTCAGTGGAACAGGGATGGCGGTACAACGCATCCACCGCATACAACGAACGGCGCGCAGGCGTCTATCGTTCGGAAGACAAGGGCGAGACATGGGAGTTCATGAGCGATTGGAACCCCCGCCCGATGTACGCCAGCCAACCATTGGTGGATCCGAACGACGACCAACGCATCTACATGCTGAACAGTTTCAGTTGGTCCGACGATGGTGGCCGCACGTTCAGACGGGCGAGCCAGTCACTCCATGGCGACGACCGCTTGGTCTGGGTCGATCCCAACGATTCCCGTCACGTGATGAAGGCGGACGACGGGGGGTTGGGCATTTCGTACGATCGCGCCCAGACTTGGCTCTACGTGACCAGCCTCCCGCTCAGTCAGTACTATCGCGTCTCGGTAGACATGCGTGATCCGTATTGGGTCTATGGCGGGTTGCAGGACAACGGCAGTTGGATGGGACCGAACGCAACGTTCCGTCGCGAGGGAATCCTGAACGAAGACTGGATCAAGACCGGGGGCGGTGACGGGTTCTTGAATCTGATCGACACGACGGACAACCGGACGCTCTACACCGAGTCGCAATACCTCGGCCTCTCCCGCCTCGACGTCGTGACCGGCGCGCGGCAGTCGATCCGCCCGGACAATCCGCGCGGAGCGATTGCCGCGCGCCGGAATTGGGATGCATGGGGTCCGGGCTCGCCCGAGCCCGAACTCGGAAACGCCATGGCGCCCGCCAACTGGGACGGACCGTTCCTGATCTCGCACCATGCCAACACCGTGATCTACGCCGGCACAAACCAATTGTGGCGCAGCGAGAATCGCGGAGACACATGGGAGACACTCGGAGATCTGACAACAGGGGTGAATCGGCGCGAACTCGAGATCATGGGGGAGCGCGCTCATGACACGACGCTCTCGCTCGACGACGGCATTCCGTACTACCCAACGTTGACTGCAATCGGTGAATCGCGATTCGATGCCCAGGTGTTGTACGTGGGGACGGACGACGGCAACCTGCAGACATCGCATGACAGAGGACGGACCTGGACGAACGTGACGGATCGTCTTGCCGGCCTTCCGCCATCGGCCTGGATCTCCGGCATCGAAACCTCCCATCACACTTCGGGCGTCGTGTACGTGGTGGCCCACAATTATCGCAACAATGATTTCGCCAACTACGCCTACCGCTCGAACGATGACGGCACCACTTGGCAGTCGATCACTGGTGACCTGCCCGCAGCGCGCGTCCTGCGCACCCTCCGAGAAGATCTCGAGAACCCCAACGTCTTGTACGTGGGCGCCGAGCTTGGATTGTTCTACTCGTACGACGGTGGAATCCGTTGGACCGCGCTCACGGGAAATTTGCCGACAGTCGCCGTCAACGACTTGGTCATACATCCGCGTGACAACGATCTGGTGCTCGGGACGCACGGGCGGGGTATTTGGATCTACGACAACTTGAACGCGCTGCAGGAACTGAATGACAACGTCATCGCCTCGCGCGCTCACCTTTTCTCGGTGGCACCAGCCCGCATGATTCGCTACCGCGGCGAGCGGGGACACACTGGTGACATGATCTTCGAGGGCCAGAACCCGGCGGCCGGGGCGACGATCGACTACTACCTCCGTGAAGCCGTGGATTCGACGCGGATCTCGGTTTCGGTCTTGACCAGTCATGGTGACCAGGTTGCAGAGGTCCGGCCCGCGACGAAGGCCGGTGTAAATCGCGTCGTCTGGAACCTGCGCTACAGCCGCGCCGGAACCAACGCTCGCGGACCCTGGGTACTCCCGGGGGAGTACACGATTCGACTGACGGTCGATGGACACGAGTTCGAGCAGATCGTGCAGGTGTCCGACGATCTCCGTGTGGACGTGTCCTTACGGGAACGCATCGCGTGGCACCAGCGAGTGCGACGCATCGAACAACTAGTCGTACGACACGCGACCTCGAGCGACTCGCTCACTGCGATCGAGCGACAGTTCGAAGAAATGGACGAAGACCAGCGGCGCACGTTCTCCGAACTCGAACAACGTGTTGATTCAATTGCCCCGCTCGCGCGCGAACTGCGCAACCGGATGTTCCGACTGTACGGTCAGATCAGCGACTGGCCACAGCCCATGACCGCGGACCAACGGTCGCAGATCAGCTATTTTACGGGGTGGATCGAACGGCTCGGCCCCGAGATCGACGCCATTCTGCGCGCAGCCGCCGAGATCCCGGAGTGATGTGAACGGTGGCTCGCGCTTCGGCCACCGCCCCCCAAACGAGACATTCTTGGAGTTGCAGTGCATATTGGGAACGAGGTTTGACCTCGAACCCGGAGACACCGTGTCCGACACCCGCGATACTCCTGTCACCTACTCCCGGGACGAAGCGCAACGGATCCGAGCCATCGTGAGCGACGCATCCAGGGCGCTCGAGTGCCCCCTTTGCCAGGGTAAGCTGAAGATCGGCTATCCCATCGCTGGCGGGGGAACTGTGCATCCCGTGTGGGAGGTTCGGTGCCAGGACTGTCACAGAGCCGCTTACGCCACCGAGATTGCCGACCAACACCGACCATCGAGCTGAGCTGACGTTTCGGATAAGGCTAAACGCAGGCTGGTTGGCGATTTGCGAGTTAAACCCCTGCCCAATACAGACCTCAAGCGCCACATGCAATCCTCGGTGCAAGCACTGCAATAACAACAACTTACGAGCGTTCTTCTCGGGTCGGCACAACGATTGCTTGCTATTAACTCTGGACCAGGACAGAAAAACGCACCACTATGATGAAGAGAGGCCCTAGAGTGGATGGGACGAAGGTGGAACAGGGTTCCACGAAACGGGTGAATCGTCCAGCGACGCCGCGAGTGCGGGTGGGCGAGTATTTGACGACTCCGGCAGCCGCGGCTGAGGCCACTGGTGCAAAAGACAAGGAGATCATGACCCAACCCGCCCGGTCGGGGCGCCTGCCCAGTCTCGGGGCGGCGCCGCCAGCGCCGGTTCCACGCCATGCAAAGCCGGAGGGCCCCCCGACGGACCTCGTTTTTGTGGTTCGCGAGGACGGGAACATCGTGTTCGGCAATACGCCGCTCGGTGGATTGACCGAAGAAGACCTGATCGGTACGTCGATCTTCGACTGGGTGGCGCCGCGGCAAGTGGTCGAGGTAGAGGAGCAGCTGGCTCAAGTTTTTGCCACTGGGCAGACCGGTGAGTTGGAATTGGCGGGGATTCCTCAGCACAACCCCGATGCGTGGTACGAGTGTCGGTTCACGCCGAATTTCAGAGAAGGCCGTGCCGCTTCCGTGACGCTGGTTGCGCACGAAATCACCCGTCACAAACAAGCGGAACGGGAACTCACCGAGCGAGTAGATGAACTTTCCCGGTTGCTCGACGATCGGACCGCCGATCTCGGCGAGGCCCGCACTGCGTTGGCAAGCGGAAGAAGTGCGGAGGACATGGGTGTATTCCGGTTCCGCCGCTTGCTCGACGATGCCGGCGAGGCGTTGTTCATCACCGATCGCGCCTCCGGTGAAATTGTGGACCTCAACGAGACGGCCTGCCGGTGGTTGCGCCGCCCGCGTGCGAGTCTCATTGGGCAGCGCGCCGCGGATTTCGATCTCGGGTATCCGATTCTCATTCCAGAAGACATCGAGCTCCAGCTTACCGAAACGCGCGACACGCGCCGTCCCCACCTGTTGGACCGGGGATCACACACCCGGGCGGACGGAACGACATTCCCCGTCGAGGTTGCCGTGGCGACGCACACCTACGCGGGCAAGGAATACGTGTTGGCAGTCGTGCGCGACATCAAGAGTCGCCAACGGCTTGAAGATCAGTTGCGCGAAACGGAAGCGCAGTATCGACTGCTGTTTGAACAGAGTTGGGACGCGATCTACATCACCGCACGCGCCGGCGAGATCGTCGATGTCAACGGGGCGGCACTCGAGTTATTCGGGTATGCCAGGCACGAGTTCAACGACCTCAATGCTCGCGACCTCTTCGTGAACGGCGAAGACATCCGGAAATTCCAACGCGAAATGTCTCGCGCCGGAATGGTCGACGGCCTAGAGGTACAGTTCAGGACCCGTGACGGCTCGACCGTCGATGGACTCCTGTCGGCGACGCGCCGTCGCGACCAGGGGGGCGCAATTCGTGGCTACCAATGCATCGTGCGCGCACTCAGCGAGCCCAAACCACGAGAATCGATCGCGGTCGAAAATTCCGCCGAAACGAATGGACGAGTCCTCGTGGTCGATAGCGATGCTGAAGAACTCTCCGACATGCGAGCGGTACTCGAGGAGGCCGGGCTCCAGGTGACCGTGGCCGGCGACGCCTATCAGGGGCTCGAGATCTTCCGGGCCAGCCCTGAGGCATTCGGGCTCACCGTGGTCGACACGTCTGGGGCCGAACCGGAGACCCGCCGGGCCCTCGAGGTCATGCGATCACTCTCCGACAAAGCGCGTTTCGTGCTCGTGGCCGGGGAGGATCCCATCGATCAGGCTGAGCGTTTCGGCGATATCGGCGTGGCGGGATATATGAAGAAGCCGATCCATCCGCTGGGGTTAATTCAGAAGATCCGAGAACTGGAGTAGGGCCCTCGACCACCATCGTTCCAACCAGCTTACGGACAACCGTTTACGCCCCTTGACTCGGGGGCTCCCCCCATCTACAATTCTGTGCTGCCCATGATATTTTTCGGGTGGCATTTTGCTCTTTGAAAACTGACGGTCAGGAATTGGATGGAGTGCGGACCCAACTGAATCGGACGGCGGTCGGACGCCGGTCGATGAGGGTTCAATTTCCGAATTTGTGATTTCGAAGGACGACATGTCGTTCGAATTGAGCTTTTTGAATTCTTCTATCGGAGAGTTTGATCCTGGCTCAGGACGAACGCTGGCGGCGTGCTTAACACATGCAAGTCGTACGAACGGAGGAGAGCTTGCTCTCCAATGTTAGTGGCGAACGGGTGCGTAACACGTGAGCAACCTGCCATCCGGCGGGGGATAGCCGGCCTAACGGCCGGGTAATACCGCGTACGACCTCGAGCTCGCATGGGCTTGAGGTGAAAGCGGCCGCAAGGTCGCACCGGATGAGGGGCTCGCGGCCTATCAGCTTGTTGGTGGGGTAATGGCCTACCAAGGCGACGACGGGTAGCTGGTCTGAGAGGATGATCAGCCACATGGCCTACCAAGGCGACGACGGGTAGCTGGTCTGAGAGGATGATCAGCCACATTGGGACTGAGATACGGCCCAGACTCCTACGGGAGGCAGCAGTGGGGAATATTGCGCAATGGCCGCAAGGCTGACGCAGCGACGCCGCGTGTGGGATGAAGGCTCTCGGGTTGTAAACCACTGTCAGGAGGGACGAATACTCGGCTTCGAATAGGAGACCGAGGGTGACGGTACCTCCAGAGGAAGCGCCGGCTAACTCCGTGCCAGCAGCCGCGGTAATACGGGGGGCGCAAGCGTTGTCCGGAATCACTGGGCGTAAAGCGCACGTAGGCGGCCAGGTCAGTCACCTGTGAAATCCCGGAGCTTAACTTCGGGCCTGCAGGTGATACTGCTCGGCTAGAGCATGGTAGAGGCAAGTGGAATTCCCGGTGTAGCGGTGGAATGCGTAGATCTCGGGAAGAACACCAGTGGCGAAGGCGGCTTGCTGGGCCATTGCTGACGCTGAGGTGCGAAAGCGTGGGTAGCAAACAGGATTAGATACCCTGGTAGTCCACGCCGTAAACGATGGGTACTAGGCGTCGGGGGGAGCGACCCCTTCGGTGCCGCCGCTAACGCAGTAAGTACCCCGCCTGGGGAGTACGGCCGCAAGGCTGAAACTCAAAGGAATTGACGGGGGCCCGCACAAGCGGTGGAGCATGTGGTTTAATTCGATGCAACGCG
>JBDHLU010000024.1:0-37700 GCA_039656555.1 Gemmatimonadota bacterium | reverse complement strand
ACAGGGACGGTGCGAAGACACCCCCCGACCCACCGGACCCAATGGTAAGGGACACGGCGACAATCTTGGCGAGCACCAGGCCGATCATGAGCGGCCAAAGCATGGTCCCGTTCAGGGCGTCATTGATCGCTTCGTAGCCGACGCCGAACACCTGAGGCGCGACTAATCCGATCGTCCCCACCAGCGCGCCGCCCAGCATTGCCTTGGCGACGGGACTCATTCGTACCCGGTCGAACCGGTCTTCGACACCGTAGAGCACCTTCACAAACGCGATGGAGACCACCGCGGCCAGCAACCCGAGGGCAGCATAGGCGATCAGTTCCGACGCGCTTTCCAAGCGGTAAACCGGCACCTCGAAAGCTGGAAAATCGCCAAGGAAGCGGCGACTGACGACCGTGGCGGTGACCGAAGAGATCACGATCGGCGAGAACTGTGCGACGCCGAAGTCGCCCAGAATGATCTCTGCAGCAAACAGCGCACCCGCAATCGGAGCGTTGAACGCCGCTGCGATTCCGGCCGCCGCGCCGCATCCGACGAGCGTTCGAAGCCTGCCCTCGTCGAACCGCAACCACTGCCCCACGGTCGAACCGATGGCGGACCCTACCTGTACGATCGGCCCCTCTCGCCCGACGGAGCCGCCGGATCCGATCGAAACCGCAGACGCGAGCATCTTGGCCACAACCACGCGAGGACGGATCCGCCCCCCGTGCAGCGCCACCGCCTCCATGACTTCCGGTACCCCGTGCCCCTTCGCCTCCTTCGCGAATCGCTGCACTATCAAACCCACCACGCCACCGCCGACCAGTGGAGCGCCAATCTTCCACCAGAACGGCAACGCCCTGATGTAATCCAGCGTGTACGTTGCCTGGTGCCACACGATCAGGTTGACGAACTCGATGAGCGCGCGGAATCCGACCGCCGAAAGCCCGGCTGCCAGCCCTACCGCCACGGAGACCAACACGAGGTGCACGTGGTCCGCCCGTCCACCCCAACTCCGGACCCGTTCGGCTGCGCTCATTATCCAGGATCGGCTCATCATTCTCGCTGCCATGACCGCATGCAATCTAGAAGAAGCTGGCCCTGATGGTGGCTCGTGGTACAGGCGGGTCCACTTCCCGCCTCGAGGCACCGTGTCCGGGCTTACACAAAATCTCATCCATCTTTCAGAGGCTCGACGTCATCTTAGCTATGGCATTCGCCCCGCCGGTGGCGCCGTGAATGTGATTGTGCAACCCATAGTGGGAGGGGCATGATGTTGAGCCATCCTGTAGATCTCGAGGTGGTAGGGTGGGGACGCCGCCACGGCAGGGCTCACGCGGACGTGGTGCACTACGACTTCTGGCACCGGTTCGGCCGAGCGATCGAGGCTGTCGCCCTCGTGTGGCTCGTCGCGGTTCCGCTTCTGTTCATCCCATGGGCTTTTGTGCTGATTATCCCCTCGGCGTTGGGTTTGAGCGTGTACTTCTTCGCAGTGCGCGTACGAGCTCCAGATGTCGCCCGGACGTGCAGCGGTACCTGCCCCGACTGTGGCTACGTGGGACGATTCGATGTGCCGATGCACTTCGAGCTACCGCTCGAAATCGGGTGTCCACAGTGCAGCCGTGAGTTGACGTTGGAAACACGAGTTGCCGCAATGTAAGTCCGCGGGGCGCGGGCGGATCTTAGTGCGTGGGGATGATTATCATTTCGCGCCCTTGCCCGTAGCAGATGCAATATTGGCAAGCCAACCGCGCCGAAGTTCCTGATCGGGAATGCTCGACAGGTAGGGCTTGATGTCGAGGATCGGCGTGCCTTCGAGCATGTCTACGCCCCTGACATAGACCTTCGGCCCTTCCCTGCGGACGACTCGGACCACCGTGAGCCCGATTGGATTAGGACGGCGGGGTGCCCTAGTGGCAAACACACCATGTGGCCGCGTATCGACCGGCGGCGTCGTGAGGAGCTCATAGCCGGACGCCTGATGGAATACCCACAAGACGTATAAGTGCGAGAAGCCTTCGATGTCGGTGAGGCCAGCCTCGAACTCGGGGAGGATCTCGAGGACCCCCTCCGCTTTGTGTTCGGCGCCGCGACCTTTCGGAATCTGCCCGGTTTCGGTGAAAGGGCTGTGGACGGTGCCAATCGGTTTCATAGTGAGCATGATCTTCTTCCACGACAGACTAAGACTTCATCCTCCTCGCCAAGATCCCATCGATACTAAACTGCCCGCCGCCGTAGGCGGCAAGCAGTAGGAAGATGACCGCGTACACGGCCGGGGTTTCACCGCGATTTGCCCAGTGCCAAAGCTCTCCACTTCTGCCGACGTGCATCCACCAATAGGTCACTGCCATTTGACCCGATACGATGAACGCTATAGGCCTGGTGAAGAGGCCGAATATGATCATGAGACCGCCGAAGAACTCGATGATGCCAGCGGCGCCAAAACGAGACATGAGTTGCACCGGCTCCTCTCGTCCGAACCACGCGAACAATTTCTGACCGCCGTGCGTCCAGTACGCAAAGCCGACAGCAATGCGAGTGAAATTCAGAGAAAACGGTTGCAGCTTGGTGAGGAACTCCATGAAACGGCTCATTGGCAAGGCTCCTTGGTTGCCTACTGTTCTTCTGCCTGCAACAGGTAGAGATCTCCCGACTTGTCTCTCCTGCTGAACACGATTCGACCATCACTCGTCCACGATGGAAAGTCGATGGTCCTGTTGGGTTCGATGGATGCGTGCAGTAATCGCGGAATGCCCCCCGACACCGGCATGACATACAGGTCACGGTGCTCGTGCACAAACAGAATCGACAATCCGTCCGGAGATACGGTGGCATGCCTTGCATCAGCCACCTGGGTCGGTATCTGCCGCAACTCCGCGGTCGGCAAATCAACCACCCATAGGCTCACGCCACCCGGGCGATCGACACCGAAAAATATGGTCTCTCCTTCGGCACCCCAGGACGGATCGCTGGGATCGCCCTCCGGCGTCGGAATCAATCGCAGTGTGTTCACGTCTTCGACGTCAAACCTGTACAACTGAGACCGTCGCACGGGAAAATACAGGTCTCCCGATTTCTGTTGCAGGCGACCATGAAAAGCCACCTCACGACCATCAGGCGAAAACACGGGACCACTTGCCAAGAGGTCGGGACGCACAACCATCACTTCACCAGTCATGAGATCTTGAACAAAAAGCCCGTGATCGGTGCCGTAAGCTACGCTGTTCCCGTCCGGTGACCATGCACTTTGCCTGGCATTCCCGCGACTCACCTGTTCTAACCCTCCTGTCGCAAGATCCTGCACCCACAGTTGTTCCTGGCCGCCCCTGTTCGAGAAGAAGAGCAAACGGCTGCCGTCCGGTGAGACCCTCGGGTAGTCTTCCGTGGTCGTCTCGGAGGTGAGTTGGCTCAACGCACCGGAGGCGGTGTCCAGCATCCACACATCGGGGGCGGTGTGCAGTGTTGCATACGCCACCGCGGTGCCAAAAGGCGCCACTGCAACGCCGACGTCCTCGCCGATCCCTCGGGTGAGTGGCTCTGGCGGCCCGGCCAAACCCGGCGGATCGGACTCAAACGGTACAGCCCAAACGTTGAGCGATCCGCCACGCGTCGACGAGAACGCAATCCAATCTCCGGCCGGCGACCATGAAGGGCGAAGCGCCACCGTTGCGCTGTCGAAGGTCAACTGGACGGGTGACCCGCCGCCGGCAGGGACCACATACAAATCCCATCCGGATGCCGTACTCTCGCCGGCCGTGTACGCAATCCATTCGCCGTCTGGCGACCAAGAGAGGCCCACCACTCGGGGCTCCACCCCTTCGACCATCTCGACCTCTTGGTCCCCCACCGTCACGGTGTACAATCGCCAGTTGCCGTTTCTGGCAGAACGGAAAGCGATACGCTGACCGTCGGACGACCAGCTTGGATCGTATGCATCGTCGGCCACCTTCACCGCCGTACCGCCATAGGCCGGCATGACCATAAGATCTCCGTTGGCGCCGTAGGCAAACGATTCCATTTCCCGTCCGCCTCGAAAAAGCCCCAGTCGACCGGTCGTGTTACGAGAAGACACGAACGCGATGCGTGATCCGTCCGGCGAAAAGGCCGCCTGAGCCTCGTCGACGCCCTCCAATCCGATACGATGCGCCTGCCCGCCAGCGATCTGGCGCATCCAAAGACCGAGGTGACCTCCGTCGGAAGAGGTGTACACGATGCTCTGCCCGTCGGGCGCCCAGGTTGGATCGCTTTCGAGTCCTGGTAGATAGGTGACGTGAATCGTTTCGGAGAGTTGTGGGATGGGCCCCGCGGATCTTGAAACCAAGGTCCAGCCAATGGCCACCAGCGTTGCTCCCAGCGCCATCACCCCCAACCGGCGAGGCCACACCGATACCGCAGAGGGCGCAACCGGACCCGGAACGGAGAGCGCCTGGACAAACTCCCTCGGGCTTTCATAGCGATCGGCTGGCACCTTCGATAGAGCGCGGTCGAGCGCTGCCTCCACATGCACTGGCACCGTGTCGCGACGTATGCGAACCCGAGGTGGCTTTTCGGTCAAGACCTGGGCAATGACGGCCTGGATGTTGGACCCGCTGAACGGCGGATCGCCGGCGAGCATCTCGAACAGGACACACGCCAGTGAATAGACATCGCTTCTCGCATCGATGTTCCGATCGCCGGTCGCTTGTTCGGGACTCATATAGGCCGGCGTGCCAAGTGAGAGACCGGTCTCTGTGAGCCGCTCTCCACCGGCCGCCGTGACCGCCAGCGCGATACCGAAATCCAGCACCAATGCTCGGCCCTCGTGAAACAGGACATTTTCCGGCTTGATGTCGCGATGGATTACGCCCTCGCGATGGGCGTAGTCGAGGGCCGCTGCAATGTCCGTCGTAACAGCCAAGGCCTCGTCGACGGTCAGCTGCCGCTCCCGATTCAGCTTGGCTCGCAGCGTTTCTCCGCCGACGTACGGCATGACGTAATACAGGAATTCTCCAGCCGCTCCCGAATCGAAGAGCGGAAGGATGTTCGGGTGATGCAGGTTGGCAGTTACCCGGATTTCATTGAGGAAACGCTCAGTCCCCAACACGGCCGCCAGTTCGGGGCGTAGCACTTTCAACGCCACCTTGCGTTGATGCTTCACATCGTGAGCAAGGTAGACGACGGCCATGCCACCTTGACCCAATTCTTCTTCGAAGGTGTAGCGATCCGAAAGCTCGGACTCGAGGCGATCGACGACGTCAGCCACTGGCCAATCCGGGACTTATCGTAAGGGGACCATCAGATGAGCATAGGGGGTTCCCGCAAACATGATCCACGGACCGCCCGACCCTTGGTCACTGGAAAAAACCGCCATCTCAAGTAACTCACTCGGGAGATGGACGCTGAACTCCGGTGGGTGCGGTATCCAATCCTGTCCCGGTCCTGGAGCCAATAAGAAAGGATCATCATTGCTGGCCGCAGCCGTGGGTTTGAGCCAATACGAGAAGCCGATCGCACGCAAATCCGGCGTGGTACGCGATGCCCACGCGTCAAACCACGTCGACCAGGCCCGATTACCACAGGTAGGGTCGTCGGTCGGCGTGACCGGCGATCCTGGAAAACAGGTCCACCCGTTTGCTCCGGTGCGCAGGACTTCCCGTTCTGAGCCGGCCCCGGCCGCCCAACTCACGACCGTGGCCCCGGCCGACACCGCCGCTGGAGCGGCACTCATGGCGTCGCTGATGTTCCATTCAGGCGTCCCTGGTTCCGGACCAGACGACTCGCTCTCCGGTGCCGGGCCCACTGGCACCATGATATGCGCCCAGGGGGTGGTGGCCCACATCACCCACGGGCCACCGTCATCAGGCCGCACGGGCAAACCGGCCGAGTCGAGCGCGCCGGGCGGGAAATGCAGCATCACGTGCGGAGGATCGACCCGCCACTCCTCACCCGATGGCGGTTCTCGAACACTTGGGTCGGACACGCTCGCAGTGCCACCGCCGGACAGCATGTACCCCACCCCAATGGTGGTGATCGCCGGCACCTCCCCCACCCCCATCGCCTGGCTCCACAAACTGGCTGCTTGGTTCATGCATTTGGGATCATCGAACGGCACATTCGGTGACGTGGGATAACACACCCAGTCGTTGGTCCCTTCCCGAAGGACGGTGACTGAAGAACTCGGCCCGGTCGGCCACCCCATGATCGTGGCGTTCCGGGCGATCGCCTCTGGTGCTGCACTCATGGCGTTCTCGATCTTCCACTCCACACTGCCCTGCTCGACGCCGCCACCATCGTTTCGTCCGCCATCACACCCCCCCACCGCCAGCACGGTAGCAATTGGAGAGAAACGGACCAGTCGACGCCATTCGCTCTGGCTGAGCCCGAGGAATCGTCGGTCACGAAGAATCAGAGTAAAGAACATCATTCTAAAATAGGGCGAACGGTCAATCACGGCGAGGCAGACTCTCGAGCGCCGACTCCAATGCCGATCCATCCTCGTCAACCATGGCAGCCTCGATCAGGTTCCGGGCCGTCTCCGCTGGGTGTTCCCCCAGGTCATCGCGCTCCAGCGCCTCGATGACCGTGTCGAACGCTCTCATCCCCCGGGCATGGGTGTCGCCGTATCCCTTGATGAGCCGTTGACACTTGGCAATCTCGACCGCGAGGTCGTAGTCGGTCGCCGCGGTCGTGGTGATTCGGCCGAGCCACGCATCGATCAACTCTAGCTCTCGATGGTACCGATACGTAAAACGCCTCCAGCGCCGCAAACCGGCGATCACGTGCAACAGCAGGAACCCGTGGAGTTTCGCCGTGGGCACTTGCCGGCCGCGGTTGATCATCTTGTCGACGAGATTCCGTAAACCCCGTCTCTGCATCACGGACCGCCCTAAAGGCGCCGGTAGGATGTCGCAGATTTCCTCGACCCGGGGGTGCAGGTACTCGACGACGTACACCAATTGCCCGGGTTCCGCGCCAACCTCAGTTCGAAACCGTTCGAAACGCTCGGCCCTGGTTTTGAGGTCGGCCACGCGAATGGCGTCCTCGTATGACATCCAGAGCGCCAAATGACGAGCCGTTTCGGTGAGCAGCCGGTGCGTTCCATTCTTCCCGCCAGTGTCGACCGCAACAATGGGGGCAAGCCTTTCCAGGTACGCGTCGGCGTAACGCATGTCCTGATAGTCAGCCACACGGCGCACCCCTTCCACCACCATCGGCCTGGCGTCTTCCGGAATCATGGCCGCGATGCGATCCGACAAGGCCCGTGCCCGCAGGGTCAGGAGTGACTCTTTCCGTGGAGCCGCCGGCTCCGCGCGCACGGCTTCACCCGCACCGCTCCGGGCTCGTTCGAACCCGGCAGCAAAACCCGCGAGGTTGCTCGCCACGGCAATCCCACCACGCTCGATCGCTGCCTCATAATCTTTTCGCTCGAACGGTAGGCATCGCACTCCTGCCAGCGCTCCGAACATTACGGAGCTGATACGACTGTTGCTGAACGTGGCGAGCTCAGACATATCAAAACTCACGCATTCCCGGGCGGCCTTCTCAACTGACGCAAGCACCTGCTCCCGATCGGCAATACCGTCGCCGATGGGCATCTTTTCGGCAACCGCGTATTCCCGATGCGACGACGCAATGACAGTGGTGCGATCGGGAACGACGAACCCGCGAGTGACCGCCCGCCCGGCTTCGATCAGTTCTGCAGCCAGGAGCACATCGACCTCGCCGCGTACGGGCATGAGCGCAAGGACGGGTGCACGGCCTGCCTGGTCTGCCGCGGCGACTGGGAACAACTCGATGTAGTAGATCGTTGTGCCCGTTCGTTGCGCTACTCCAGGCACCGAAGTGGCTTGCGCGATGAACCCACACCGCTCGGCGACGTCCACGATCCAACTGGAAAGTACGCCACCGCCATGGCCGCCCATGGCCGCAATGACAATGGTGGTTGGTCGCAAACGAGAGTCAGAAGGCACGAGCTGCGCGTTTGCGATCGGTACGACGCTGGAGAAAGCCAATGGCCCCTTTGCGCACCGTACCAAGTACGCGATCGCGCACACTTGGATTGAAAATGATCTCGGCCCTGTAGAACGAAGGACAGAGAACCGCCGCGTGTGCCACCGAGCCACAGACCCCACACCCAACACAACTGTTGTCTACATATGCGACGGGGTCCTCCCGCAACGGATCCGGATTCGGCCTGACAGTGAGCGACGGACAGCCCGACAGCCTGATGCAGGAGTGGTCACCCGTACATGTATCACTGTCGACCCCGAACCGCTCTTTGACGACGCGCTTCCCGTCGTTGATAGCCTGCGCGATTTGCGGCTTGATGCGTCGTTGCCGGTTGAGCTCGCACTCCCCTTCCGCAACGATGATCTTGGGTCCGCGCGACCCTGTGGTCATGGCCTCCCGCAGGGTGTCCAGCATCTTTGCGATATCGTAGGTCCGTACGGCGCGAACCCACTTGGCGCCTACACCACGAACCGCCTGCTGAATCGACCGACTGGCGGTTCTAGTGGCAAGCGTGGCCCTCGACGAGGGAATGAACTGACCTCCGGTTGCAGCGGCGTAGTTGTTGTCCACGATCACGATGACACCGTCGTCTCTATTGAATACGGCGTTCGTTATTCCGCTACTCAGTCCGTTATGCCAAAACCCGCCGTCGCCCATGATGGTGAGCGCCCGGTTCTCGTCCGATCGTCCAAAGGCTGAAGCGGCGGCCGGCCCTAAGCCATAGCCGAGGATCGAGTTGCCAAGGTTGAAGGGAGGCAAGGTGGCAAAGGAGTGACAACCGATGTCGGCACTTATGTGAACAGGGCCCAGCTCCTTTTCCAGCAGCTTCACGGCGGTAAAGAGCGGTCGCTCGGGACATCCCGTACAGAGCCCCGGGGGCCTAGGCGGCACTGCGCGTTGCAGCTCCGGGTCGAGCACGAAACTTCGTTTGGCCTGCGCACCATTCTCTAGCAGTCCAGGCTGCCATCGCTCGATGAACGAGGCAATGCCGTCGCGGACTACATCGCCCGTATATTCGCCCGCCATAGGCAACACGTCTTTGCCCACCACCCGAGTGTGGAGTTCCGCGCGGTTCAGGTAGTGGTTGAGCGCCTGCTCGATGAAATCTGGCTGTCCCTCCTCGACGATCAGTACCGCGCGCTTACCCGTACAGAAGTGCTCGATCTCCGACTCGACGAGCGGATACGTCACGTTGAGTACGTAGAGCGGGACCTTCCCTACACCATAGCAGTCCGACAGGCCCAACAGGTCGAGCGCTCGGACGACCGAGTTGTACATACCGCCCTGCAGGATTATTCCGATCTCGTGTGCTTCACCGGCAAAGAATTCGTTCATGCCGTTTCGGGTAATGAACTCGACCGCCGCCGGCCAGCGCCGTTCCACCTTGTCAATTTCTTGCAGGAACGTGAATGGCGGCAAGATGATTTTGTCGGCCGCACGATTGGGTTGCGCGAGTGCGTCGTGAGCCGTGAGCGTTGGCGGCCGGTTGTCTTTCGCCACGAAGCTCCCGTACACGTGGCAGGCACGAACGCGAAGCTCGAGCATGACCGGCGTACTGCTCGCCTCGGACAATTCGAAGCCCAGTTCGACCGACTGTACGATGCTGGGGAGATTCGGGCGAGGGTCGAGCAGCCACATCTGAGACTTCATGGCGAACGCGTGGGTGCGTTCCTGCATGATGCTCGCACCCTCGCCGTAGTCCTCACCAAGCACGATGAGCACTCCGCCCTGGACGCCGGCCGACGCCAAGTTGGACAGTGCATCGGAGGCAACGTTGGTCCCGACCGTCGACTTCCAGGTTGCCGCACCACGAAGCGGATAGTTGATGGAGGCGGCCAACATCGCCGCAGCACTCGCCTCACTCGCAGACGTCTCGAAGTGCACACCAAGCTCCTCGAGAATGTCCGAAGCGTCACTGAACACGTCCATCAGGTGCGAAATCGGCGCGCCTTGATACCCACCCACATAGGCCACCCCTGATTGCAGGAGCGCCTTGGTGACCGCTAGAATGCCTTCGCCGCGAAATACCTCGCCGTCACCCAGCGTGAGCGATTGCACTTCTCTGGCAAACGATCGTTCAGCCATGCCTACCCTGCCGGATTTCGGCGCGCGGCGTCACCCTTAGGCTGCCGGCGCCAGCGCCAATACTCGCAACGGACTCCCCGAACCGTTGACGATCTTGAGCGGCGCAGCGATCACCACGGCTCCGGTGGCTGGAAGTTGATCCAAATTCGTAAGGCTGGCGAGACCGAACTTGTTCGCCCCATGCATCAGGGTATGACAGGGAAACGGCGGATCGAACCCCCCGGCCTGGCCGGCGTCGGTGCCCACGGTTTCGGTGCCAAAACCCACGATATCCCGTTCTTCGACCAAGAACTTCACGGTGTCCGGATGTGGCCCCGGCGAGTGCGGTCCATCGTCTTGAATATTGAGAAATGCTGCCGGATCACTACGCTTGGACCAATCGGTCCGGAACAGCACCCACGCCCCTGCGGGAATCTCGCCATGTTGGGATTCCCAGGTTCGTACGTGATCCGGCGTAAGAAGAAAATCCGGATCTTCTTTGGTCTCAGCCACGCCGTCGATGACGCATGCAGGTCGGCAGAACAGGTCGGGCGCGATCGTATCCGTACTGTGGTTCGCGTAGTCCTTGCCAGTAACCCAGTGAATCGGAGCGTCGAAATGTGTACCGGTGTGTTCGCCGCACGTTATGGCGCTCCAATACCACGCCGGGCCCCGATCGTCGTAGCGCGACAGCTCGGTAATCGAGAACGGTGGAGATGCCGCGAACTCCGGCGGAAGTTGAATGACGGGCGTATCGGGCGACAACGGCTGCGTGAGGTCCACGACCTTCACGTTTCCGCTGGCCAGGTCCGCTACCAAATTGGCGAGTGTGTCGTTTGCTGCCATGTGCTCGCTCCTGTTGGATGACTCACCACGACGTCTCGATCACTCCATGTAACGCCGATGCTGCCGGAGACTCTCCAGCAGCCGTTCGATATCTTCGGTGTTGTTGTATGCGTGAGGGGAGATTCTCAGGTTGCCATCCCGCGCTGACGTCACGATGTGGTCGCGCGCCAGCGCATCGACGATCGCGACCTCATCCTTGGCCCGTACCGCAATCATTGCCCCGTGCTGCGAGGGGTCCGCAGGCGTTGCCAGTTCCCATCCTTCGGCCCGAATCCCTTCCTTTATTATATGCGTGAGTTCTCCGATCCGGCGTTCGATCGTTTCCAACCCCCACGACTCGACCAGGGCCACACCTGCCAGTGCCGCGTAGATGTTCGCGACCGGCGGCGTGCCCGATTCGAACCGCCTGGCTGACGGAGCCGGATCGTTAGCGTAGATGTCCATGGCATCGATGTCCCGCTGCGCGAACCAGCCCGAGTGCGTCGGTGTCAGTCTCTCTACATGGTCGCTCCGCACGTACAGCAAGGCAGTGCCGGCAGAACTGAGCAGATACTTGAGGGTCCCTCCCACCAGAAAATCCGCATCGAGGGCGCGGATATCGATCGGAAACGAGCCGAGTCCCTGGTAGGCATCGACCAACACGAGCGCGCCGTGCCGGTGCGCCAGATCGACAATGGGCCGGATGTCTTGTTTCGCGCCATGGCGATAACACACGGAAGCGACTGACACGATCAGAGTCTGGTCATCGATCGCTCGTTCGTACGCGTCGAGAGGGATACGCCCGTCCCGCTCCGGCACATGAACGACCTTTGCGCCTCTCTTCTCCTGAGCGTGCCAGATCTGCGCAACGGTGGGGAATTCAAAATCGCTGACGACGATCTTGTTCCGGGAGCCGGAGTAGTCAAGCGCACTTGCGATCGCGTTCACGCCATCCGACGCGCAGAACGTCATGGCAATCTCTTCCGGCTTCGCATTGATGAGGCTGGCGAAAGATTCGCGCGCGGATTCGTATAGCTCGACCCACCGGTCCCAAGCCGATCCGTATTCGTTCCAATCGTCGAGATAGCGGTTGTAGGCGTCTCGTACCTCGATGGACAACGCCCCATAGGAGCAGCTATTGAGGTACACCTTCTTCTCAAAGATCGGGAAGTGCGATCGGATCGACATCAAACAGGCCGTTTTTGTCGCTTTGGTTTGTGGAGGGACCTAACCTACGACCGAGACCGTGGCACTGCCACTGGATCTTCGGGAGAGCATCAAAGGCTATCTCGCATGATATCGCGGCTGATAACACGCGGATCATGATTCCGCGCCAGCCCCTGCGCTATTCCTCTATATAGGCGGAATTGAAACATAGGCGGAATGGGACGACTTGCTCTTCAGTAAGAACTCTTAATGTGCTCTTATGCTAAACATGTCACACCAGCCTTATCCTAGCATAGGTAAACCCGAATCTCGGTCGAGATGCACCCGCTTCCCACAACGGGTGGTAAGAGACCCCGACTCACGGACCGTGCACGAGTTTGACGTTTCCCCGCGAATACGAGTTCCGCTCGGGATTCGCTGGTGAGTTATGGCAATGTTTCACTTCATTGTGGAGGACGCATGGTAATCGTCCGTAGGGTTCTTCTTACACTCGTGGTCAGCCTGTATTGGGCAGGCCCACTCGCCGCCCAGGCGCAGGTGGGCATCATCCGAGGACAGGTCACGGACTCACAGAGTACGGCAGTCGTGGTCGGTGCCAGCATTTCGATTGAGGGAACGCGGCGGGCGACTACCACTGGAGACGACGGGACGTTCGTTCTGACGAGCGTCCCCGTGGGAACCGTCATCATAACGGCGCGTGTTATCGGGTACGCACCCATGACGGCGCAGGTCACCGTCACAGCTGGACAGACGACGACGGTGGATTTCGTACTGCGGCGTCAGGTCATTGTGATGGAGGCGATCGTGGTATCCGGCTATGGTGCCCAGCGCCGTTCGGCCATCACTGGATCGATCGCGACGATCGAGGCGGACGAGGCCAACGTCGGCGTGATCACGAACGTCAACGATATGATTCAGGGCCGGGCCGCTGGGGTGCATGTCAATGCGAACAACGGTGAGCCCGGCGCCGGACAGCAGATCCGGATCCGCGGTGGCACCTCGATCAGCGCCAGCAACGAACCGCTCTACGTGGTCGACGGGGTCGTCATCCAGAACATACCGACCGAAGCGAGCGGGATCGGCATCGGTGGCGGAGCTGGTGACGTTGACGCCTTTTCTCAGGCCGCGCTGTCCCGCAGCCCGCTGAACCTCATCAACCCCAACGACATCGAATCCATCACCATTCTCAAGGATGCAGCGGCGGCTGCGATCTACGGCACGCAGGGCGCGAATGGCGTCATTCTGATCGAGACGAAACAGGGCGTACGAGGCCAGTCGACCTTCGAGTACGACGGCTATGTGTCCGCGTCAACCGTGGCGCAGACTCTGGATCTGCTAAACGCAGCAGAGTACCGACAGTTCGTCGAGGACCAGATCGCTGCCGGGGAAATGGACCCATCGCGCCTAGCGGCACTTGGGTCGGCTGACACGGATTGGGAGGGCGCGGTCACCCGCAGCGCCGTCACGCACAACCACAACATTGCCTTTTCCGGCGGGTCAGAGACCACGCAGTATCGTGCGTCCCTCAATTACATGAACCAAGAGGGGGTCGCGCTCAACAGCAGCTTGGAGCGCTGGCAGGGGCGGCTCAACGGCACGCACTTCGCCTGGAACGATCGGCTGCAGCTGCGTCTCAATTTGACGGCCTCCCACATCAGCAACGAGTACATACCGTTCGAGAATACGGGGGGCTTCGAAGGAGGCGTGTTCCAGAACATGCTCCAGTTCAACCCGACGCAGCCGGTCACGGTGACCGACACCTCAACCGGCGAGGAAGAGTTCTACGAAATCGGACCCGGTACACAGTCGGTGCGCAACCCTGTGGCGATGACGGAGCAGATCGCCGACCTTGCCGGCACTACCCGAGTGCTCGGTAACCTCAGGGCCCAGTTTGAGGTGGTCCCGAGCCTCATTTTCCAGTTGATCGTGGGCGCGGACCGGAGCGAGAGCACGAGGCGTGAATACTACCCCGCAGCCAATCCGGTCGGGGCAAATTGGAACGGACTCGCACGACAAACCAGTCGTGAGCTGACGTCCATAACGTTGCAGACGCTCCTCACCTGGAGCGGGCGCTTCGGCAACGGGCACGAGCTCGAAATCCTGGGCGGCTACGAATTCAATGACAATAATGTGGATCAGTTCCGGGCAGAGGCTCGAGACTTCAGCACCGACGCATTCGGTTTCGACAATCTGGCCGCGGGCGGGCAGCTCGTTTCTCCCTTTTCCTTCGTAACGGACAGTCGGCTCATCGGGTTCTTCAGTAGGGTCAGCTACGGTCTCAACGACCGCTACTTCCTGACCGGTGTGATCCGCCGTGACGGATCGTCCAAGTTCGGAGCCAACCATAAATGGGCGACGTTCCCGGCCTTGTCGGCGTCGTGGCGAATCGCCGAAGAGGACTTCTTGCGGGGCGGACTTTTCTCCGAGCTGCGCCTTCGCGCGGGTTGGGGCCTGCAGGGCAATGAGGCCGTTGCACCATACGCGTCCCTGCTCCTGCTGGCGCCCAGTGACGGCGATAGCTACCCCTTTGGAGATCAGAAGACGGTCGGAGTGGCGCCGACCCGGGCTGAGAACCCGGAGTTGAAATGGGAGCAAACATCGCAGGTCAACATCGCGCTCGACTTCGGCTTCGCGGGCAACACGATCTCGGGCAGTGTCGAGTACTATGTCAAGAACACGTCGGACCTGCTGCTGACGGTTCCCGTACCACAACCGTCAGTGCAAGGAACGCGGTTGGAAAACATCGGGAAGATCCGCAACAAGGGGCTGGAGGCCATCCTCGATGCGTTGCTGATCAACAAGCGAAACCTGACGTGGGATGCCGGACTCGTTTTCGCGGCGGAGAACAACGAAGTCGTGGATCTGGGCGGCCGCTCGTTCATTACAAACGGGGGCGTGAGCGGTCAGGGACAGTCCGGGCAGGTATCACAACGCATCATGCCTGGGTCCCCATTGGGTACGTTCTTCGGACCTGAGTTCGTGGGGATCAACGCTGCAGGCGAGCAGTTGTTCAATCAGTACGACGTCGTACGCGACGCCGACGGTATTGAAACCAGTCGCACACTCGTCGGAGAGACGACGTTGGCGACGGCAGATGACTTCGTCCCAATCGGAGATGCCAATCCGGACTTCGTCCTCGGCCTGCGTAGCCGGCTAACGTGGGGTGGGTTCGACGCGGGCTTCATCCTTCGCTGGGAACAGGGGCGGGACGTGTTCAATAACACCGCGCTCGTCCATGGAGTGAAGAGCAACGGGCTGCAGGACAAGAACTTCCTGCGCTCGGCGTTGGACGATGACGACGCGATCACCCAGCCGGCCGTCTTCTCTTCTCGTTGGATCGAAGATGGTTCGTTCATGCGACTGCAGAATATCACGGTGGGGTACACGTTCGAACTCCCGGGTTGGTTGTCGGGAAGGGGCAACACCGCGCGGGTATACGTGTCGGCCGATAACCTACTCCTGATAACGGGCTATTCTGGGTACGATCCGGAAGTCCGTTCGGCTTCCGGGCCAGGCCGGGAGGCTACTGGCCTCGGTCAGACCGCACGCGGGATCGATTATCTCAGCTACCCGCGCGCGCGCACGTTCACCACCGGCATTCGGTTCTCGTTCTGATGCGGGCCCAGTTCTGGCGGGCACATGCCCCAGACGGTCACGCGAGCAACTGTCAACCTTGTAACAGTCGGGTTCTCATGAAGACACCATCTTTCCAATACTCGGTCAGAGGGGCGAAGCGCTTCACGCGACTACTCCTCGTTCCAGCCCTCGCATTCATGTTGCTGCAAGGCTGTACGGACCTGTCGGAATCACCGACCAGCGTCATCACACCGGACAACTTCTTCAAGACTGACGCGGAAGTGCTCGGGAGTCTGGCGTCCGTGTACGCCGTAATGCGCAATACGACCGGCGCGTACTATGACGTGAGCAACATCAGTTCGGACGAGCTGATTGCGCCCACGCGCGGCAGCGACTGGTTCGACAACGGGAAGTGGCTCGAGCTTCAGCGCCACACGTGGACGGCTAACAGCCCGCTCGGGCTCCAGGAAATCAACAACATCTGGAACGATGCCTTCAGGGGCATCGCCCGGGCTAATCTGCTGCTCGCAGCGCTCGAGGACGTGACCGTGGCGGATAAGGCGGTCATCCAAGCCGAACTCCGGACGCTCCGGGCCTTCTACTACTACATGCTGATAGACGTGTTCGGCGGCGTGCCGATCGTCGAGAACACCGAACTCATACCTAGAGAGAGAAACACACGCGCCGAGGTGTTCCAGTTCATCACTGACGAGCTGATTCAAGCCGAGGTGGGCCTGCCGGCCAACTGGCCGTCGGAGTCCCATGGACGCATGACAAAGGGGGCTGCCAACGCCATCCTGGCCAGCACGTATCTGAACGCCGGGGTGTTCACGACGGACGCGCCCAATGCAACCGCGTACAACTCGTGCATGGACGTGCAGGTGGGGGGCGGAACCGCCTGCGACGCCGCCATCGATATTGGGACTCAAATCCTCAACTCGCCCGAGTACAGCCTGGCAGCCAACTGGCGTTCGAGCTTCGACGCCGATAACTCGGCATCGCCGGAGAACATCCTAGTCGTCAAATTCATGAACCAGAGCGGCCTGGGGCTCAACTTCGTGATGCGGGTGCTGCACTACAACATGTTCACCCCCAGCCCCTGGAACGGTTTTGCGGCCTTGGCAGAAACGTACAACGCGTTTGATGCGGACGACGAGCGTCGAGAGATCTTCCTCGAAGGACCGCAGGTCGATCTGGACACCGGCGTGCCGGTGTTTGAACGAAGCGGTGCGCCACTGATCTTCACGGTGGACATCATTGATGAAACACAGGCTGGGGAAGGTGAAGGCACCCGTGTCATGAAGTGGCCCCCGGATCCGGCTCGCGTCGCCCAGGAAAGCGGCAACGACTTCGCCTACTTCCGCCTGGGCGGGATCTATCTGATTCTGGCGGAGGCAGAGTTCGAACGCGGAAACGCGGGCACGGCCCTTAGCCTGTTGAATACGCTCCGCGCCCGGGTTTTCGACCCGGACGAACCGCTGGCCTCCGTGGACCGTGACGTGATCCTACAGGAACGCCTGTTCGAGCTCACCACCGAAGCCAAGCGACGAACGGACCTGATCCGGCATGGTAAGTTCACCCAAGCGTGGTCGTTCAAACAGGCGGGTGCAGCCCATCTCGTCCTGATGCCGATTCCGCAGCCGCAGTTGGACGCCAACCCGATGCTCGTCCAGAATACCGGGTACTGATTGGCGAGCGTCCTTGCGTGATGGTACCGCCATAGCCTGGTCTCGGATCGAGGCCAGGCTATGGCGTTTTCTCCTTGCCGCATCCTGCCTCCTCGCCAGTTGTTCCGGCGCGGAGCAGTCTACTCCGGACACGCGGCTGCGTGAGGCGCCAGCGGCCGGTGACCAGCTCTTCAGCAGGCTTCCCTCCAGTTATACGGGCGTCCGCTTCGAGAACCGCCTCGCCGATACCCGCGAGCTGAACGTCTTCACCTATCGCAACTACTACAACGGCGGCGGAGTGGCGCTGGGCGACCTCTCCGGCGACGGGCTGCCGGAACTCCTCCTCACGTCGAATTTGGGCGAGAACCGGCTGTACCTGAACGAGGGTGAGTTCCGCTTTCGGGAAGTGACCGACGAAGCCGGTGTCGCGGGGAGAGGGTTCTGGGCAACGGGCGTCACCTTCGCCGACGTCAACGGTGATGGATTCCTCGACATATACATCTCCTACGCCGGAGACGTAACCGGCGAGCGTCGGGCGAACGAGCTCTACATCCATCAAGGCCTGAACGCAAACGGGGTGCCCACTTTCACCGAGATGGGGGCTGCGTACGGCGTCGCGGACGAGGGCTATTCAACGCACGCGGCGTTCTTCGACTACGATCGTGACGGGTACCTGGACCTGTACGTGGTCAACAACTCGTTCCGACCCGTCAGTAGCTTCGGTCTGCGAAACGTCCGTCACGTGCGCCATGCACTCGGGGGGGACAAACTCTATCACAACCTTGGCGGACACTTCGTCGACGTGAGCGATCAGGCCGGGATCTTCGGAAGCGAGTTCGCATTCGGTCTGGGTGTCGCCGTGGGCGACGTGAACCGCGACGACTGGCCGGATATCTACGTCACTAACGACTTCTTCGAACGGGACTACCTCTACGTCAACAACGGAGATGGAACCTTCGCGGAGCTGCTCGTCGAGCAGATGCCCTCCATCAGTTTCTCTTCGATGGGTCTGGATATGGCCGACATCGATAACGACGGATGGCTGGACGTCTACGTGACGGATATGCTGCCGGAGGACGACTTCCGACTCAAGACGACGTCCACGTTCGAGGACTGGGATAGCTACCAGAACAAGTTGAAGAACGACTATCACCACCAGTTCATGCGCAACATGCTCCACCTCAACAACCACAACGGGACATTCAGTGAGATCGGGCAGATGGCCGGCGTGGCACGCACGGACTGGAGTTGGAGCGCACTCATCGCGGATTTCGATCTGGACGGCCACAAGGACATCTATGTCACGAACGGCATCCTCCGGGATGTAACGTCACAGGACTACGTCTCCTTCCTGGCCAGCGATCAAACGATGAGGGCGGCCGCCATGGGTGAGCGGGTCGACTTCATGAGCCTCATCGGTGAGATGAGTTCGACCATGCTGCCGAACTACGTGTTCCGGAACGACGGACAGCTGACCTTCTCGAACACGGGCGACGCATGGGGACTCGACACGCCGGGGTTTTCCAATGGCGCGGCCTACGGTGATCTGAACGGCGACGGTGCGCTCGATCTGGTCGTGAACAACGTCAATCAGGAAGCATTCGTCTATCGCAACAACGCCAGAGCTTTGTCGGACAACCGTTACCTCCAGATCTGCCTCGAGGGAGAGGGCACCAACCGCTTCGGTATCGGTGCAAAAGTGACGCTCCAGAACGGAGAGCAGTTGTTCTTTCAGGAGTTGATGCCGTCGCGTGGATTCCAGTCGAGCGTGGACTACGTTCTGACCTTCGGCGTAGGGCAGCTCGATACCATCCAGTCCGTGAAGGTCGAGTGGCCGGACGGGCGCGTCAGCATACTGACGGACGTCACGGCGAACCAGCGTCTCACGGTACGACAGTCGGAGTCGGGCACGGCGACGCCGCTCAGTCCATCGTCGGTCGCGCCGCTGTTCACAGATATCACGGACAGCATCGCCCTGGAGTTCGTGCACCACGAGAATCAGTTCGTCGATTTCCGGCGGGAACGCCTGATGCCGAAGATGCTCTCGACCGAAGGGCCGTTCATGGCCGTGTCGGACGTCAACGGTGACGGTTTGGACGATGCGTTCATCGGGGGTGCCAGGGATCAGCCGGGTCAACTCCTCATCCAGCAGCGCGGCGGCGGATTTGCCAGGAGCAACGAGGGGCTATTCGCGCAGGACCGGGTGTCAGAAGATCTGGGAGCCGTGTTCTTCGACGCGACCGGCGACGGTCACCCCGATCTTTATGTGGTCAGTGGCGGCAGCGAGTTCTCGGACATGGCACCCGCCCTGCAAGACCGTCTATACCTGAACGATGGTCGGGGCACTTTCCGAAAGGCGAGCGACCACCTGCCTGTCATGCACATCAGCGGACTGCGTGCGGCTGCCGCCGATTTCGATGGAGATGGCGACATCGATCTCTTTGTAGGCGGGCGCGTCGTTCCCTGGCGCTACGGCATCGATCCCGCAAGCGTGTTGCTCGAGAACGATGGCCGGGGCCGCTTCCACGATGTGACCGAGCAGGCGGCGCCCGACTTGGCGCACATCGGGATGGTCACCGATGCCCTGTGGACCGACGTGGACGGAGACGGCCGGGCGGATCTCGTAGTGGTCGGCGAATGGATGCCGATCATGATTTTCCGCAATGCTGGATCCGGCAAGCTCGAGCGAATGGCTGCACCGGGGCTCGAGCAGAGCCACGGTTGGTGGAATCGGATCGTCGCCGGCGACTTCACCGGCGACGGTCGCACTGATTTCGTCATCGGCAACCTGGGGCTCAACACGCGCCTCCGAGCTTCCGAGAGCGAGCCGACTACCATGTATGTTGCGGATTTCGATCGGAACGGTTTCGTCGAGCAGATCGTGTCCTACTTCGTCGATGGGGTCAGTTATCCCATCGCCCTGCGTGACGATCTCATCAAAACGCTTCCCTTCATTGAGGCGCGCTACCCCGATTACGAGGGTTATGCCCAGCAGACCGTGGCAGACATATTCGCGCCCGCTGTCATGGCCGACGCGGTGCTCAAGCAGGTGCACACGTTCGCCACGACACTGGCACGGAACAATGGTGACGGTTCGTTCGCGCTCGTGCCGCTACCGCTCGAAGCGCAACTGGCTCCAGTATACGGCATTCTGGCCGCCGATTTCGACGGGGACGAAACGCTCGACTTGCTACTGGCCGGGAATTTCGATGGTGTCAAGCCGGAGATCGGACGGATGAGCGCCAGCTACGGCCTGTTTCTACGCGGAGACGGAGGGGGAGGATTCGCACCGGTGCGGACGTCGGAGAGCGGATTCCTCGTGCCCGGACAGGCGCGCGACATCCAGCGCATCGGTACCCGTCAGGGTGACTTGTACGTCGTTACCCGGAACAACGACCGCCCACTTACTTTCCGCGCCTCCCCACGACGCAGGCGATGACGGCGCCTCACGATCAGTGATCCGGTTGTTTCGTCTTGATAACGATGACCCCGTTGGCACCTCGCACCCCGTACATCGCCGTGTCGGAGGGGTTCTTCAACACCTGGATGGATTCGATGTCGAACGGGTTGATCCCGAACAAGCTCCCGCCTGGTCCCGGCGTGATGGGGACGCCGTCGATCACGTACAGCGGCTCGTTGCTACCGTAAATCGATGTGGGACCTCGGATGCGGATCGCGATACTGCCATCGGGTCCCCGGGTCACCACGACGCCGGGGAACCGCCTCGTCAAGATCTCGTGGATAGACTGGTTGGGATTCTGCTGAATGTCCTCCGCCGTAACGACATCCTTGGGAGGCGGGCTCGGCTCGGGTGCATCCTCGTTGTTCCCGCGGCCCGCTTGGGTGGCGGGAGCGCAGCCGGAAAGGAGCGCCAACAGGAGGCCACGGGTCAACGAGACACGCAAAGAAGCCATGAGCTAACTTAACTCTTACCCCGTGGCGGGGTTTGGATCCGGCACGGGGTTTGTGCCCTCAGGAACACGAAGGAGAGACCCATGTGGATACGCTGCACGGCTTGCCGCTTTGCGCTCGCCGTCACCCTCATTGCAGCCCCCGCCTCCACCCAAGCCCAGGTCCGCGCCGTCTCGCCCGACGGTCGGAATGAAGTCACTATCGAGATCCGCGATGGCAAGCTCTACTACAGCCTTCAACGTGATGGCCGAGCGGTGATTCTGCCGTCTCGGCTGGGTTTTGAGTTCCGGGGCGCTCGCCCGCTAGGCGACAACCTGCAGATCGTAAACACTGCCCGGAGTACTGTCGATCAAACGTGGACGCAGGTATGGGGTGAGGTCGCGCACGTGCGAGATCACCATAATGAGCTGCGACTCGACGTTGCCGAGACCACCTCTTCGGGGCGGCGATTCACCGTGGTCTTCCGCATGTTCGACGACGGCATTGGCTTCCGCTACGAGCTTCCTGAGCAGTCAGGTCTCGGAGCGTTCGAGATCACCGAGGAACTGACGGAGTTCGCTCTGGCGGACGATGCCCGGGCCTGGTGGATCCCCGCCAACCGTGAGAACCGATACGAGTTTCTGTATTCGGCCTCGCCGGTGAGCAGGTTGGACACGGTACACACGCCGCTCACGCTGGAGAGCCGTGACGGCTTGCACATCGTCATTCACGAAGCGAATCTCGCCGATTATGCGGCCATGAACCTGGTCGGTTCTGATGACCGGAAGTTACGCGCAACATTGGCCCCCTGGGCCGACGGGGTGAAAGTGCGGGGCCACACGCCGTTCGTGACGCCCTGGCGCACCATCCAACTGGCCGACCACGCGGCGGATCTGGCGCCGTCGGTGCTTGGACTGAATTTGAACCCGCCCAATGTGATGGAAGACACCGACTGGATTCGTCCCATGAAGTATGTGGGTATCTGGTGGGGCATGCACATCGGTACGACGACTTGGAGTTCCGGGCCCAAGCACGGCGCGACGACGGAGAATGCAAAGCGGTATATCGACTTTGCGGCCGAGAGTGGGCTTGGAGGGGTTCTGGTCGAAGGATGGAACCGCGGCTGGGACGGGAACTGGATGGACAATGGTGATCTGTTCTCCTTCACAGAGGCGTATCCCGACTTCGACTTGCAGGCAGTCACCGCCTACGCGAGCGAGCGAGGTGTGGAGCTGATCGGCCACAACGAGACGTCGATGGGTATCGAGAACTACGAGCGCCAGTTGGAGGATGCATTCACACTGTACGCGTCGCTCGGCATGAGCGCCGTGAAGACCGGCTATGTGGGGAATCGTACCCCGGAGGGCCACGCGCACCACGGGCAGTACATGGTGCGGCACTGGAGAAAGGTGATCGAAGCGGCGGCGCGCCACGGGATCATGATCAACGCGCACGAGCCTATCAAGGACACAGGGGAGCGCCGGACCTATCCCAACATGTTGACCCGAGAAGGAGCGCGCGGGCAGGAGTACAACGCGTGGGCTGCAGATGGCGGGAACCCACCGGAGCACGAGACCATCCTCTTTTTCACGCGGCTCTTGGCCGGGCCCATGGATTTCACCCCGGGTGTGTTCGACATCCTGATCGAGAGCGCAGACGGCGGCCCTCGACGCCCCGAGGAGTCGCGACTCCGCACGACGCTCGCAAAACAGCTCGCGCTGTACGTGGTGCTCTACTCGCCCCTCCAGATGGCAGCCGACTTACCTGAGAACTACGTGAACCAGCCCGCGTTCCAGTTCATCCGGGACGTTGCGGTCGACTGGGAGGACACCCGCGTGCTCGACGGGAAGATCGGGGACTACGTGGTGGTCGCGCGCCAGGAGCGCGACGGCGAAAATTGGTACGTGGGTGCCATCACCGATGAGGAAGCCCGCACGCTGGAGGTCCCCCTCTCGTTCCTCGTCCCTGGACGGAGCTATGTGGCCGAGATCTATGCAGACGGACCTGATGCGCACTGGCTGCACAAGCCGCTGCCGATCGAGATCTCCGAGCGTCCGGTTGATGCAGAATCGCGCCTCACCATCTCGTTGGCCCCCGGGGGAGGTCAAGCGATTCGTATTCGACCGGCACGATAGGAGTGCGACAGCAAAATCGCGGAGGATGTTGAGATGAAGGTGAATGAGACGGGGCAACTGCTTGCAGCGAGTTTGCTTGCACTGACCGGCTGCAACCGCTCCCCGCCGTTGTTCGAGCTTCTGCCCCCGGAAGCGACCGGGGTGACGTTCGTCAACGAGTTACCGGAAGCGCCCGAGTTCAACATCATCAACTATCTGAACTACTACAACGGCGGGGGCGTAGCGGTTGGGGACGTTGATGGCGACGGCCTACCGGACTTGTATTTCACGTCGAACCTCGGTCCCGACCGGCTCTATCGGAACCTAGGCGACTTCAAGTTCGAGGACATGTCAGAGCGGGCCCGGGTCGGGGGGGAGCAGGGCTGGACGACCGGCGCGACCATGGCCGACGTCAACGGGGACGGCTACCTAGACATCCACGTCTCGACTGTATCTCATCTCACACTGCGCGGGCGGAACATTCTATACATCAATAGCGGCGACGGTACGTTCACGGACCAGACCGCGCAGTACGGGCTCGAGCACGTGGGTTACTCGACGCAGGCCGCCTTTTTCGACTATGACGGAGACGGCGACTTGGACGTGTACCTCCTGAACCATTCGACCCATGAAGCGCGGGCGAGTGTTTGGAACCCGCAGCGCGAAGTCCGTCACCTGGAGGCCGGCGATCGCCTGTTCAGGAACGACGGCAACCGCTTCGAGGACGTCAGCGAAGTGGCCGGCATCTTCGGTGGCGTCGAAGGGTACGGCCTGGGTGTGATCGTCAGCGACCTAAATCTCGATGGCTGTCCCGACATCTTCGTAGCCAACGATTTTCACGAGAGCGACTTCATCTACTACAACAACTGCGACGGCACCTTCACCGAGTCCATTGCCACCGCAACGGGACACACGAGCCGTTCCTCGATGGGCGTCGATGCTGCCGACTTCACCAACGACGGCAGGCCGGATCTCGTGGTTCTCGACATGCTTCCCGAGCGCGAGGATGTGCTCAAGAGCTCTGCCAACGCCGAGGACATGAGCATCTATCAGATGAAGCTCCGAACCGGCCTTCATTCTCAATACGGCCGGAACACACTGCAGGTGAATCGTGGCCAGGGCCGATTCAGCGAGATCGGCTATCTCGCCGGTGTGTACGCGACCGATTGGAGTTGGTCTCCGCTCTTCGTCGACCTGGACAACGACGGTTACAAGGACCTGTTCGTCACGAACGGCATCTTCAGGCGGCCGAACGACCTCGATTTCATCAGCTACGTGTCCGACCGCGCGGTCCAGGCGGCGCTGGAACAAGGGATCACGGAAGAGCTCCTCGCTGCGCTTCAGGAGCACATGCCCCAGATCCCGCTTCCCAATTACGCATATCGAAATAACGGGGATCTCACTTTCACAAACCTGGCTGCGCTGTGGGGCCTGGCGCAGCCGGGATTCTCCACGGGTGCAGCGTACGTGGATCTGAATAACGACGGCGCGCTCGACTTGGTGGTGAACAACATCAACGCGCCGGCCGGGATCTACCGAAGCCGCGAGAGAGAGATCAACGAGCACCATTACCTGACGGTGACCCTGTTGGGATCCGGGGCAAATACTGCCGGCATCGGAGCCAAGGTCATCGTCGAACACGACGGCACGATGCAATTCTTGGAACAGATGCCGACCCGCGGCTTCCAATCGTCCGTCGATCAGCGCCTGCATTTTGGCTTGGGAGCGTCGTCGCAGATAGACTCGCTGATCGTCATCTGGCCGGATCACAGCTTTCAGGTACTGAAAGACGTGATTGTCGACCAGATGGTCACGCTCTCTCAGCAGGATGCCGCTGGTCAATATGCCTATCAGCAGGAATCGGCGCAGCAGCAGCTCTTTGAGGACGTCACGACCCGGCTTGCCATCGACTACGACCATGCAGAGAACAGGTTCTTCGACTACACCCGCGAGCCGTTTATCCCCCACCAACTTTCAACCGAGGGACCCGCTCTCGCCATCGGTGACGCGAATGGCGATGGCCTGGACGACATCTACGTTGGCGGTGCCAAGTGGCAGGCCGGACAGCTGCTGATCGGGCAACGTGACGGAACTTTCCAACGCATCAATGAGTCTGTCTTCCAGGCCGACAGCCTGCACGAAGACGTCGATGCAGTCTTCTTCGATGCCGACGGCGACGGACATCAGGATCTCTATGTGGTGAGTGCGGGTAACGAGTTCTGGGGAGACCACGAGCCGTTGCTGGACCGTCTCTACCTCAACGATGGTGACGGCACGTTCCACCGTTCCGAGGATTGGCTGCCGACAATTTTCGAGAACGGCTCCACCGTCGTCCCTGGTGACTTCAATGGAGACGGCCACATCGACCTCTTCGTGGGCAGCCGGGTCGTGTCGCGCCAATACGGCCTCATCCCGCGAAGCTACCTGCTGCAAAATGATGGCACGGGACGGTTTCGCGATGTGACCCTCGAGTTGGCGCCGGCGCTGGCCGAGGCCGGGATGGTCACCTCGGCCGCCTGGGTGGATTATGACGCCGATGGCCAACTCGACCTGGTCGTCGTCGGAGAATGGATGCCGATACGTGTTTTTCGGCAAGAGGATGGCAGTTTCGAGGACCGCACCGCCGAGGTTGGGTTCTCTGGGACGAATGGTTGGTGGAACAGCGTGACGGTGGCCGACCTGCGGGGAAACGGGCGCCCGGATCTCATCCTGGGCAATCTGGGCCTGAACTCCTATCTGCGGGCATCACCTGGGGAACCAGCGCGTTTGTACATCCATGATTTCTCTCAGAACGGCAGGTTGGAGCAGATTCTCACGTTTTACAAGAATGGTGTGAGCTACCCGCTCGCGGGTCGGGACGAGCTGGTCCGAGCAATTCCGCAGATGGGCGACCGGTACGCCTCCTATGCCGATTTCGGCGCCAGCCAGATCCAGGACATTTTTCCAGAGTCGGAATTGCGAAAGGCGCAGTTTCGAAAAGCGAATCTGTTTGCCAGCTCCGTCGCCCTAAACAACGGTGACGGTTCCTTCGACCTCCAGCCTCTGCCCATCGAGGCCCAGTTCGCTCCGATCTACGCCGCACTGCCGGGAGACTTCGACGGTGACGGGCACACCGACCTCGTCGTCGCAGGTAATTTTTTCGGGGTCGCGCCCCTGCGCGGTCGGTATGATGCCAGCTATGGCCTGTTGCTTCACGGCAACGGAGCGGGAGGGTTCACCAGCGTGGACCTCGAGGCAAGCAATCTGGTGATCGTCGGCGAGGTGCGGGGCTTGGCGCTATTGCAGTCTGCGGACGGTGGCCGCCTGCTCGTCGTGGCTCGGAACCACGACGCGCTTCAGATTTTCCGCCCACTCCGTGACTAGTAGCGTTGGGGCACGAGGGCGCGTTGGAACTCCCGTGGTGTCACGTAGCGGGTGTGGAATTCCTTCCAGTCTTCGGGGTGGCGACGGTACGCAGGATCGTCCTGCAACCGGCCCGGTGGGCTGGTGTACTCAGTCATTCCATGATATGGCAGCGGGAGGACAGTGTTCGAGAAGCCCGTGTTGTAGTCCCCGTCTTTCACCCAGCCATCGCCCACGAGCACGAAATCGCGCGTCCAGCCACTTGATGGAGGAGGCGGAGCAGGAAACCGGAGCAGCAACTCGTCTCCCGCATTCATAATCACATACCGGTCATCGACCGCTTCGTTCAACGGGCGCACGTCGCCGAACCGAGTGTAAAAACCAACGAGGTCCCGCCACTGCGGGGCCGCGGTGGCAATCCTATTGTAGTCGGGTAGCTCGGGAGCGGTGCGGCTGGCCTGAGTCACTTGCGAGAATCCGCGGTACCGCAACTCGGCAGTCGTGGGGAGGAGCTGGTGCATGATGACGGGGGCGTCAGGCTGGCCCACGGCCCACGCGATCCGGTCCCAATAGATCTCCATGTTGGTGCGGAGGCGCACCTGGCGCGCCGTGCCGGGCCGGAACGCGTGCTCGAGGTCTATGAGAATCGTTTTCGTTTTCCCCGCCGGGAATCCGAGATCCTCCTCAACCGTCATCCAGCCCCCCTTGCCGTCTGGCACCTGCAACTCGAGCCCTTGGGGTCCTCGATGGTCACCTTGGCTGACGGCGACATTGATCGAGGCGTCGGTGGGATAGACCCATCCGGATGCCACCAGCCAGAGCGGCCCTTCGGTCGGGACATCGTTGCCGAGCGCGACCTCGACGTAGTGTTCGCCGGCTATTCCTTGATAGGGTCCCAATTCGAACGTGTCCAAGAAGCGCTCGTCGCGTGCGCTTATCAGCGCGGTCACGTCGCGGCCCGCATGATCCCGGGCCCACGCCACGGGGCGAAGCGGTCGCATTGCATAAACGGCGGGTTGGGGCGCCGGAAGCGTGAAGCGCTCGTCGACGAACACCTCGGTGCCCTCGGGATGGTCAACGACCATCAGTGCAACCTGGTCGAAGAAATGCGTCTCCCACAGATCCGCCGTGATGCGCACGTCGTAAAACCCGTCACGGGGAGCCAACTGGTCACCCCGGATCTTGATCCAGTCCTCGCTGTGAATCACGGCCGCCTTCCCCTGCGCGTTGATGCGGAGGCCGAGCGCCGTGCGCCAGAGGAAATCCGTAACGAATTGCATCCCCTCGCCGTCGAACGTGAACACCCAGGGGCACGAGCCCTTGAGCCGCTGGCGGGTCAGGATGGTCTCGTTGGCGCCGGAGAGGTTGAATTCGGCCTGGACGGTCCCGTTCGGCCAGATGATACGGACGACGTCGACCTGCGGGTGCTCTCCCAGTCCGAAGTGGACGGGAGGACCGTGGATCAACTGTTTCTGATAGAGTAGGCCCGCCCGGATCTCGATCTCGCCGCCAATTCCAAATGAGTTGATGCGTCGATCCCCAAAAGCCTGCGCCGCGCGTGGGCGGATGCTAGTCGAGTAGTAATCCATCACGCCTCGATTCACGAGCAAGCGCGCTTGGCCGTTCGACGACACCCCAATGAGGTCCAGGCGACCTTCACCGCTGAGGTCAGCGACACTCGTGACCCGGACATCTATCAGCGGGAGGCGCTGCAGCCCTGACGCCGTGCTCAGCCACACCCGTGTGCCCCGGGGCGTGGAGGCCGTCAGATCGAGGTCGCCGTTGTTATCGAGGTCAGCGGCGAAAAGCAGCGTCGATTGAGTGCCGGTCGTGGAGAAGTCCGGCCACTGCGCCAGCACTTCGGCTTCCCAACCACCCTCGTCCAGCGAAAGCCGACTCAACGTCCCGTCTGCCCGCAGGAGGATCAGGTCGAGGGTGGCGTCTTGGTTCAGGTCGGCAACAGCAATCGCTTGCACGGATCCGACACTGTCTGGCAACGGTTGAAGCTGGAACTGGGGGACGCGGTGGCGCCGGTTGACGAACACATGTAGGAGCCCCGCTGCATCGAGCAGAGCCGCATCGGGGTCTCCGTCGGCATCCAGATCGGCCCACGCGAAGTCGCGGAGGCGGGTCACGTCTGCAAAGGCGGGATACGGCTCGAATGTCCCGTCGCCGCGGTTCCGCAGCACGACCGGCGCGCCCTCGACCCGGGCAAGCACCAGATCCAAATCGCCCTCCATATCCAGGTCGGCGGCCCAGGCACCGGCATAGGCGGCGCGAGCCACGGCTGGCGCGACTGCCTCGCCAGTCACATCGGTGAAGGAGCCGATCCCGTCCTGACGGAGTAGGCGAAATCCGCCGGGACCAGCTAGCCCGAGGTCCATCTGGAAGTCGTAGTTGTAGTCGAAGGCAACGACGGCGGATGGCCCGAATGGAGCGGTGGACGTTCCTCCCGGAAAGGCGAACGCCTCAGCCTGACCGGGCTCAGTTGAAACCCACAGGGTCCCGGCACTTTGGGCGACCAGAGCGAGTGGCACCTCATCACTCAACCACAGTGCCCGCACCCACCCCACGGGGCCCTCACCCACCGAAAGGGTCTCCGCCACAAACCTGAGATCCATATCCGGCGGCGCTGACTGGGCAGAAGGGGTCGGCAATCGCACAAAACCTGTCAACAGGATGTTCACCCGACTCGGCGACGTTTGCACGGCATCTTGGTCGTCGCGGTAGGCGGGCAGGAGCTGCAGCTCGTTCCGCAGAAACGCGATCTCGGTGTCAGCGCGGCCGAACTCCCCGGCCTCCCCCGCGGCCCGCACCGCACGGAGCCTGGCGGCGATGGGGAATGACAGGCTATCGCCCTGTACAGCAGCGCGGTCGAGGGTCTGGCGCAATGTCTCGATGTCGCGCAGCTTCGCGGCGAGGCGCGCACGCTCGAGCAGGGCCACGAGATTCCCTGGCTCCACAGCCAGAATCTCGTCGATCAGCTGTCGCGCCTCGAGCACGCCACCTGGGAGATCCTCCTCGTCCAGTGCCTGGGCCAGTAGATAGAGCGCCAGCAAATTCAGAGGGTCGAGTTCGACTGCCCGGCGGAGATGTTCCGTTGCCGCATCAGCAAGGCCGCGCTCACGCTCGACAAGGGCGGAAATTAACTGGATGCGGCTGTTCTCCGGCGCCAGCATTCGCGCCCGTTCCAGTCGCTCGGCCGCCTGCTCCAGTTCAAACCGTTGGAGGTGAATGAGACCGAGATCGGCCCAGCCGGCAGGCTCCCCGGGAACGAGTTCCGTGACGCGCTGAAACGCCGCCGCGGCCACTCCGCTCTCGCCCGACTGAGCGGCGGCCACGCCCCGGTAGAAGACGGTAACGGCCTCCGCGTAAGCAGGAGACGAGGAGTCGGGCAGATCGGACCGCCCGCATGCCGCAGCGCCCAGAGACAGAACGAGCGCAATGAGAAGTTGATGAGCGAATCTCAACGGGCGCGACCAATGTTGACTGAGAAGTTTTGGACGGCAGACCTGGGAAAATTAGATCCAGCCGTCATGGGGTGCAAGGCGACAGCAGACATTCCGGGCCGACGGTAATCGGCGTATACTGGACGGCGCGGGAATCCTGATTCCAATCGCCTCCGAAGTCGGCGCCCCACCGCCCTTGGAATCCCGTCAATGACCCTGAGCCGGAGAGGTACCCGTGGGCTTGCTCGCGACTGTGGATTGGGTGGTGATCGGCCTCTATTTCGCGCTGGTCTTCGGCGTCGCGATCTGGGCTAGTGTGCGCGAACGTCGGGACCGCGGGACGTCGAAAGACTACTTCCTCGCGGGCCGCGATGCCGGCTGGTTCCTGGTAGGCGGCTCGTTGTTCGCCTCCAACATCGGATCTGAGCACCTCGTGGGGTTGGCGGGAACGGGGGCTGCGAGCGGTGTGGCCGTGGGGCAGTTCGAGATCCTCGCCTCGCTGATGCTCTTGCTCCTCGGCTGGGTGTTCGTGCCGTTCTACTTGTCGAGTGGCGTCTTCACCATGCCGGAATTCCTCGAGCGACGCTACTCCGAGGGCGCCCGATGGTATCTGGCGGTGATCTCCATCGTCGGGTACGTGCTGACCAAGATATCGGTGACGATCGCCGCCGGTGGCATCGTATTCGAGGCGATCATGGGGATCAACTTCTGGACCGGCGCACTGGTGGTCGTGGTCATCACCGGCGTGTACACCATCTTCGGCGGGTTACGCGCGGTGCTTTACACGGATCTGCTACAGATGTTCGTCCTGATCGGGGGCGCGGTAGCCGTCACGCTCCTGGGGCTCAACGCCCTGGGTGGCTGGAGCGCAATGACGGACACGGTAGGGCCCGAGTTCCTCAGCTTGTGGAAGCCGATGTCGGACCCGGACTTTCCTTGGACCGGCATTCTCTTCGGGGCGCCCATCCTCGGCGTCTGGTACTGGTGCACCGATCAGTTCATCGTGCAACGCGTGCTTGCAGCGCGCGACCAGGAGCAGGCCCGTCGTGGGACCGTGTTCGCCGGATACCTGAAGCTGCTGCCGCTCTTCATATTTGTCATCCCAGGCGTGATCGCCTATGCGCTGTCGCAACAGAACAAGCTGCAGCTCGCCACGCCGGACCAAGCGCTGCCCACTCTCATTGCCGTACTGCTCCCCATCGGGGTGCGCGGGCTGGTAGTGGCCGGGCTGCTGGCGGCGCTCATGAGTTCGCTTTCGTCGGTGTTCAACTCCACCTCCACATTGGTCACGCTGGACATCTACAAGAAGCTCCGCCCGGATGCATCGGAACGGCGGCTCGTGCTGGTTGGGCAGGTCACCACGCTGGCGCTCGTGTGCTTCGGCCTGCTGTGGATCCCATTCATGAAGCAGATCTCCGGGCAGCTCTATCAGTACCTTCAGAGCGTGCAGGCGTACATCTCGCCCCCGATTGCATCGGTATTCCTGATCGGCGTGCTGTGGCGGCGGGTCAACTCCAATGGCGCCATCGCAGCCCTGATCACGGGGTTCGTGTTGGGAATGGGGCGACTCGTGGTGGAGATCAGCCAGCCGCTCCAGCGCGGGTTCCTAGTCGCATACGCCGAAATCAATTTCCTTCACTTCGCCATCATCCTCTTCGTGATCTGCACCGCCGTCCTGGTAACGGTGAGCCTGCTGACGCCACCGCCACCCGCCTCCAAGGTGGCCGGTCTGACGTTCGCCACTCAGGAACCGGCCTCCGCGGACGGACCTGATCGTCGCACGCGCCGCACGGACATGCGGCTGAGCTTGCTGCTGGTGGCCTGCGTTGGGTTGTTGTGGATCTATTTCTCTTGATGAAGACCGTGTCTTCCGGAGCCGATACCGGAATTCCGCCCCAAAGACCTCGAGCTAGCACATGAAATCGACCTGGAAGGTTCGCGTTGCGCTCGCTCTGAACTTCTTCGTCTTTGCGATCCTGCTCAACACAGTGGGCATCGTCATCGCGCGAGTAATCGAGGACTACGGCGTGGCGGGCGCAACGGCCGCTACCCTGGAGGCATTCAAGGATCTCTCGATTGCCGGGGCGTCGTTTCTGCTCGCCTCGTACGTGCCCCGCTTCGGATACAGGCGGACGATGCTCGTCGGGCTCATGGCGGTGATGCTGGCGAGCATTCTCGTGGCTGCCGTCACCGGCTTCTGGGTAACGCCGGTGCTCTATGCCGTCATCGGCATAAGCTTCGCCCTCATGAAAACGGCCGTATACTCGACCATCGGCCTCATCACGCAGACGCAAGGCGAGCACACCGGGCTGATGAATTTCCTTGAAGGCATCTTTCAAGTTGGGGCGATGTCCGGGCCGCTCGTCTTCGCCTTCATGATCAATTTCAGCAGCTGGACCGACACCTACTGGCTGCTCGCCACGCTCGTCCTCATCGCGCTCGTGCTCATGTGGTTCACCAAGCTCGACGAGCACGAAATCGAGGAGCACGTGGCCGAGGCGGGCTTCATCGAGATGCTCAAGCTCCTGAAGCGGCCGATCGTATGGACGTTCGTCATCTGCGCCTGGCTGTATGTGATGATCGAGCAGAGCTTCGGGACGTGGCTGCCGCGCTTCCACGAGGAGATCTTCGGGCTTGCGCCAGCCATCGCCGCGGGCTTCATGAGCCTTTACTTCGGCTCGATTGCGCTCAGCCGCTTCGTAGCGGGTTATCTCTCGAAACGGGTGCCGTGGATCGTGCTTCAGCTGACCTACCTCGGGCTCGCCTTCGCCGTCACGCTCACCGTGGTGCTCCTGACCTCCGAGGGCAACCCGACGACGGTCACGTCGTGGCTGGAAGCGCCCCGGCTGGCGTTTCTCTTCGCCGTCGTCGGCTTCTTCCTCGGCCCCATCTACCCAACGATCTCGTCGATCGTACTCACCAAGATGCCGAAGTCGCAGCAGGCGGCCACGACGGGGCTCATCATCATCTTCTCGGCCCTCGGCGGGACCTCCGGCTCGCTCATCCTCGGTCGCCTCACCGACACGCTCAACACCCACGACGCCTTCTTCTTCCCCCTGATCCCGATCGCGCTCCTCGCGCTCATGCTCCTCCCGTACAAGCGCCTCGCCGGCCGCGAGGATGACACGCCAGTCACGTGAGAATCCCCGTCGAAGAGACCTTCCGCCGAGTGCTCGATCAAGAAGACACTGACGGCGACAATCAGATCACCGTGAAAGACAACGGGGCGAAGCGGTTCGTGGTGACAGGTGAAGATGGTGCGACGTATGCGGTGGAGGGAACATATTCGCTCTCGAACCTGCTCCAAGAACTTGCTCTCGCTCGGGATGCGGGGGTCGAGGCGCTCGACCTCGACCTGAAGCGGCTCCACGAAAATCCTGTGCGCCGCATCTCGCGCATGATTAAGGAAGTGTTCTGGGACGGACTCACCCGCACCATCGATGCCGAAGGCCTCGCCCGCGTGGCCATCGACCAGAAGGGAGAGGGAACCGAGCTCGATCGCAGGCCACGCGTCTACGTCCCGCACGGTGATGCCAAAGCGCTCGCCTACTTCGAGCGCGTGGCTCGCGACCAACCCGATCTGGGCCTCGAAGTGCGGCTGCTGCCTGAGACGATCACACCCGAGTACGTGCTCGGCCTCAACGAGCGGCCCGGCATCCTCGGTCTCAAGCTAGTAGAAAACGAAGACGGGCTCGTGCGCGGGCTACCGTTTGTGGTGCCGGGGGGACGCTTCAACGAACTCTATGGGTGGGACAGCTACTTCATCGTCCTCGGGCTACTGCACGACGGCTTCGTCGAGCTGGCGAAGGATATGGTGGCTCATTTCCTCTACGAGATCGAGCACTACGGCCAGATCCTGAACGCCAACCGGAGCTACTACCTGACCCGATCGCAGCCGCCGTTTCTCACCGCGATGGGCTGGGCTGTCTACAAACATCTCCCCGAGGGCGAGGATCGCAACGAGTGGTTCGCCGAGGTCATCCGGACCGCCATCGGCGAGTACGAGACCGTATGGACGATCCCGCCGAAGGTCACCGAGACGGGTCTGAGTCGGTACTACGCTACCGGCATCGGCATGCCGCCCGAGACCGAGGCTGACCACTACGACGGCTACCTCAAGCCCTACGCCGAGGCCGCCGGGATGGACGTGGCGCGCTTTCGGAAGGCCGTCTGGCGGCGCGACATCGTCGATCCCGAGCTCGACGCGTATTTCGTGCACGACCGAACCCTGCGCGAGTCGGGTCACGACAACAGCTACCGGCTCGAGGGCCGCGCCGCCCACCTCTGCACTATCGATCTCAATTCGCTTCTCTACCGCTATGAGACCGACATCGCCCGCGCCCTGAAGGAGGTGTTCGGCGACGGGCTCGAGACGTCCGACGGTACCGTCCATACGAGAGCCGCGTGGGAGCAGCGCGCCGAGCGCCGCCGGGGCCTGATGAGCCGCCTCTGCTGGAACGAGGAGCGCGGCATGTTTTTCGACCACGACTTCGTCGAGCGCGAGCAGACTGGGTTCGAGAGCGTGACCACGCTCTACCCACTCTGGGCGGGGCTCGCCACGCACGAGCAGGCGGCGATGCTCGCCAGGCGTGCCGTGCCGCTCTTCGAAGAAGCGGGCGGGCTCGTCTCCACCACCGAAGCCTCCCGCGGGCCCGTCTCCGAGGACCGCCCGCAGCGGCAGTGGGACTACCCCTTCGGCTGGCCCCCCCACCAAATCCTCGCCTGGCAGGGCCTTATCGACTATGGCTACGAGTCAGTCGCGCAACGCCTCGCCTATCGTTGGCTTTTCATGATCACCAAAAACGCCGCCGACTATAATGGAACCATCCCCGAGAAGTACGACGTCGTCAAACGCACCCATGGTGTGTTCGTCGAATACGGAAACGTGGGTACCGAGTTTGACTACATCACGCGCGAGGGCTTCGGGTGGATGAACGCCTCGTACCAGGTCGGTCTCTCGCTGCTCCCCGACCATCTCCGTTCCGCCCTCGAAAAAGGCACCCCACCGGAAAAACTGTTCTGAGACCGTGCTACCGGCCGACCTCGAGAAGCTCAAAGACGTGACTCTCCAACGACCCGAGCAATCCAAGGGGGACGTAGCTCTCAATCCGCCCGTTCCCTCCCACCGTCAACGGCGCGCCCCGCGGACCACCGAGCAGACTCTCCACCTGGTACCGGCCTGCCGGGAGCACCCACCCCTCAGAGGAAACGGTCACGCCGGAGAGCGGAGTCGCGCCGAGGTTGGCGACCACCAGTACCGTTTGGCTCCCCTCGCGCCGCAGGTAAACTCCCACCGCGTTCGCGCTCGCGGTGAGCGGCAGTAGTTCTCCGGCTCCTAGCGCAGGATTCTCTGCGCGCAGATGAATGAGGCGTCGGTACGTGTTGAGCAACGAGTTGGCGTCGGCCTCCTGCACTTCTACGTTTGCGGTGAGCGAATCCGGCTGGAGAGGCTCCCACACCGTGCCATCGGTGAAACCGGCGCCCGGCGCGCGGCTCCATTGCATGGGCGTGCGCAAACGCGGGTCCGGCTTGTCGCCGGTCATCCCGATCTCCTCCCCGTAGTAGACGAAGGGTAGACCAGGCAGCGTGAGCAGGATCGTGGCCGCTAGCTTGGCGCGCGCAACGTCCCCACCGAGTTCGGTGATCGTGCGGGTCTGGTCGTGGTTGCGGAGGAAAGGCGACCACCGATCCGCAGGTACCTCGCGCTGGAGCCGCATGACCGGCGCCAAGAGATTCTCTGCGGAATCGGTTCTCACCGCCTCGCGGATGGCGTCGGAGATTTCGAAGGCGAAATACGCATCGAGTTGATCCGGATAGTAGGCAAGCATGGCCCCAGTGCTGTCCCACACCTCTCCGATGGTGAAGGCGTCGGGCGCTATCTCCCGAATATGATCGGCGAACTCGCGCAGGACCTCGTGGGTACCGGCGGTATGCTGCACCTGCCCGTCTTCTTCTACGAGGTACGGGATGGCATCGAGACGAAAACCGTCTACGTCCATTTCTTCGAGCCAGAAGCGAGCAATGTTCCTCGCCTCCTCTCGGACGGCGGGATTTGCATAGTTGAGGTCGGGCATTCCGCTCCAGAAGATCCCGTAGTAGTACTCGTCTCTTACCGGAGAACGGTGCCAGTTGTCGCCGCCCCACGGATTGCCCCCGCCGGGATGCGTAGCCGACCACACGAACCAGTCGCGGTAGGGTGAGTCGATGTTGAGCAACGCATCCTTGAAGAAGGGATGCTCGCTGGATGCATGGTTCAGCACGAGGTCCACCAACACGCGAATGCCTCGCCGGTGCGCCTCGACGACGAAACGCTTGAAATCATCGTTCGTGCCGTAGTCGCGCTCGACGCGGTAGTAGTCGGTCACGTCATAGCCGTGATAGCTCGGTGACTGGGCCACCGGCATGAGCCAGATGCACCGGGCGCCCAGATCGTGCTGCGAGTCTGGATCACCGTCGTTGATGTAATCGAGTTTCTGCGTGAGACCGTTCAGATCACCAACGCCGTCGCCGTCGCTGTCGTAGAACGAACGGACGAAAATTTCGTAGCAAACTGCGCCGCGTTTCCAGTTCGTCGTGTCGGAGGTACTCACCCCCTGCGCCGACGTCGCAGTAGGGAATGCGAAGAGCGTGGCGCAGAGCGCGGCGATGACATTGCAGTTCTTCTGCATGGCGCGAAGGCCTCCCGAGGGCTGAAAACGTAGTCTCCGCCTGCCCACCCAGCAAGAACAGTATCCAAAGCCTCCGATCGTATCGCGGAAGGTGTTCACCAGGCGTACATTACCCGAGGCTGAGTAGGATCGTCTCTGACCAGGGTGTGGGATTCAGGGGTTCGCGGATGACGCTGTTTGCATCTCTCTTTGTTGCGCAGACCATCGCCCAGGCGGTGCAGATGCCGGTCCTGGAGTTCCCGGAGGCGGGACTGGACGATCCGGCGGCGTATGAGGGGTACTCTACCCGCTTCTTCCGGGACTCCCACCGCAACGCATTTCAGGTCTATCTCGATACCCGGAGCGGGCGCGTCGTACACCTCTGGGCGGACGCGGCCAACGCGAGCGCCGCCTTCACGGTGCGCGATACGTTGGGCCGCCCGGCACCGATGGTCTGGGGCGGTTCGGGGGCGAACGCAGATTGGGACGGTCGCCGCCGCGCCATGCGGCACCGCCTCGAATCGGAGCTGGGTGCGCTCGAGATCGGGTGGTTCCTGCTCGGCACCATGCGGCAGGAGCGGGATTTCCAGTACTCTGATGCGCACCGCCGTCCCTATGGTGGCGAACACTTCACGCTGGCCGAGCTGACGGATCTGATTGGCAGCCTGGAACGTCTTCCCGCCGGTGAACGCGAGCGCCATCTCTCACTCCTGAACGCTCGCGATCTCGCGGAGTTGCGGTCCCGGCTGGAACCGCGCGTGACACTGAGGCAAGACAATACGGCGTGGATCGTCCTGGTCGAGCACGCGACTCTGGACGGCCGAAACCATCTGACACTCGAGCTGCGTGGCGACCCGCTCGCGTCGACCGCCCGCTTCGCGAACGATGTGATCTCGTTGCGCGCACGCTCCTCCGACGGCATCTGGTTCGACGTGACCGCCACCACGGATGCTCCTGCGCTTACGCCGCTCGATCGCGACGAAATCTTCA
>JBDHLU010000023.1:0-27257 GCA_039656555.1 Gemmatimonadota bacterium | reverse complement strand
TCGTACTCAACGTCCTCGTAGCCCGCCACCGCGAAGCATTCTGACATTTCTTCTCTCGTGAATAGTCCGAGTGTGTGATGCTCGACCCTGTGTTCGATACCCTCCGTGCTGCCGATGAGATAATGGAAGTCCAACTTCGAGACCCGCCCGTCGAGACTGGAGTAACTCATGCGGATAACGTGGAGCCCGGCCGACTCGACCTTTTGAACAAAAACTTTGCCTGGATTCCATGACTCTGGCGTAAACCATGGCTCCACCATGACAAGACCACCCGGTTCCAGGTGCTGGCGAAAGCGACGTAGGGCCATCTCTACCTTCTCCAGGTCACACAGGTAGCCGATCGAACTGAACAGACAGAGGATCGCGTCGAAGCGAACTCCGAGATCGAAGTTCGTCATGTCCCCCTCCCAGAATTGCGAGTCCGGGAGCTTTGCCCGCGCTAACTCGACAAACGCTGGTTCGATGTCGAGCCCGTGGACGACGTACCCGTGTTCCGCCTGTAGATGCCGCGCATGCTCCCCGGTGCCGCACGCCACATCGAGCACCGTTTGGGCGGATGGAGCCAGCTTGCTCAAGAGCTGAGCGACGGCCTGGGCCTCAGCAGGGTAGTCCTTGAAAGACTGGTAGATCAGATCGTAAAGCTCAGGCGTCTCCGCGAACATTCCAGCTTCCCCCCTCGCTCGGTGAGGCCGCCTCGCCCTCGAGGGTCAACCATTTCAGGTCACCGTCGTTATTGAACGCCCGGACCGAACCAGGACCGGCTGTCCAGATCCCCACAAGGTTGTCTCTGGGCGAACCGGCCGCAATCTCCTCGTAGCGCCAGTCATCATCGGACCTACCACAAGCGGCAAGCAATCCGGATACCGCGACAAGCGCCAATGCCATGACGGGGGTCTGGCGGGACACACGCGCAAGCGTTTGCACGAGCGACTCTGTTGCCCCAAGAACAAGGACGGTCAACCAGGAGACTGTGCATCGACGCATGGAAACCCCCTTCGACGGGTCTGTTTGAGCGGTCCTCAACGTCGCCCTCGGGCGGATGCCCCAAAAGGGACCTAGCGGCGAGTCTCGCACCGCGGCGTACATGCGAATAGCTTAGTTCAATCCCCAAGCTCGAGAGTTACTGTCATGCGCCCAGTCTTTCCTTCCGTATTCGTGCTCGCGACCATGATCGCACTTCCCCAGGTCGGAGCGGCCCAGGACGCCGACCGCGCTGTTGCGGACGGCGGTATCAAAGTCTCCGGATGGATGGGACAGATCGATGCCCGGGCGGCGAGCCAAGGGCAGACGATCAACGATGCGAGGTTCGCTCCAGATGGCGACGCGTTCCACGTGGTCACGGGCCCCGCCGCCACCTATTGGAATCCGGCCAACCGGGCAAGCGGGGACTATATCGTTAAGGCGACGTTCACCGAGCCTCAGTACATGAACCTCAACAATCACCCGCACCCGTACGGGATCGTGATCGCCGGCAACGACCTCGGGACCGACCAACAGAGCTATCTCTACTGCGCCGCGTACGGGAATGGCCGATTCATCGTTCGAGGTTTCGGTCCGGAGCCGTTCCAGGTGAACGGTCGGCGCGGTGAGGAGCACGATGCGGTTCACCAGGCGGCCGGGCCGGGCGAGCCCGTGACCCAGGAGATCGCGGTTTCGGTGAAGGGTGACAAGATCGAGTGTGCGATCAACGGCGCCGTCGTCGGGAGCTACGACAAGGCCTCGCTCGTGAGCGCGGGCATGCTCAAGTCCACCGACGGGGTCTTTGGCCTGCGGTTCGCCCACAACACGGAGGGTATGGTGGCCGGCTTCACGATGACGAAGCCGTAATTCGCTGGGCCAAACCGGACGCATACCAATACGTCATCACAATCGCGTACGGCCCGCGTCAGGAATAAATATCTCGTTGGCGAGCCTTCCTGCCACCCTAGCCTTGACACTCCCTTGACGCCCAAGTCCGAAGTTGGACGTGCGGACTTCAAGGGGGACCAATGCGACGGATCATCATCATGGCTTTGTGGCTCACGCTCGGCAGCGAGGCCATGGCACAAGAGACGGCGGCGATCGGCGATCGGGTGAGGGTTACGCTCCGCAATGGCACCAAGCCGGTCATCGGCACTATCACCCTGCAAACACCGAGGGATTGGTGCTCGAATCGCAGGGCACCCGAGATTCCGTGGGCCTCTACGCGCGGTGGAACGAATCGACCTCAGTCGCGGCCGGCACAGCGCCACCGCGGTGTTCGGCGGTGGCCTCAAGGCAAATCTCCCGCGTTGAACTCCGGTACTTCTCCGTCAATGATCCGCATACCTAACCAAAGGGATTGCCTTACGGCCTCTTCTTCCGACTTCGAAGTGTCCGTGGCGTAGAACAGCTTTGCGGTGCTATCTCGCTTGATCTGGACCGCGGTGTTCCACTCCCCGGATTCCAGGAGGATCGGTTTGGCCCTAACGGTGAAGCCGCGATAGTCAACAGACTTTTTCATCACTCAGTTCTGCGCCGATGCCTCGAGCGTAACCCAGCATATCAGACGCCCACATTGGGGATGCAACTCTACGCCTCCATCATGTTCCCGGATTTCGCTGGCTCATCGTCAAGCCGCTCGTCACGGATACTGCCGATACCCCTGGTATTTCGGCGATGCGAACACAAGTATCTGGTTCGTGGGTGGCAACGTTCACGGTAATGAGTTGGGTGCCAGGGATGGTCTCTGCTGAATGGACGCCTGCCACTCCTTTGACCGGCCCGACCACTTCACTCGGGTTATTCGCCTCGACAAGAAGGCACAACAGACGCATGTCACCTCGATCGCGGCGTCATCCTGGCAAAGATGGTACTTGGTGAACTGATTGGTTAGACCCCGATCGAGGCACGGGGTGTTGGATCTCGAACATTCGATGCCTCCCCATGTGCGGAGGTTAGAAACGCGGTTTGCGGTCAAAGGACTCGCAGCAATCTTGGCGGCGCCACTTCGCAGTGGGCAGCGGCGTTCGACCGTATGTCAGCCTACCGAATCACTTGGTTCCGTTCAAAGTCATACAGCGTGACCCGTCTCAAACGATAATGCGCTTCCCAGTAGCCGCGCAGCGCCCGCACGTACTGTGTGCGCGCCTGATCCTTTTCCTGCTGGGCGATGTACAGGTTGTCGACGCTGATGCGCCCAATGACGTACCGGTTGTACGCCACATCGAATCGTCTCTGCGCAACGGCATCTGCCGTGGCCGATATCGCCAGGTTGCGTCGCGCTTGCATCACCTCGAGCGCCGCAAATCGGGCCTGATGCTCCGTCTGCGCGATCTGCGATTCCGCCAGGCTCGCCACCTGATCGCGCTGCGCCTCGGCCGCCTGCACCTCCTCTCGTCCCGCTCCCCACTGAATGATCGGCACGTCCACCTGGAGCGTGACCTGCTGTGCGTTGAGCAGCTCCCCATAGGCGCGCGTGAAGTTGTTGCCAGTCGCGTTGAATCCGTAACTCGCCGTGAGCGTTGCCCCGAAATTGTTGTTGAACCTCGCCTCCACGATGCGGCGCTGGGATTGCACGTCCTGCAACTGCAGGCTGGTCACCACCGACAGGTTGTTGAGGGCCTCGGCGACGGCGACCGCCGTGTCGATGCCGAACTCACGCGGCAGGGCCGGCACGACGATCTCGATTGGCGTCGCCGGCGGCAAATTTAGACCAATCAATAGGGCCGCCCGCGTGCGATTGTGCTCGAGCCGGGCCTGTTCCAAGGACGACCGCGCGCGCAACAACGCCAGCTCACTCTGCAGGAGATCGTTCTCACCGATGGACCCGATCTGGTAGCGACCGGTGTTCAGCGTGTACAGCGTGTCGTTCGTCGCCGCGTTGGTTTCCGCCGTCGCGAGCGCCACTTCGGCGGCATGAAAGTCGAAAAACAACACCGTCGTCTGGACCGCCACATCTTCGCGCGCCTCCCGGTACTGCCGGTCGGCTATCTCCATCTGGACCGGCCGCTCGCGCTTGTCCCACCCCACCGTATTCGGCTGAAAGAGTGGCTGACGAATTCCCACCGAAAACGGTGTGGACGACCATGTCAGCAAATCTTGTGTTCCACTGACCGAGATGCGCGACAGGGAAGATTGCACGAACAGGTTGCCGCCGGTGAGCGGCACCGACTGTGTAAGCGACGCGGTCACCGCGGCCTGGGTCTGGTTCTGCGGCCGGAACAGGGTGCTCCCGTCGGGTTGCAGGACGGGGATTATCGACCTGTTGTATGCCGGTACGTTTCCCGAAATCGAGAGCTGCGGCATAAGGCGCGAATAGAACGCGTCGTTGCTGAACTGCGCCGCATCCCGAGCAGCAACCGCCGCCCTGGCTTGATACCCCTGTCCCAGCGCGACGTCGATGGCCTGCTGCAGCGTCAACTGACGCACCGCCGGTTGAGCTTGCAGCCTGGTACCGATTAGGCCGAGACAGACGACCGCGAGCGTCGCAATCGAACGGAAGAAAGAGCTTGGTTTTGTCATGGGAATCACTCGTAGCGGAGACACACAACGGGATCCTGTTGCGCCGCGCGGTAGGCCGGCACGATCCCGAACGCTAGGCCCACGGCGAACGACACGCCGAAGGCCACGAACACGGACAGGTACGACACGACGGTCTCGATTCCAGCGGCGCGTTCGATCCCAACGCTGATCCCGGCCCCGACCAGAATACCGGCCACGCCACCAACGACGCTGATCAGGACCGCTTCAGTCAAGAACTGAAACAGGATCTCGTTTCGTGTCGCCCCCACCGCACGGCGCACTCCGATCTCACGTATCCGTTCCAGAATCGACGCAAGCATGATGTTCATGATGCCGATGCCGCCGACGATCAACGAGATCGACGCTATGGCACCGAGCACAACGTTGAAGATCGCCTTGGTTCGCTGCTCCTGTTGCAGCAGCATTTCCGGTACGACGATCTCGAAGTCGACCACCGTGTTGTGCCGGCGCTGGAGCATGCGTTGTATGACGTCCGCCACACCGGGAACCAAGCTAGACTCGCTCACGCGCACGATGATGCGATCGAGCTGATTGCGGTTGGTGCGTTCCGAGCGTTGCTCTTCGGTTTCGTTGTCATTGTCTTGACCGGGCGCGCCCCGCGGGCGCGAGGCGAGCTGGACATCACGCTGCGTTACCAACGCACGATCGCGAAACCGCCGGAGCATGGTGTTGACGGAGATGTAAACGTCCATGTTCGCATCGCGAATGCCGAGCCTGAGCGATGCGTCACCGCTGAAGCGACGGTCTTCGAGAACGCCGACGACCGTCACCCAAATCCTCCCTACCTTGAGCGGTTTGCCGATCGGGTTCTCGGTGGTGAAGAACCGGGTACGCACCCCGTGACCGATAATGGCCACCGGCAGCCCGCGTTCCACCTGCACGCGGTTGAACCACGAGCCGCTCGCCAAGTTCAGGTTCATGAGGCGGAAGTAGGTGGTGTCCACCCCGACAACCTTTCCCGAGCGCCTGAGGCCTTCGCGCGTGAACGCAGTGTTCAACACCACCTCAGCGCTCGTCACCTCTACGGCTGGGATTACCTGCGAGATGGCCTGCGCGTCCGCATACGTGAGGCCGGGTGAAAAACGCTTGATTTGCTTCTCTGGCTGCTCGTCGTTCAGCGCTTCCTCGCTCTGGTCGACGAGTGGCGTCACCACCACGTTGTTCGAGCCAAGCAAGCGCATCTGTTCGAGGATTTCCTGTTCGGCACCTTTGCCGATGGCGAGCATCGCGATTACCGACGCCACACCAAAGAGAATGCCGAGCGATGTAAGGGACGCGCGCAGCTTGTTGTGGCTCACCGCCTCAACCGCTGTGCTCATGCTGAAGAGGAAATGCCCACGGATCGCGTCGCGCAGGCGGACGGGTTTGCGTCCTTCCGGAGTCATCGGTTTACGGGCGCCGAATCTCCCTGTACCTTGACCGGCGAATCCGGCAGTCGTTCGATATCCATCTCGGCGGCGTTGGTGGGCGGAACCAGAAGCAGGCGATCGTTCTCTTCCAGGCCCAACTCGATGATCACCTCGTTATCGTTCATCGCACCGGCAACGACCTCTTGCTTCCGCACACGACCGCCATCTTGCTGGTATACGAACGGTACGCCGTCTTCATTGCTTAGGGCCTCAATCGGTACGTAGACCACGTCTTCGTAGAGACCCGTCTGGATGGCATTCCCCGTGGTCATACCGGGTCGAAGGGTCGTGTCGCCAGTTTCGATTTCGATCCGCACCTCGAACACCTTCGCGTCGGTATTCGGGCGTTGCTCGCCCACGTTTGCCACCCTAGTGACTGTACCAGTGAGTCGTTTGTCGGGGTCGGAGTCGAGGGTGAGCGAGACCGGCTGGCCGGTTTGGATCTTTCGGATGTCGATCTCGTTCACATAGGTGATCGATTCCATCTGTGTGAGATCCGGCAAGGTAGCGACGGTCGGATCCCACGGTGACACCTGCGATCCCGCGACCTTCTTCCGACCGTTCCACTCTTTCACGTAGATTACCATGCCGGGCGCGGGGGCGCGCACGGTGAACCCTGTCATGACGAGCTGCACGATCTGAAGCTGGTTACGCTCTCGCCCCATGTCCGCGCCTACCTCACGCATCTTCGCGCGCGCCTGATTCTCTTGCGTCCCGTAGTTGATACGCGCCTGGGTCAGCGCACGGTCGGCCTTTTCGTGGTCGATTTCGGCCTGGCGCCGGATCGATGGCGCTTCGTACACCGCCAGTTCCATCGCGATGAGACGCTCCTCAAGCTCCAGTTCCATAGTCCGAATGGATTCCCGCGCCTGGGAAAGCGTGAGCGTCGAATCGAGCATGGCCTGCTCGTACACGGCCGTCGCCTTCTCCAGGGCCAGCGTCACCTCCGAGAGACGGGTGGCGGCCTGCGATCGGTCCAACTCGGCAACTACATCGCCCGAATCGACGACGGTGCCCTCGGGCACAATCGATTCGATCATGAGTTGGTAGATCCGAGCCTGTTGGGCGTTGGCCGGCGCGTTGATGTTGACGGATTCGCGGGCGCTCAGTTCGCCCGAGGTGGTCACTGTGACCTTGAAGTCACCTCGCTTGACCGGAGCGATGATCGTGGCGTCGCTCACGCCGGGGTCGCGGGCCAGGAGCCATGTCCCCGGCACGACGACGATCGCGATGGCGGCGGTGAGCAAGCCGCGTCTACGCAGGACGGACATGGGGCCCCCGTGTGCGATGGATCGGGTGTCGCTTCCTAGTCATGGTTAGACACCTGAGGGACCCTATTGGTTTCCGAGTTCGTGGAATCCGAAAAGGACGCCCCATCCAGTCCCGTTTCGGGCACCTTCGGGACACCGAGCGATCCGCCAGGGATTTGATCACCGTTTCCTGGACCATTCTATTAGCTACTAATAGTCACACCGGGCCCGTCCCCCGTCAAAACCCTTGAGGAACTGATTCAGCACTCTGACATCGGTCAGCAGTTCGTGGCAGCCCCCACCGTGATCGCAAAGCCTCGTCGTCTCCCGTGATGGTGATGACGATCTATGCGATGGAGCGGCGCGAGTTAGTTAGACCAATGACGCATCGGCATAGCCCCCACACCGTGGAGCCACCCGGGCCATGCCTGTTAGTTCGGCGTTCCGGGAAATCGCAGGTCCGCACCATCTAGCTGACCGACGGACGCGCCTTATCTTTGCAGGTTATGTGATCCGCCGTTTGCCGAGGAGAGAGACTGATGACCCGCTTGACTGCCCACGACTTCGACCAGGAACTCCTGGTTCTGTTCGACGCCTACGTTCACGGCGGAATCGATCGCCGGACCTTTCTCGACCGGGCGGCCAAGTTCGCCGTGGGAGGAACCACCGCGGCGATGCTGCTGGATCAGCTGAGCCCGAAGTTCCTCGAGGCCCAGGTTATCAAACCAGAGGACACGCGGATTCAGCAGGAGTACATCGAATTTGATTCGCCGGACGGCTACGGGACGGGGCGGGGATACTTCGTCACACCTGCCGGTGCCACCGGCCCGCTGCCGGGCATCCTGGTCATCCACGAGAATCGCGGACTCAACCCGCACATCGAGGACATCGCTCGGCGGATGGCGCTCGAGAACTTCGTGGCATTTGCGCCCGACGCACTGTTTCCCCTGGGTGGCTACCCGGGCAACGAAGACAACGCCCGTCAACTGTTCCGCCAGCTCGACCGGGCCAAGACTCAGGAAGACTTCGTCGCGGCCGCGGCTTTCCTGCGGGGCCGTCCGGAGTGCACCGGTCGGATCGGCGCGGTGGGGTTCTGCTATGGCGGTGGTATGGTGAACTATCTCGCGACCCGGCTGGGTACGGACCTGGCGGCCGGCGTACCGTTCTACGGGTCAGCCCCCAACCTTGAAGACGTGTCGAAGATCCGCTGCCCAATCATGGTGCAGTCCGCCGAGAACGACCCGCGGATCAACGCGAGCTGGCCGGACTATGAGAGTGCACTGCAGGCGGCAGGCGTGATCTATCAGCGCCATCTGTATCCCGGCACGCAGCACGGGTTCAATAACGACACGACACCGCGGCATGATGAAGCGGCGGCCGGTCTGGCCTGGGAGCGGACCATCGCGTTCTTCAACGAGCATGTCCGTTCGTAACGCGGGGGAGGGTGCAACATCGAGGACAGCGTTCAGGACGACCCAACCGGGCGATGCGGTTCTTCTCCCGTCCGGATGGAGATCCCAGGCCCATGGCGAGCCGATCCTCACGGCTTCCAGCACGAACTCGGGCTGACGGACGACGACCGGATCGCGCTCGATGGCAACGGAAAACAACGTGTCGGCCACCCCCGCAGGCCCATCCGTCCAGTAATACAACGTGGTCCCGTCGCGCGACCAGCGTGGCCCCTGCCACCTCCGGACGACACGCGTCGTTTGCCGGCAGCAACGTGTTCGTTCGCCCCCCTCAATCCGCGTCTGGACGTATGTCCCCTCCCGCCATCCACCAGATCTATGAAAACCCCGTGAAAACCGCATGAACCTGTGGACGCACCGTAGCCAAGCGTAGGAACATCACTAGCATCCCGTGTAGAATCTTTCGTACTTCCACCTTCTCCTGGGAGACTGTCCATGGGAACTGCTTGTCTGTATTCACGGGCGCAGGCAGGACGCACGAAAGTGGCGCGCAAGACGCGCACGGCCGACTGTCGTAACTGCACGATGCTCCGGTCGCTCCAGGCGGCGTCACTTCCGTCAAAGACGGTGGATGCCATCTGCGAGCGCATGTGGCTCACGCCGCTCAGGCGCCGCCAGATTCTCTACACGGAGGGCAACAAGGCCACGCACCTCTATGCGGTGCGCTCCGGAAAGGTGAAACTGATCCGGGTCGAATCCAGCGGCCGAGAGTACGTGTCCGCGGTGCTCGAATCGGGAGATCTGTTCGGGTTCGAGGCGGTCTTTGGCGAAGCCTACCAAACCGGCGCAGAAGCGGTGATGGTGGGCGAGGTATGCCAGGCCTCGGGTACCGAACTCCGGACCCTGATGGATCGGGTCCCCGGCGTCGCAACGGACCTGGCGCGGTATCTCCACCACCAGCTGGCTCGGGCGCGCCAACGGCACGAGTACCTGAGTGCCCCGAACGCCAGAGCTCGGCTCGCCGGTTTCCTGCTCCAGAGCCTGGAGACCGAGGCGCCGTGCGGCGATACGGTCGTTGCGCGTGACCTGACCCTGCGGGACCTAGGCGCCATCCTTGGTCTGGCACCGGAGACTGTGTGCCGCGCACGCCGTGACCTCGAAGCCCGACGCGTCGTCCAAACGCTGCGCTCCGGAATTAGAGTGAGCGACGTCCACTCGCTCGAGCAGGTAGCCATGTCATGAAAAAGATTGACGATCGTCAATCACGACCTTGTTTCTCGTCAATGCGCCTGCCTTAGCGTCTCTCCTATACTGGCCACGTGCGGCTGACGAGACGACCTGATGTTGGGTCGCCCGTTCTGCCGCGTGGTGGCCGCTCATCGAGCCAGAACTTGTGAGCGTGCCTGAACCCCACCGACCAGGGAGGGAGCTTGCACGTGATGCGTCACCGCTCGACGGTCTCCGCCGTCTGCCTTTCCGTGGCCATCCTCGCCGCGGGTTGCGACAGTGACCGCGTAGACGAACGCCGATCGGTACCCGCGTCGTTTCCGTCGGAAGACGGCGACTACTTCCGAGACGTTACCGCCACCGCCGGCATCGATTTCGTCCATTCGATCGGTGACTCGGCGCTCTCCAACCTGGTCGAGTCGGTGGGCGGGGGAGTCGCCTGGTTGGACTACGACGGAGACGGCGCCCTCGACCTCTACCTCACGACCGGCGCCCACCTCGCCGAATTGAGCGACGGGCCGGCAGAGGGCCGATCCGACAACCGGTTGTATCGAAACCGCGGCGATGGGACGTTCGAAGACGTCACGCGTTCCGCCGGCGTCGGGAACCGGAGCTACGGAATGGGTGTGTCGGTAGGTGACTACGACAACGACGGCGACCCCGACGTCTTCCTCAGCAACTACGGTCCCAACGTGCTGTACCGCAACAACGGCGACGGCACCTTCACTGACGTGACGCGTGCCGCCGGGGTCGGGGGATCCGGATGCAGCGTCGGTGCGGTGTGGGCCGACTTCGACAACGATGGGTTCCTCGACCTCTACGTCGGCAATTACATCGATTTCGATCCCGACTACCGCCAGTTCTACGCGCCGGACGGGTTTCCTGGCCCACTGGCCTACCCCGGACAGCCGGACGTGCTGTACCGGAATCACGGGGACGGCACGTTCGACGATGTGACCGAGTCCACGGGCGTGTGGCGCCCCGACGGCCGCGCGATGGGCGTGGGCGCCGCGGACGTAAACGACGACGGCCACATCGATCTCTATGTCGCGAACGACGCGATGGAGAACTACCTCTTTCTCAATTCCGGCAGTGGGCAATTCCGCGAAGTCGGCCTCCAATCGGGCGTCGCGTACAACCACCAAGGTGAGGCGACGTCGAGCATGGCGGTGGACTTCGCGGACTTCGATGGCGACGGCCACGTCGATCTCTTCGTCTCCGACATGTCGTACAGCGCGCTCTACCACAACGAGGGGAACGGCAGCTTTCGCGACGTGACCTACACCGCCGGCATCGCCGTACCAAGCGGCCAATACGTGGGGTGGGGCACGGCGTTCGTCGACTACGACAACGATGGCGATCCCGACATCATCAAGATCAACGGTGACCTGCAGCATCTCTACGGGCAGGAAGATCAGGTGTTCGACAACGTGGGCGGGGCGTTCGTCGATGTCTCCACCGACCGCGGCAATTACTTCCGCCGCGAGCTGGTCGGACGCGGCGCGGCCTTTGGTGATTACGACAATGACGGCGACGTCGATGTGTTCGTGGTCAATCTGCACGACCGAGGCGTGCTGCTTCGGAACGATCGCGGCAACGAGCGTCACTGGATCAGCCTCTATTTGATTGGCACAGTGAGTAATCGCGACGGTGTTGGGGCACGGGTGACCGTCGAGACTGCTGACTTCGTACAAGTGCGACAACGGACCGGCGCCTCGGGCTACCTCTCCCAGAACGACCCTCGCCTGCACTTCGGCTTGGGTGAGCGCACCACGGTCGATCGCATCGAGGTGCGCTGGCCATCGGGTATGGTCCAGGTGTTGGAAAACTTGGAGGCGGATCGAGTACTCACGATCACCGAACCGGGGGTTGGCTCGTGAGGGCGCGATACCTGTTCGCGGGTGTTGCAGGACTCGTCGTAGCCGGCGGTGCCCTGTCATTCGCGAGCGACGCCGATCCGGAACCGTACTTGATTCTCACACTCGCGGCCTCGCCGGATGCGCCATCGACGGTCGTCGCTGTTCCGGTCGATGGGTCTGCGCCGGACCACGTGCTTTCGGTGGGGTTGTACGCGGCACGCGGCGCGCACGTCTCACCCGACGGCACGCACGTCGTCTTTTCGGGCCGCAAGACCGCGAGCGATCCGTGGTCGCTGTGGGAGGTGGCAATCGACGGTGACCAACCGCAGAAACTAATCACCGGCCTCGAGGCAACCGACCCGATCTACATCGGACCCGATCGCATCCTGTTCAGCGGACGCCAAGGTGCCGACGATGATTGGGCGCTCTACACGATCGGTCGCGACGGATCCGGACTCGAGCGCGTGACCCATCATCCCGGTGACGATGTGACACCCGGAATCCTGCGTGATGGGCGGATCGCGTTTGTGCATCGCCCCGCAAATGACGCGGGACCCGTGCGACGGCTCGCCATTCGGCCGGACGGCACTGGACTCGAGTTGCTCGAGAAAGCCTTGGGTGGCGCGTATGTGCACAGAACGGGGGAGGCTATCCCAGAGGCTCGGCACCGGCGCGACACGATGGACGTCATCGACGTCGTCGCGACGGATGCACCGATGGTTGGACGAGGCCTGCTCTCGGTCGTCGACACAACCAAGGACGTCGGGTGGATCTACGGGATCGATGCCAACCTGTCGAGCGACGCGCCCAACCGCGGGCGCGATCAGCGAGCGGCTCGACTTCGTGTATTGTCGGTGGGGAGCGTGTGGGGTGAGGTAAAGGTCGAGGTCGACGGGTCGTTTTTCGTCGAACTCCCCGCCGACATGCCTTTTCGACTCGAAACACTGGACGCCGAGGGACGCACCATTCGAGGGCCGTCGGATTGGCTCTGGGTGCGCCCGGGCGAGCACCGTGGATGTATCGGATGTCACGAACCTCGCGGCATGGCCCCACCCAACCGCGTGCCGCTCGCGGTCGAGCGGACCGCAAGCCGGTTGCCACGGTCGACCTCGGAGGCACGATGAGGTGGCGCCCCCGTGTGACCCCGCACCTCTTCGCCGCCGTTGGCGTGTTCGGAATCGTGATGGTGGCTGGCGCGCACCATGGCCTGACGGTGCACGTACAGCGGATCACTGGTATCGAATCCGCGAGTCGTAATTGCGCGCACTGTCACGTGTTGCCCCGCACGGAGGGGCCCCTCTCGCGGTTCTGGCAGCGCGACTACTTGTCGCCGCTCCAGATGGCGATGACCAGCGATGGCTCGACCCTCATAGTGACGGCTGAAGAAGCCGACGCGCTGCTCGTGGTGGACGTCGCACGTGGCACCGTGGTGGACAGCATTCCGGTCGGCGCGCAACCGCACAGCGTGGTGCTCGATGCCGACGACCGCACCGCCTACGTGACGAATCGCCGTGACGGCACGGTTTCCCTCGTCGACCTCCACCAAGGTGTGGAACTGGAGACATTCGACGTCGGCACCGAACCGGCTGGGCTCGTGGTCGATCGTGCGAGCGGCACGATGTTCGTGGCCAACTCCAATGCGAACGAGGTCGTGGTGTTCGACCTCGACGACCGTCGAGTGACGCGGCGCCTATCGGCGGGGCAACACCCGTACACGCTTCGGGCGACGGTCGACGGCCAGGCGATTCTCGTGACGAATCGGATCACGGATCCGGTACCCTACCGCACACCCCCACGGACGGAATTCACGATCATCGATCGACAGGCGCGCCGCGTGACGGAGCGGATCACGCTCGACCAAGCGCACATCGTGGAAGGCGTGGCCGTCACACCCGACGGGTCGTTGGCCTTGGCAACGATCGCGCGGCCCAAGAACCTTCTGCCCGCTACGCAGGTCGGGCGCGGTTGGATGATGACGTTCGGTCTCGCGATCATCGATCTCGCCACCGGAGACGTGGCGCAGGTGCTGCTCGACGACGTGGACCGGTTCTACGCCGATCCGTACGACGTGGTCATCACCCCGGACGGCCAGCGGGCGTTCGTCACCCACGCCGGCGCCGATGTCGTCACGGCCATCGACCTCGCGGCACTCAGAGGTCTCGTTGCCTCCGTGCCGGTCGATCGAACTCCCACACTCGCCAACGATCTAACCGCCAGCCAGGCGTTCGTGTTGGCCCGCATTCCAACCGGGGCGAACCCCAAGGGCATGGTAATGAGTCCAGACGGGACCAGACTCTACGTCGCCGAGCGTCTGGCCGATCGCGTCGCGGTGATCGACGTCGCGAATCTGTCGGTGGTCGATTCGATCGTGTTGGGCACGGAGCCCATGACCTTCCGCCGCCACGGGCAGCGGCTGTTCCACAATGCCGGCCAGACCTATCAGGGGCAGTTCAGTTGCCGCTCCTGTCATCCCGAAGGACACACCGATCAACTCACCTACGACCTCGAGCCCGACGGCCTCGGCCGCAACATCGTCAACAACCTGTCGCTCCGCAATCTCCGGGCGACCGCGCCGTACAAGTGGACGGGCAAGAACCCGAGCCTCTACGCACAATGCGGATATCGATTCGCGAAGTGGCTCACCCGCACGGAGCCATATTCGGATTACGACCTTCGGGCACTGGTGGCATACATCCTTTCGCTGGAGCACTCGCCGAACCGATATCGCACCGGCGAGACACCCGCAGCCCAGCACGTGCGCGGCGCCACCCTATTCGAGCGTACGGTCACCAACGACGGCACGCCGATTCCACCGGACGGTCAATGCGTAACCTGCCATCCGGGCCCGCAGTTCACCGATGGGAACATGGCGGACGTCGGTACGGGCGGTGACCACGATTCGCAGCACACGTTCGATACTCCGGCGCTCAACAACCTGTATGAAACCGCCCCGTACTTGCACGACGGCCGCGCCGCGACGCTCGAGGAGATCTGGACGGTGTTCAATCCGGACGACCGTCACGGTGTGGCAAACGATCTCAGCAAATCGCAACTCAACGATCTGATTGAATACCTCAAAACACTCGGAGGAAGTGGCCCGTGAGCGTGAAGCGGTACGTGATCGTCGCCGTGTCGCTGGTGAGCATCACAGCATGGGGAGGAACAGGTGTGGGACACGCAATGGCAAAGTTGGAGACTGGCATGACGCCGGCCCATGATTCACTCGTGGAACGCGTGGCCGTGCGTCGCGCCGGCACTCGAATCGCCGTGTACGACCAGTGGACCTCGTACACCACCGCAGACGGACTGCCGTCCAACAAGGTCTTCACTGTGCGCGTCGTGGATGGCCGTGTGTGGATCGGCACGGACAAAGGTGCGGCCTATCTCGAAGACGGTCGCTGGCACCATGTCGGCGTAGCCGATGGACTGGCGCATCCGGTCGTACTGGCGGTAGAGGGCGACCCCGAAACCGGCGACGTGTGGATCGGGACGCTCGGCGGGTTGAACCGGTGGTCCGTAGGGCGGATGGAGACCTTCAACCAGTTCAACAGCGGACTGGTGAACGACGTCGTCTACGGTGTCACGGTGGAGAACGGTCGAGTGTGGGTAGCGACAGCGGCCGGCATCGCTCGACTCGATTCCCGCACGGGCACGTGGTCGATCTTCAACGAACAGAACGCGCCCATGCACGAACCGTGGACCTACGGTGTGCACACTGCTGACGGACTCGTGTACATCGCCGCGTGGGGCGGCGGCGTGCTCGAGTACGACACGACCGATGGGCAGTGGCGAGAATTCCGCGACCCCGACGGCGAAATGGAAATCGACCTCTTCCCCGATGACGGCGTGGTGCACGACGTGACGACAGGGGTTGCCTTTGCGGAAGGCGTGTTGTGGGTCGGGACGTACTTCGGACTGAGTCGCTACGACGGCACGCACTGGTCCGGTTATTTCGACGACGACAGCGGGCTCGCGAGCAACTTCATCAACGCCGTGCGGGCGCGCGGCCGATCGGCGTGGATCTGTACCGACCAGGGCCTGTCCACGTTCGACGGCGACACGTGGGTCACCTATCGCCGGCGTGACGACGGTCGCGGCGTTGCCATCGTCACCGCGGACGGGCGCGCCGACGAGATCACGATCGATTCCGCCCTCATCGACAACTACGTACTCGGGGTGGATTTCCTGGACGACGTGATCTGGGTGGCCACGGCCGCCGGACTCAGCCGTGGAGTCCAGACCGGGACGATGATGACGACTCCTCCATGAGGGCCATACGGACTGGCAAGCTTGACACCTATAAAGGAAAGGTATCGCATGACTGACGTATTGATTCGACACCAACCCGCATTCTCAATCGACGTGGATCGTTTGTCGGATGGAGAGCGCGAAGAGTTGCAACAGCTCGGCATGCTCCCAGACGAAACGGGCAGGCTTCCGGCAGCCGGCACACGCGATGGCGACGCTGCTGTGTGGCCCCGCACCGCCACGTCCGTACCGCAGGTGCTGAACGAGGCCTACGACTACACGAAGCCGTCGTCCTTTTCGCGGGCGCTCGCCTTACCGCTGGGCGCTGCGACCCTGCTCCTCATCTCCGGAACCGCCAGCGTGGACGAGCAGGGTGCGTCCGTCCACCTCGGTGATTTCCGAGCCCAGTTGTGGCGCACCTTTCGAAATATCACGGCCATCCTCGATGGCAATGGAATGACCTGGCACGACATCGTTCGTACGACCTGCTATCTGCGTGACATCGAACGTGACTATGCAGATTTTAACGCAGTCCGAACGGCGTTCTTCTCGTGGAACGGATTGGCTCCGCTTCCGGCCAGCACTGGCATCCAGGCACGGCTCTGCCGCGAGGACCTGTTGGTCGAGATCGAAGCGATAGCCGTCAAGCGGACACCATCACCGTGACTTGTCCGCGTACCGTCATCGTAACGGGGCTCCTCGCGGTCGCGATGGCGCAAGCGGCCACCGCACAGGGCGACTCGACTCGATACGCAAGGACACCGGTGGCGCTCCGGCCGTACAAGAGTTTTCAGGTTCCGTACAAGGTGTTCTTCGTCGAGCCACAAGCGTTTCGCGGACCCGGTCGGGACGTGGGCCCACCCCCGGATGTCGATACAGTTCGAATCGGCGTGCTCGCGCCGCTCGAGGGATCGCTGAACGCCAAGTGGGGTCTGCGCATCGTGCGCGGGGCAACCATGGCAATCGACGAGGCAAACGCGGCGGGCGGGTTGGGAGGGCTTCCGTTCGCCGTGGTGACGCGAAACGATCTCGGGCTGTGGGGGGCATCGGGAAACGAGTTGGTGGCACTCTACGATCGAGGCGTGTGGGCCACCATTGGATCGATCGACGGTGCCAATTCCCACATCATGGTCCGGCTGGCACTCAAGCTCGACATGCCAATCGTCAACACGGCGACGACCGACCCGACGCTCACCGAAACTGCCATTCCGTGGATCATTCGGTGCATTGCGGACGATCGTCAGGCGAGTTATGCGCTCGCCCTCTACATCCACGAGGTTCGTGGGTTCCGCCGAGTGGCGTTACTCCGCTCGAACGATCGGTACGGGCGAGTCGGTACTGGTGAGTTGGTCGACGCAATGCGACGGCTTGGAGCGCCGCTCGTGCTGGAGTTGCGGTACGCACCAGGCTCGGTTGAGGTGCAGTCACAGCTCGAACGGATCGGCAGCGCAGATGTCGATGCCGTGGTGTTGTGGGGTGACGGCCGCGATGTCGGCAACATCCTGCATCGTATGCGCGAGATGGGTCTCAAACAACCAGTGTTCGGTCCCGATCGGCTCGTGAGCGACGAGTTTCTCATCGCGGCCGGAGGATCCGCCGAGGGTGTGGTGGCAACATATCCGTTCAATCCCAAGGCTGAAGACCCACTGTACCTCGGGTTTGCGGAGCGGTATACGGAACGATTCAGCGAGCCGCCCGACGCCTATGCGGCCCACGCGTATGACGGGATGTGGATGGTCATCCAAGCTGTCCGGAAGGCCGGGCTCAATCGCGTGCGGATCCGTGATGCGTTGACGGACATGGAATCGTTCCGGGGCGTCACCGGGTTGATCCCGTTCGACGCCACGTGGAACGATGTGGGACCCGTCTGGATGGCCGTCGTGCAGAACGGCAAGTACTCCTTCTTTTCATCCCCAATGGAACGTGACGACCATGCGATCGAGCGCTGAGTTATCCGAAGCACGACTCACGGCACGGACGTCCAGGCCCAACGGAACGATCGTGCACGTGCGAGGCACGCGGTTTGGCGCCGACGAAATTGCCGTGATTGCCGGACCCTGTTCCGTCGAAAGTCCGGAGCAGTTGTTGGAGACCGCCATGGCGGTCCAGCAGAGCGGTGCAACGATGTTGCGCGGGGGCGCCTTCAAACCCCGCACATCACCGTACGCCTTTCAAGGATTGAAGGAGGAAGGTGTACGGGTGCTCGGCGAGGTGGGACGAGAAATCGGGCTGCCCGTCGTCACCGAGGTGATGGACTCCTCCCAGGTCGATGTCGCGTGCGCCCATGTCGATATGCTGCAGATCGGGTCGCGGAGTATGCATCAGACACCGTTGCTCGAGGCCGTCGGACGAAGCGGGAAGCCGGTGCTGCTGAAACGCGGCATGAGTGCCACCATCGAGGAGTGGCTGCTCGCCGCCGAATACATCTTGTCGCAGAGCAACGATCAGGTCGTCCTCTGCGAGCGCGGCATACGTACGTTCGAAACCGCAACGCGCAACACACTCGATTTGACGGCCGTGCCGTTGGTCAAGTCTCTTAGTCATCTCCCGGTTATCGTCGATCCGAGCCATGGGACCGGGCGCTGGGAGATGGTGACAGTCATGAGTCTCGGGAGCGTGGCCGTCGGCGCTGACGGTTTGCTCATCGAAGTACACGCGCACCCCGAGGAGGCTCTCAGTGACGGATCGCAATCGCTCAGGCCAGCCGTGTTCGACGCCCTGATGACGGACATCGCACCCGTCGCACACGCTGTCGGCCGACACGTGGCGGGCACCGCCGTCGTGCAGTGATCGTCCTACAAATTGGGTTGGCGCTCGCCACCGCAGCACTCACGGGAGTTCCGCAACACACCAGTGCGCACGGCAGAGATGTCGACACCCTGCCCATACGGATCGGCCTGCTGCTCCCCGCGGATGTCGACCCACTGGCGCAGGCCACGCGACGTGCGGTCCGCTTACGCGTCGATGCGGCAAACGCGGATGGCGGTGTGCGCGGTCGCCCGGTCGAAATCATTGTCCGTGAAATCGACGGACCGTGGGGTGCGGGTACCGGCGAGATCGTTCGCATCGTATTCGAGGACGAGGTCGTTGGCGTGATCGGCGGCCTGGGTGGCCGCGACGCGCACCTCATCGAGCAGGTTGTCGCCAAGGGCCGAGTGGTCATGATCTCACCGTGGGCCAGCGACGCAACGCTGTCTGCCGCGTTCGTGCCGTGGTTCTTCCGCATGGTGCCCAGCGATCGACAGCAGGCCGCGGCATTGTGGCAGGAACTCCTGCAACGGGAATGTGTGACCGTCGCGGTGATCATCGGGGACTCGTACGACCACCGCGTGGCCGCCGACGCATTTACGCGAGAAGGCACGGCACGGGGACAGGCACCGACACGCATCGAGGCCGTGAGCCCCCGTCACGTGATGACCGCCGCGCACCTACCTAGCGACGTCGACGCCGTAGTCGTGTTCGCCTCCCCGTCCGAGACAAAGACACTGGCACACACACTTCGAGACGCCGGATTCGACGGCGTCTTCGCCACCGGACTTCGAAACGCCATCGCGCCCGGTGAGCTCGGCATGCAACTCCTCGCACCAGGATATGTGGCCACTGATTCTGGTGCCGATCTCGATCGGCGGTACCGCGCCCGCTTTGGTGACATGCCGACCGTCGCCGCGTACGCGTACGACGCCGTCACGATCCTCCTGAACGCCGTCGAGCAGGCGGGGCCAGATCGCGCCGCGGTGCGAAACGCGCTCGCGAACGCGTCATCGATTGGCACGACGGGAGAGATTCGCTTCGACAGCTATGGGAACCGAGATCGAGCCGTGGAGGTCGTGGGCGGACGGTGACTTCGGGCGTTGGCATGGCTCTGGGTTTCGGCACATCGTGGTGGCGAACCCAGACTAGGAGTCACCGCTACGCGGGCGTCATATATCCCCAGTTAGATCTGGCGCCAACCAACGCGAAGTGAGCGGGAGTGGGTAGCACCCAAAATCCCGCGTGGCCAACCGGCAGATCGGCCCTCCTCGAAGATCGACGATCGACTGACAGCTGATCGAACAAGAACCGGGGGGCTTTCGCCCCCCATTCTTGTTTGATCAGCTGTCGTAATACAAATGAAACTCGTGCGGGTGCGGGCGGAGCCGTAGCGGAATTACCTCGTTTTCCATCTTATAGTCGATCCACGTCTGGATCAGGTCGTCCGTGAACACGTCACCCTTCAACAGGAATGCGTGGTCGTTGGCAAGAGCCTCCAGGGCTTCGTCAAGCGTTCCGGGAGTGTGACGGTGATGAGCAAGCTCTTCTTCCGTCATCTCGTAGATGTTCCGGTCGAGCGGATCGCCCGGATCGATCTTGTTCTCGATGCCATCGAGCACAGCCATCATCATGGCGGAGAACATGAGATACCCGTTGGCCGTCGGGTCGGGGCAACGGAACTCGAGTCGTTTGGCCTTCGGGCTCGAGTGGTACATCGGAATACGAACGGCGGCCGACCGGTTCCGCGCCGACATGACCAGGTTGATCGGTGCCTCGAATCCGGGCACCAAGCGTCGATAGGAATTGGTGGTCGGTGCGGCAAACGCCAGGAGCGCCGGCGCATGCGTCAACAACCCGCCGATGCCGTACAAAGCCTCCTGACTCAGGTCGCAATATTTGTCACCCGCAAACAGCGGTTTGCCGTCCTTCCACAGCGACAAGTGCGTGTGCATCCCTGAGCCGTTGTCCTCGAAAATCGGCTTCGGCATGAAGGTGGCGGTCTTCGATGCGTTCTTTGCGACATTCTTGATGATGTACTTGAACCACATGAAATGGTCACCCATCTTGAGAAGCGGCTCAAACCTCACGTCGATCTCGCACTGGCCGGCGGTTCCAACCTCATGGTGGTGCGCCTCGACCACGATCCCGACCTTACGCATCTCCTTTACCATATCGCCGCGGAGATCATGATACGTATCGGTCGGGCTCACTGGGAAATAGCCGCCCTTGTAACTCGGCTTGTACCCGAGGTTCGGCTCTTCGAACCGAGCAGTGTTCCATGCACCCTCTACCGAGTCGATCTGGTAGAAGCCGCGATGTTGCGTCTGCTCGTATCGGACCTCGTCAAAGACGAAGAATTCGGGCTCAGGCCCGATAAAACACGTATCGGCGATGCCCGTCTGCTTGAGGTACTCCGTCGCTTTTCTCGCGACGTGCCGCGGGTCCCGCGTGTAGTCCTCTTTAGTCATCGGATCGACGATGTTCGCGATCACCGAAACAGTCGGATCCTTGAAGAACGGATCCAAGCAGGCCGTGGACGCATCCGGCACCGCAAGCATGTCCGACATGTGGATATCCCGCCATCCACGGATTGACGAGCCGTCAAATCCGACCCCGTCGGTGAAGGTGTCCTTGTCCCATGTCTCGATCGGGAATGAGCAATGCTGCCACGTGCCGAGCAAATCGGTGAACTTGAGGTCGACCATCTCAGCATCGTGTTCCTTCGCATATGCAAAGAACTCTTCTGGGGTCATTGTCGGTTCAGTTCCTCTCTAATGGTGGGCTAGGAATAGCTGTTAGCGGCGAGACGCCGCGGGGAGTATAAGGGGGGCGTCAAGGGGGGACAGGGGGGACAGGGGGGACAGGGGGGACGGGTGGGACAGGATTGATTACTGTCCCTCCTGTCCCTCCTTGACGCCCCCCTTATTAACACTCCCGATGTCGAAACCTGATCCCTCATCTTTTCCCCAACTCAACATCTCGTGGGAAAGCTGTGCAAGCCGATGATTCATATGGAGATACCCCTCCACAATTATTGTGGAAAAGTGTGCTAAACCAAAGAAACTTCGGCACTTGCACGGCCCTGTCAGGGGCTTATTTTGAGGGCGTTCGTCTCGTTGGGGAAGGGCCAGAGCCTGGCTGTTCTGGTTACGCCCAATGCTTGACGAGGCCCGTAGGGGAATTCCGGGGAGGCCGCCTACTTATCAAGGGCTCAGGCGTCCGACGATCCGGGTAGCTACCCCTTATCGGGCTGGTGAGACCAGTCGCGTTGTCTCATCCACGCCGATCTGGCGTTTCGGTGTGCAGTGTAGGAGATCGGTCCGCGACTCGATCGACCTGCAGCGCCCGCATGAGCGAACCAAAAGGTCATGGCCAGACCTCTTGGGAATGGAAGCCGGAGCTCCTCGCCGCCCTACCGCGGATACATCAGTCCAAGCGGAGGCGACAGGAAGAAGAACAGCGGGAGCTAATCCTCTGACTCCGGGTAACTCTTGCGAAAGGCGGCCTTCATCCTTCGGGGTGGGGGTCGCCTTTTTTTGTGGTCGATAGCCGATGGTCGATATCACTCGCAACGCACTGGCCAGCCACAATCTCAAGGCCCTTCCTTGCGGACGCCGGGCATGGCGCGGATACTTTTCGGTCCACTACCCTCACGAGGTGCGCGCATGAAACCCCAGATCAGTCCGACAGCAATCGTCTGTGTCGTGTCGCTTCACCTGGCGTTGGTTGGAGCACGCGTGGTTGTGGCCCAGGACGGGGTCACCGCTATCGTCGGGGTGACGGTCATCGACGGCAATGGTGGCCCGGCGGTTCCCGACGCGACAGTGGTCGTGACGGGGCGTCGCATTACGGCGGTGGGTCCCCGTGGCGACGTGACCATTCCGAGTGGGGCGCGGGTCATCGACGGTACCGGAAAGTACCTAACGCCGGGATTCATCGATACGAACGTCCACATCTCTCTCTATGGCGGTGGCAACAAGGATCGCAAAGAGACCTCGGTGCTGTACCGCTACATGGACGAGGACCTCACGCTCGAAGCGGCACAGATGCACCTGAAACACGGAGTCACGACGATCCGAGACAGCTACGGCGCCCTCGTACCGCTCAAGAAGGTGCGCGATGCAATCGCGTCGGGAACTGCGGTTGGGCCACGCATGCTGGTTGCCGGCAACATCGTTGGTTGGGGTGGACCGTATTCGATTACCTTCGCGTTGATTCCCGAGAACCAACTATCGGTTTACGAAGAGGAGTTTACCGACTACATCGCCCAAGGGACCGGCGAGGAGTTGATGGACCTCTACCCAGAGGAATTGCGTGTCGCCATCAACGAGTACCTCGACAAGGACGTCGACTTCGTCAAATACGGTGGCACCAGTCATTGGTCCTTCCCGACTCTGATAGGGTTTTCGCCGGCGGCCCAACAAGTCATCGTCGAAGAGACGCAACGGCGAGGTTTGGTCGTCGAAACTCACGCCACGAATCCCGAGGGGCTGCGATTGACACTGGAGGCCGGTGTGGATCTGGTGCAGCACCCAGAGGTGTTGGCGGGGCGAGAGCTCTCGGATCATCTCGTGCGTGAGTTCCGCGATCGTGGTGTGATTTGCTCGATGCTGGTGAACACCATCACCGGTCCCGCATGGGAGGCGCACCTGGTGTCGAAGGAGGCGGCCGAGCGTCGATCGGCTACCGCGTCGGCCAACGAAGGCACGTTACGCATACCCATTGAGCGGGAGCCCACTACGGCCGAGAAACGCCGTGAGGCGCAGGCACTAGGGCTCGGTGCTGAAACGCGCCGGAAGAATGCAATAAAGCTCATCGACGGAGGGTGCGTCGTAACCTTGGGGACGGACAACTATGCCGGTGCCGCTCCGCAGTTTGCCCGGCAACCGAAACCGATCTGGCAAGAGCCGGGAATCGGCACGCTGCTCGCGATCGAGGGACTCGTTGAACTCGGTATGACACCGGGACAGGCCATCGTAGCGGCCACGCGAAATGGAGCCCTGGCTAGCAAGGGACTTGCGGAGTTCGGGACGATCGAAGTTGGTAAGCTCGCGGATCTGCTGCTGTTGGACGGTGACCCCCTTGCCGACATCTCGAATATCAGGCAACAGTCCATGGTGATGATGGAAGGCCGGATTATCGACACGGGGTCGTTGCCGTCCCATCCCCTCATGTTCAAGCGATGAGGTCTTGTGATTGCCGGGATACTCTTCCCAACGTAAGCGCGATACGTGGGCAACCGTGAAGGTGCTGGGAGGCACACATGGACCCGTTTGATGTTCTGTTTTCCTTCAAGGCACGTCTCAACAGAAAGCGGTTTTGGCTGTACCAGATCGGCGTCGGCCTTGCCACATCCGTGCCTTTCCTCTTCGGTGAAGGTTGGGTCACCGGTGTTCTGCAATTGTGGGCGCAAGCCGCACTCTCGGTGAAGCGTGCCCACGACCGGGACAAGAGCGGCTGGTTCCTGCTCGTGCTGCTCATTCCCCTCGTCCAGATCTGGCCCTTGATCGAGCTCTGGTTCTTGCGCGGGACCACTGGGGACAATCAGTACGGACCTGATCCGCTGCCGGGATCCAGCCCACAATCACAGATAGCGCCGGGCAGGGAGGCCTGACGGGTGCCGTCCGACCCGGTTTCGACCGGGACATCGTTCGTCGTGGAAAACCGGAGGCCGGGAGCAGAACGCGCCTAGCTCGCTGAGAGATACCGCTAACCCCGCTCTCCCACCAACCCTACCAACCGCTGCCGCGCGTCATCGACTTGCGGCTGAAGCTCAGCATCGGCGTCGCGCCACAGATCGATGAACCGCTGGTAGTAGTCGACGGCCTGGTCGCGATCCCCGCGCGCTTCATACAGCTCGCCGAGTCGACGGAGCGCAAACGGATACCACCTGACTTCGTAGTTACCAGCGTAAATGGACGGCTGCGCGAGCGCGCGTTCGTACAGCGCGATCGCGGAATCCGGACGACCGGCACGATCCATGGCGTTGGCCGCCTCAGAGAACCCGCGATTGAATAGGTGCAGTGACGTGGGGTACCCGGATCGATTGAACGCGAGGAACGCCTGCGCTGCGCTATCGAAGTCGCCGTCCGCCAGCGCGATCGCGCCTTCGGCGTAGTTGTGGTACACGAGAAAGACTGGGTCGTCCGCCCCGACAAGGTCGCGCCACTCGTCCAACAACGCCTGCGCCTCCGAGGTCTGTCCCATTTCGGCGAGCAACGCGACGAAGAAGGCCACGGCTTCGGTGTCCTGGCCCTCCACCATCGCGGTTCTGCCGAGTTCGATCCCTCGGAGGACGCCCGTCGTATCGCTCAAATATCGGAGCCGCGGGAACAACATCTGCGGGAATGGGAACAAGGTGGAACACTGTCGCGCTTCTGTGAGGCGACCGCGATAGAAAAACGAGAGACACTGAGAGAACTGTGCTTGTACGTCTTGTTGTAGGATCCCCTCAGCGCCCAACGAATCGTGGAAGAGTCTTAACGCCTCGAGGTCACGTTGCGCCAAGAGGTTCGACTGCACCATCTCTCGGTGCCAGGCCCCGTCGGGAAAGTACGGAGCCATGAGCGCGAGTGTCGAATCCGCCGCATCGAATCGACCCTGGGCGATCTGAGCTTCTACCGCGTTCCAATAGGCGATCTGTTCTGAGGAATCTTTCTCCACGCCCTCGAGCGCCGCCGCTTCCGCCTCGGGCCATCGGTGCACCTTCAGCAGCACGTTGGACAACCCCACGTACCCAAACGGATCATCTGGCTCGAGATCGATGAGCTGGCGTTCCGCGACTTCGGCGAGGTCGTACTCGCTTCGCAGCGAATGGTACATCGATGTTACGCCCAACCGCTCGCGTTCCGGTAAACGGTCGCGGAACACGTAGGCGCGTGCAATCGCATCCGTCGCCTCCCGATAGCGGTTGGAATTTACGTGCATGACAGCGAGCGAGCGCCATGCGGTCGCAAACGTGCTGTCGAGCCGAAGCGCCTCTTCGATGAGCGTGATCGCCCGTGGGCGGTCGCCGCCCCGTTCCGCTCGACTGCCCGCCATGAGCGCGCGCAGCGCCGGCAGAGACGACGTCGTGACTTGGCTCAGCGGGGGCGCGCTGCGCACTGACCGTAGCGACTCACCAATATCCCTCCGGAGCTGCAGTCCCAATTCCTCTAACGCGCCGATGAGTTCGTCATCGTTCGCGGCGGTGACGCGCACAGTGAGCGCTTCGGTGCCGTCGGCTGTGGCGATCACCCGCGCCGTGATCTGATACCCTGCCCCCAGCTGGCTCACTTCGCCCGCGACGTACGCTTTGGCGTTCTCGCGCTCCGCCAACTCGCGCACCTGGGAGTCGGGCAGCGCGGTGCCAATGTCGAGCCCCATGCGCCGCATACCATCCCACATGCCCGCCTGGCTGAGCACCTCCACAACTGGTGATTGTTGCAGCTCCACGCGCACCGCGTCGGTAATGGTCTGGCCAAGTGTCGCATCGTCCGTGCGATCCTCGAACTCCGCGACCAGGATCAGGTCGTCCTTGGCCAGCAGATCCCGCCCAATCAACGTGCCGGCACGTCCCACCTTGCCGAATTGCATCGTGCCATACGCGCCGGCGAGCACGACCAGGGCGGCGACGACGATCCCGACTTTCGCCACGGGCGACCAGCGCTTCACCGGCTCCACGCCGGCGGTTGGCGTGATCCCAACACTCGAGGTCGCCCCCAGGGCACGCAGCTGTGCTCCCAGTTCGTTGGCTGACTGCCACCGGTCCGCCGCCTTTTTCTCGAGACATCTCATCACCAGCGCTTCGAGCGCCGGCGGTACGGTATCCCGATGGGTCGAAACCGGTTCGGGTTTTTGCGTGAGGTGGGCAGCGAGCACCGCCTGCGCGGTATTACCGGTGAACGGGGGCTGTCCCGTCAACAGCTCGTAGGCCACAATACCAATCGCGTAGATGTCGGCCCGTTGATCGATGTTGGGATCGGCCGACGCCTGTTCCGGCGCCATGTACGACGGCGTGCCAAGTGCGACGCCCGCAGTCGTCAGCTGCTGGCGACCGGTCGCCTCGCTCACCGCCTTCGCCACGCCGAAGTCCGTGACGATGGCGTGCTGGCCCGACAGCATGATGTTCTCAGGCTTGATGTCGCGATGGACGACTCCGTGTTCGTGCGCGTGCGCCAGCGCGTCGACCACGTGCTCGAGCAGACGCACGACCTCGGCAATCGGCAGCTCACCCTGCCTGGTCAGGCGCTCCCGCAGCGACTGGCCCTGCTCGTAGGGCATGACGTAATAAAGGAATCCATCAGCCTCGCCCGAGTCGTACAGCGGCATGATGTGCGGGTGGTGAAGTTGCGCGGCGATCTCGATCTCGCGGAGGAACCGATCGGGACCCAGCGTGGCCGCGAGATCCGGTCGCAGCACCTTAACCGCAACCTGGCGATTGTGCTTGAGGTCTTGGGCAAGGTACACGGTAGCCATGCCGCCCTGCCCCACCTCGCGCTCGATGCGATAGTGGTCGGCGAGCGCGGACGTCAGCTGCTCGATGGGGTCGGGCATGCTGGTAAGATGGGGGAGGAATTGGGCCTACGCGAGTGGGTGCGCCATGGGGAGCCCGGCAACTCC
>JBDHLU010000022.1:0-28193 GCA_039656555.1 Gemmatimonadota bacterium | reverse complement strand
CGCCACCGACGTCTTGCCCAGTGGCGAGGAATGGACTTCGGTTGAGATCGAACTCAAGTACGTTGGCTACCTCAAGAGAGAACGCGAGGCAGCGAAGAAACTCACGGAGATGGCCTCGTTCCGGCTTCCCGCCGATCTTCCCTACCCTGAGTTCAAGAGCCTCTCCACCGAGGCGCGTGATAAGCTGGTTAACGTGAGGCCTGAGTCTTTGGCACAAGCCGGGCGGATTCCCGGAGTGTCGCCATCAGACCTCCAAAACCTCGTTCTCGAAGTCATCAAGCTGCGCCGATCGGTTGCCTAGTGGGTGTTTCACGTGAAACACTGAAGCCTTGAGCATTCCCTTTGGCGACTCCCTGCCGCCTGCAGACTGTGGCGCCACCACACCATCCCCTGTATATTTGCCGTCCCCCCCAAACACTTGGGGTGCACCGATGCTAGTTCTAGATACTGTAAATTATTATACACAAATGAGTTAGAACGCCGTGACGCGCATTATCGCAATTGCTAATCAAAAAGGGGGGGTAGGCAAGACCACGACCGCCGTGAATTTAGCTGCGTCACTGGCCGCCGCGGAACGCAAGACCCTGCTCGTAGACGCTGACCCTCAAGGCAACGCGACGAGTGGTGTCGGGATCCAGACGAACTCCATTCAATTGTCATTGTACGACGCCCTCGCCGGCGATGTCACTTTGGCCGAGGTAGTCATCCCGAGCGTCAACTTCAAGATGTTGGATGTGGTGCCTGCTACGCAGGATCTTGTCGGTGCCGAGGTCGAGTTGGTGAATCGGCAGCAGCGCGAATTCGTCATGCAAAAGGTGCTGCGAGGATTTGCGGGACGGTACGAGTATGTCCTCATTGATTGTCCGCCGTCACTCGGCATGCTCACGCTGAACATGCTCACGGCAGCACATTCAGTATTGATACCGATCCAATGCGAGTACTACGCACTCGAAGGGCTGTCGAAACTGTTGAACACCATCACGCTCGTTCAGCAGAACTGCAATGCGGCGCTCGCTATCGACGGCGTGGTCCTCACTATGTACGATGCACGGCTCAATCTGTCGAAGCAGGTCGCCATCGAAGCAAAGGAATATTTTGAGGCACAGGTCTACCGGACAGTAATTCCCCGCAACGTGCGTTTGGCAGAGGCGCCGAGTTTTGGAAAACCGATCTTGCTGTACGACGTGCAGTCAGTTGGCGCAAAATGTTATCTCTCTCTGGCGCAAGAACTGATGGAAAGAGTTGCGGGTCAGTCGGCACCAGCAACTCCGCGGCAACCTACCGAGGTCACCTCATGACCGGGGGCCGCCGCCGGTTGGGCCGGGGGCTGGAAGCGTTGCTTGGTCCGTCGTCAGTGGAAGCAGCGAGAGCCGAAGGATCACTGACCCAGCTCGACGTAACGAGCATTCGTCCGAACCCGTTTCAGCCTCGTCATGTTTTCGATGAAACGCAGCTCGAAGAACTCGCAAGTTCGATGGGTACATCGGGCCTGCTGCAGCCGATCGTTGTTCGGCGTGCCGCAGACAGTGGATATGAGTTGATCGCGGGTGAACGACGCTGGCGTGCTGCACAGCGTCTTGGGTGGGGCCGAATCGATGCAGTCGTGCGAGTGGCGGATGACCAGGCTGTTCTTACCTTTGCGCTCGTCGAAAACCTGCAACGCGATGCACTCTCACCGATTGACGAAGCCCGAGGTTATGAGAGGCTGGTAAAGGAGTTCGCGCTCTCTCAAAGCGATGTGGGGGGGTTGGTTGGTCGCAGTCGCGCAGCTGTTGCCAATGCGCTGCGTTTGTTGAACCTGCCCAATGATGTGCAGACCATGGTGCACAGCGGTGCCCTGAGTTCCGGGCACGCGCGGGCCCTCCTTGGGCTCGATGCGTCGGGGATGACCGCCATTGCCGAGGCTGTCGTGGAGCGGCGGTTGTCGGTGCGCGAGGTCGAGTCTCTCGTTCGGAATCGGACGAAGCGTTCCCGACGAAAGAAGGGAGAAGGCGTACGTGATCCACATGTGCGACGGGTAGAGGAGACGCTTCGGAGGCGGCTCCAAACTGATGTCACGGTTTCCCCACGAGGGAAAGACAGCGGGAAGATCGGTATCAACTTCTATTCACACGACGATCTCGCGCGAATCATGGAGATCGTGCTTGGTGAACCCTACAACGGATGACCGGACGCCGTATTACGTTCGTCGTCCACAAAGATAGTGACGCCGAATCTCGCTCCGTTCGTCTACCCCTGTGGTTTGTGCGCACAGTGGTGTTCGGTTTGGCGGCCTTTGTGGTGATTGTTGCGATGTCGGCGGTCCTCTATGCACCGGTGGCGCGTACGGCCGCGCGCGTCCCAGGGTTGGAACGCGACACACAGCAACTACGAAGCGCAAACGCCCAAGTGATGGATTTGGCGAGGAGTCTCGAAGCGGCCGAAGCAAATTACCAGCAACTCCGGACCATGTTAGGGGCGGATATCGTTCCTGCACGCGAACGCTCCGGTGAAGCGCCCGCGATTGCCTATCCCATCTATGCAGGCGTCCCAGGGAGCGACACGTTTGGCGGATCGCTACAGACGCCGGTGCGGTGGCCACTCGACGAACCGGGCATCATCACCCGCGGCACGGTACGCCCGGAAGACGATGGAGAAGAACACACTGGTTTAGATGTCGCGATTCCCGTTGGAACACCCATCCGGGCGGCGGGAGCAGGTGTCGTAGCCGAGGCCAGTTCGCACGACGAGTACGGCCTGTTCGTTCGTCTACGGCACGAGAACGGATTCGAGAGTATGTATGGACACGCGTCTCGGTTGCTCGTGAGCACAGGTGAGTCTGTCGCGGCAGGGCAGGTCATCGCCCTGTCAGGATCGACGGGTCGGTCCACAGCTCCCCACTTGCATTTGGAAATCTTCCGTGGTGGTCGCTCGATCGACCCCCTATCGTTGTTGAACCAGGAGTCGAACTGATATGTCGGCGAAACGAACGAACGATACCGCAATTCCAGCCGAAGGCAGTCTGTCCATTATTGGAGTCGGCCTTCACGTCGTTGGCGAGATGGCCACCGAAGGGGTCGTCAAGATCGAAGGCTCGATCAGTGGTAGCATTCGAGCGACCAGGCAGGTGCTCGTCGCAAAGGGTGGCTTGGTGCAGGGCGATATCTACACGACCGAGGCCATCATTGGTGGAGAGGTGCGTGGGTCCATCTATGCGGACAACCGAATCGAAGTGCAGGACACATCCGTGATTCACGGAGACATTGCCACCAAGCTACTGATGGTGCAAGAAGGGGGCGAAGTGAACGGGCACATCAAGATGGGAGAGCCCAGGGCGCTCGAATTGGGTGCCAAGGTGGCTGAGCAAGAACCCGTTGCCGTACTCGAGCGTGAAGCTCTCTGAACTCACTGACTACCTCGACCGTTACCTTCGCCTTGCGGAAATCCCGGACTTTCCGAATGCGTTAAACGGCCTGCAGGTCGACGGACCCGACGAAGTGACCCGGTTGGTCGCCGCCGTTGACGCGTGTCAATCCACCATCGACGCGGCCCACGAGCGCCAAGCCGACCTCCTCTTGGTACACCATGGGCTTTTTTGGAAAGGGCTCGAGCCCGTCACCGGTCGTCACGGTCACCGGCTTCGCGCGTTGTTGAAGGGCAACCTCGCCCTCTATTCAGCGCACATTCCCTTGGACGTTCACCCAGACGTCGGGAATAACGCGGTTTTGGCGCGGCAGCTCGGTCTTGTCAATACCGACGGCTTTGGAGACTACGAGGGCCAGCTGCTCGGCGTTGCGGGAGACCTTGCGCTCGACCTTGCTGAGTTAGTGGACCGGATCTCCACGACTTTGAACGTGGACCCACATGTCATTGGCGCTGGCCCTGTGCGCACTGGGCGAGTCGGAATCATCACGGGCGGTGCTGGATCTATGATCGAAGCTGCCAAAGCCGCAGGGGTCGATACGTTCGTCACCGGCGAGGGCGCCCACCATACGCATTTCGATGCCGAGGAACTTGGTGTGAACGTTATCTATGCTGGACACTACGCGACTGAAACCGTAGGCGTGAAAGCTCTTGCCGCGCATCTCGATGAGCGCTTTGACCTGTCGTGGGAGTTTTTCGACCACCCCACGGGGTTGTGACTATGAGGGTTTGGTGCTGGTTCATCCAATTGGGCGCGTTGGGTCTGCTTTTCGTGGCGCCCCTCAAGGGCCAAAGCGTGGATCAAGGCCCCCGTGTGTGTGTCGGGGGTGACGTACTCCTGGGCTCAAACCTGGATACGGCGTGGGCGGAGCGGGCAGCGGCACGAATAGGTCGACCTGTCGAAGCGATGCCCGATCCGGCTTGGCTGATCGAACCCCTGGTGCCGCTTGTTGGCGATGCAGACATCGCGTTGTTCAATGTCGAGGGAGCAATCGGTGACGGCGATTCACCGCGGAAATGTCGACCGGGTTCCACAAGTTGCTATGCCTTCCGCCAGCCGCCACACGCCGCCGCCGCGTATAGGGGCCTGCATACAACGGGCTGGGTGCTCGGCAACCTCGCAAACAACCACGCCATGGACTCCGGCGACGAGGGCTTTGCCAAGACACAGGAGTTGCTGATGGATGCCGGCGTGTTGGTCACTGGAGTCGATAGCCTGCCCGCCTTGATCCCACTTTGGAAGGGGACGGTCGCGGTGCTCGGATTCAGCACCGCCCAGGCGGGGCCAGACCCTAGAGACCTCGATGCGGTCCGACGATATGTCCGTAACGCGGATGCGCAGGCTCGTTGGGTAGTGGTCACGATGCACATGGGTGCCGAAGGTGCGACCGCTCAGCGCACCCGCGACACGACCGAGATCTTTCTGGGAGAGAATCGTGGCAATGTCGTGGCCTTTGCCCGAGCTGCGGTAGACGCCGGTGCCGATTTGGTGGTCGGGCATGGGCCGCACGTGCTACGCGCCATGGAGTGGTACCACGGCGCCTTTGTTGCCTATTCACTGGGGAACCTGCTGACTTACGGACCATTCAACATGGGTGAGCCACGCAACCGAGGCGCGATTCTCTGTGCGACGCTCGCAGAGAATGGAGTCGAACATGTGACACTGCGGTCCACGGTGCAATCACGGCCGGGGACGGTTCAAGCGGACGCGTCTGCTCGGGCCGTTTTTTTGGTGGATTCGTTGAGTGGGCTCGATTTTCCCGAAACCGGAGTTCGGTTCACTCGGGGAGCAACCGCGATTCGACCCTGAAACGGGCATCGGGGCCGGTGAGTGTGTCAGGAGCGTCAGGTGTCACCACCGTTCTTTCGCACAAGTTCTGCATTGCGACGTAGGCCTTCAACGCCCGCTCGCTCGAGCGCGGTCCATCCATATCGATGTTCGAACGTGGCCTGGTCGAGGGCCTCCAGTTCTGCTAGGTCAAGGAACGCCAACTCGTCTGACAGTCGGAGAACCTCGTTGTCTGTCTCGCTCGCGAACTTGGTATTCCACGGGCAAACGTCTTGGCAGATGTCGCAACCGAACACCCAATCGTGCACTAGGCCCTGTTGTTCTTCTTCGAACTGACCTTGATGTTCGATGGTCAGATAGGAAATGCAGCGGCGGCTGTCGAGGACGCGCGGTTCCGGAAACGCCTGCGTTGGACACGCATCGAGGCACCGTGTGCATGTGCCGCAGCGGTCCAGGTCAAACGGTGGGTCCGGCTGCAACTCGAGGTTGGTAAGGATTGACGCAATGAAAAAGAACGACCCCCGCGCTGGATCGATAAGCATGGTGTTCTTGCCGATCCACCCAAGCCCTGCGCGTTGAGCAAGCTCTCGCTCCGGGACTGGGCCGGCATCGACATATGCTTTGGCAATCGTGTGGTCATCGCCTACCGATTGCACGAACGCGACGAGTGATTCCAGCGGGTTCTTGAGTGCTTCGTGGTAGTCATGCCCGCGTGCATACCGTGCGACTTGACCGGTGCCCTTCGGTCGTGGCGGATCGACGGCGTAGTAGCCCCAGGTCAGCATTATGGCGTGTGTCGCCCCGGGCAAGATTCGACTGGGATTGCGTCGCTTGGGGAGTTGTCTTTCCATGTAGCTCATGGTGCCTGCCATACCGGCGGCGAGCCACGCTTCCAACTTGTTGCCACGGGGTGTTGGTGAAAGGTCGGTAATCCCAACACTGTCGAATCCAAGCTCCAACGCCCTTTCCTTGATACGTTTGGAGGATTCGACGTGGTTCACAGGTGCATGACTTCCCTGCGCCAACGAGCGAAGCGGACCACGTCGTCGATTGGTGGAACGGCATTCTCGTCACCGTAAGCGGTGTACATGCGCCAGCGCATATAGGTCCGAGGCGGAATTGGGAGGAAGGGGAAGCGTTTGGACCAGTGCCTGGTACGAAAGGCCCAAACCATTCGGAGTAGGTCTATCGCCAGACGGGGATTGACGATTGCCCGGGCAGAGAGGGACAACGTGAGTCCCATCCAGGTTCCACGATTGAGAGGCAAAGGCGTATGCAGCTGATCTTGCAAGGCTCCTCCGTGCTTGGGGCCATCTGCATCTTGGTCGCGTTCGTGGCTCTTCAGCGCCGGTTGTGGACGAGCCATACCACCATCTACCTGTGGTTGAATCTAGTCGGTGCCGTTCTGCTTGGTGTGGTGGCGGTAGCCGATCGCCGGATTGGCTTCATCGTCATCGAAGTCGTGTGGGCGTGGGTGTCCCTACTCACACTCGTCAGAATCGGCCGGGCTAGTCATGTCGATCATGCGTCCTGACCTGCCGCTGTCCGTGCGGGTATATTGGCGCCCATGACTATGACCACGGCGGCCGCTCCTCACGTACTCGCCGGATACAGGGATGAGTTCTCCATCTTTGAGCACAAGACCTACTTGAACACTTGCTCTTTGGGGGCCTTGTCGAAGCGGTCCCGACGGCGTGTCGAGGAGTTTCTGGATACGTGGGCCGGACGGGGCGCGGCCGCATGGTACGATGTGTGGTGGGATGCTCTCGCGGACACGCGAGCGGGCTACGCGAAACTGATTGGCGCCCAACCCAGCGAAATCGCCCTTCAAGCATCAGTATCGACGGCTGTGAGCGTCATCGCGAGCGTGTTGGACTACACGAAGCGCCCCAAGGTGGTAACCACATCGCTCGACTTCCCGACGGTGCCGTACCAGTGGCTTGCCAAGGAGCGACAGGGGGTCGAGGTCGTTATCGTCGACAGTCCCGATGGAAAGACGGTGCCAGTTGAGGCGATCGCAGATGCAATCGACGATCGCACTGCCCTCGTTGCCACGTCACATGTGTACTTCACCACTGGGGCCATCCAGGATATTCGGGGCGTCGCCGAAGCTGCCCACGCGCACGGTGCCCTTTGCTTCATCGATGCGTACCAAAGCGTGGGGCAGATCCCGTTCTCCGTTCCGGAAACAGGTGTCGATTTTCTTTGCGCAGGCGGTCTTAAATGGCTGCTTGGTGGGCCGGGGCTCGTGTTCCTCTTCGTGCGGAGCGATTTGCACCAAAAACTGACCCCGACGGTAACTGGATGGTTTGCTCACGAACGCCAGTTCGATTTTGATTCGACTTCCATGGAATTCGTTGGAGATGCGCGACGGTTTGAACTTGGCACGCCGGCGTTGGCGGTCGTTCACTCCCAGCTCGGTGCACTGGAGCTGATACATGAAATAGGATTGGATCAGATCAGACAGGTCGTGAAGGACCTGACGCAGGACCTAGTCAGCAGAGTCCAAGATGCGGGGCTCACGCTGACCATCGCCGATGATCCGGAGCAGCGATCGGCGATCGTGATGGTCAGAGATCCCGACCCCAAGGCAGCCGTAGCCCGGCTCGCTGCGGCGAACATCGTGGCGGATGCCCGTCCCGGTCACGTCCGATTGTCACCGTTCTTCTACAACCTTCCCGAAGACAACGCGGCAGTGGTCGATGTTCTCAGATCCTAAGCGCCCGTCATTGGGTGCCACGGCTGACGAGCGACTTCTGGAGAGTCCGCCGCCCGTCGAGCGGCGCCTGTTTACGAATACGGATCCTTGGCGAGTGCTCCGCATCATGGGCGAATTCGTCGACGGATTCGATGAACTCGCAGACGTGGGCAAGGCTGTTTCCATTTTCGGGTCGGCACGGGCCAAGCTCGATGACGAGATGTTCTCCCTCGCCCGGCGTACGGCCGAGTGCTTAGGGAAGGCCGGTTTCGCGATCATCACCGGCGCGGGGCCGGGCATCATGGAGGCCGCAAACCATGGGGCACGAGACGCAGGGGCGCTCTCCATCGGATTGAACATCGAACTCCCGCACGAACAGGGTGCCAACCCGTACCTCGATCGCGTCGTCAACTTCCGGTACTTCTTCGTTCGGAAGACGATGCTGGTAAAGTATTCCTCGGCCTTCGTGTTTTTTCCCGGCGGCTTTGGGACCCTCGACGAACTCTTCGAGTCGCTCACGTTGTTGCAGACGGGAAAGATCAAAGACACGCCGATCGTGCTGGTCGGGTCGAGCTATTGGGATCCGTTGATCGAGTGGTTACGCGACCGCGTTGCCAAGGAGGGGAAGATTTCACCGCGCGATCTCGATCGGTTTGTGGTCTTGGATGATCCGGAAAGGGTAGCTCGATTCATCTCTGCGGCCGCCGATGGTGTCCAAGGGGTCGACGTGTAAGTGGAAGACAAGAAGAAGATGCTGAGTGGCCGATCCATCGATCCCAAGCCGATCGTTGGAGCGGAATCCGTGACGGATTTGGTAGACGGGGCGTTCTTTGCGTATAACGCGGGACGTCTTCGCGAAGCGTGTCAACTCTTCACCGACGAAATGTTGGCCGATGACTGCACTGTCGGGATGAGTCTCACCGGGGCACTAACGCCGGCAGGGTTGGGGATGTCCACGGTCATACCGCTGATAGAAGCGGGGTTTGTTGATTGGATCGTCTCAACCGGCGCCAATCTTTACCACGACATGCATTTTGCACTTGGGTACTCGATGCATAGGGGCACCCCGTTCGTGGACGACATCGAGTTGAGAAAGAACGGTGTTGTGCGGATATACGACGTCTTCTTTGACTACAAAGTTCTGCTGCAAACTGACGAATACCTTCGCCAAATATCACAGCGAGAGGAATTTCAACGATCGATGAGTTCGGCGGAATACCACTACATCCTTGGTGGGTTCCTGCGCGAGCGCGAAAAACAACTGGGGTTGACGCACAAATCACTTCTTAGTGTGGCGCACGAGTGTAGTGTGCCGATCTACACGTCTTCTCCCGGGGATTCTTCGATAGGGATGAACATCGCTGATCTCTCTCTCGAGGGGTATTTGTGTGCGTTCGACGTTTCCGCGGACGTCAACGAAACAGCAGCTATCGTCCTGAATGCGAAGGAGGGGAGTGGGAAGAGTGGGGTGCTGATCGTAGGTGGCGGAAGTCCCAAGAACTTTGTGCTCCAGACGGAGCCCCAAATCCAGGAAGTGCTCGGGATCGAGGAGAAGGGGCACGACTTCTTCATCCAGATGACTGATGCCCGCGTCGACTCAGGGGGGCTTTCCGGCGCTACACCAGGCGAAGCTGTGAGTTGGGGCAAGATCGACCCGGACAGGTTGCCCGATGCCGTCGTGTGCTACGTCGATACGACGATAGGGCTCCCACTGATGACCTCGTACGCGATGACGAAACGGAAACCACGCCCACTCAAGCGTCTGTACGACCGTCGCAGTGAATTGATGAGCAAACTCAAAAAGGCGTTTGAGGCAGCGAGAGAATTCCGTGATGCCCGCCCCGACGGTGATGCGCTCATCGATGTGGAACGCTAGGCCAGGGCCCCTTCATCGAGGTCATCCCGGAACGCATCGTTGCGCCTGATGAGTTCGTGATATGTGTCGAGCTCGGCGCGTCGGCGATCTCCATCCCATCCCATTTCTTGCGCGGCAAGGTCGGCAACCTCTTCGACGCTTTCGATTCCGTGTTCCGGTGCCTCGTAGAATATGTGCGTCCGCCTCACCAATAGGTCACCCAGCGTAAGCGCCATCTCTCGGCGCATTGCGTAGATCAGCTGTGCCCACGTGGTCGGTAGGTTGTCTTGGACAGGCCTGGCCCATTGGGGATTGGACTGCCCCAGTCGAATGACTGCCGGCGTTTCGCTGCCGTGCATTCGGACGTAATGGGTGGCGGTTTCGTGTGACAAGCCTTCGCTCTCAGCCGCCGCAATCAGGATTTCGAGCGCACCAGTCTCGCCTCCGGGTAGGGCAAGCCGGTCGGTTCTGGCTCGAGGGGGGATCGGCCGCCCGTCGATGTCATGCAACCGGGCAGCCACCCGATCAGCCATTTGGGCCGCCATCTTTCGATAGGTCGTGAGCTTGCCCCCTGCGATCGTCAGCAGCCCTCGATCGTCCGCCCATATGCGGTGTTCTCGGGAGGCTGCATTGGGATCGTCGCCCGCCTTGAGCAACGGCCGTACTCCGGCCCACGTAGCGACCACGTCTGCTGGAGAGAGGCGAGCCTCGGGGAAGAAGGCGTTCGCGGTGCGGAGGAGGTACACGACATCTTCGGCGGTGACTCGGAGGTCGTCTGGAGGGCCATCGGATTCGGTCTCGGTCGTCCCGAGATAGGTAAAGTCACCCCACGGGATTGCGAAGAGCACGCGGCCGTCGATCGGCGATATCATGGTTACGGCCTCGTGGTTGCCAATACGGCTCCGCGGCACTAGGACATGGGCTCCCTTGGTGGTGTGCAGGGTGGTCGGCGGGTCGATGCCTGCTACCTCATCGGTCCAGGGCCCGGTGGCATTCACCACGACATGTGCGCGAATCGGGATTTCTTCGCCAGAAACGAGGTCGACGACGTGCGCTCCCCGCACCATGCCGTCCGCCAATTCGAGTCGTTCCGCCCGCACGTAGTTGGCGACCCTCGCCCCGTGCCGGTGGGCATCCCGGATGTTGGCGAGGGTAAGCCGGGCATCATCGCACTGAGCATCGTAGTACCGGGCTCCCCCCTTGAGGCCGCGCTCTCGTATTAATGGTTCGGCGCGGCGAATCCCGCGCTTGCCGAGCATCTGATGCCTGCGCACATTCCTGAAGGCTGCCAAAAGGTCGTAAAGCCAAAGACCGGCGGCCAGGGTCCACCGATTGACCCGGCAACCCTCGTGAATCGGAAAGATGAACGAGCGTGGCCAAACGAGGTGAGGGGCGATCCGAAGCAGCACGCGGCGTTCGTGGCTGGCCTCGAAGACCAAACGCCAGTGGCGGTGTTCAAGGTAGCGGAGCCCGCCATGAACGAGCCGTGAAGAAATCGAGCTCGTGCCGGATCCGAAATCGGCTTTGTCGATCAGGGCGGTGGAGATTCCACGCATGGCGGCGTCGCGGGCAATGCCTGCACCGGTGATCCCGCCGCCGATAATGAGTAGGTCTACAGATTCTGCAGCCAACGACTTGAGATTGGCTTGCCGGGTCTCGAACGAAAGTGAGGGTTCCACGAGCGTGTCGGCGTCAGGCAATCACGAGTTGGCCAGCACATGGTTCATGTGGCATGCTGACCTTATCGGTCCCGGTATGCGAATCCTGGACGTGGCGTGTGGGACAGGCCGGCACGCCATCGCCGCTGCGGCCCGAGGGGCCGAAGTCCTCGCCGTGGATTCCGACGGCGAACGGCTCAAGGCCGCGGAGAAAGCAGCCAAGAAGGCCCAGCTCCGGATCGATTGGCGGATCGCTGATCTTCAGCAGGACCTCCCTGATGGTCCGTTCGATATGGTCATGGTTTTCAACTACCTCGATCGAAGCCGAATGTCGAAGTTCCTCAAAATGGTGCGGCCCGGAGGGTACTTCTTGGCTGAAACATTTCTCGAGCAACAACGGGAACTCGGTTGGGGGCCGACTGACGACGAGCACCTCCTCCGGCCAGGGGAACTTTGGTCGCTCGTCGAACCATTTGAGATCGTGCTCGCGCGCGATGTGCTCGAAGTGCTCGATGGCCGCCCGATGGCAGTCGCCAGTGTGCTTGCCCGGCGCCCGCAGGAATGATGGGCGGGCCATTCCGATCCTACAAGTAGCACGGTAGCAGGCACGGAAAGCAGAGGATAGCTTTCGCGGCATGTCCGACATTCGTGACAGACGCCGGGTGGCCGTGGTTGGGGGATGTCGTACGCCCTTTTGTAAATCCGGCACCGTCCTCAAAGACATCTCCGCCGTGGATCTGGCGAAACATGCTGTCGTCGAGCTGGTGCACCGTACGAACCTTGACGGCAAGGACGTCGATGAGATGTACTTCGGTCAGGTCGTGCCGAGTGCGCTCACGCCGAACTTGGCCCGCGAAGTCAGTCTTCTCCCACAATTCCCGACCTCTATTCCCGCCGCGTCGCTCAACCGTGCCTGCGCCTCGGCAAACGCCGCCATCGCGACAGGTCACGATCAGATTGTCTTGGGTCATGCTAATGTGGTGATTGCAGGCGGGGCGGAGAGTCTCTCGGATATCCCGATTCTCCATTCGAGGAGGTTCTCCGAGACCCTGGTCGGCTTGTCAAAGGCCAGGAGCAATGGCGCGCGCCTCAAACTGCTGGCATCGGTGCGCCCGAAGGACCTGAAGCCCGTGGCTCCAGCCTTGGCCGAACCGTCGACGGGTGAGACAATGGGGCAGTCGGCCGAGAAGATGGCGAAGATGAATGGCATCTCTCGGGAGGAGCAGGACAAGTTTGCACTACGTAGCCATCGGATGGCGCAGGCGGGCACCGAGGATGGACGCCTCACATCTGAGATTGCCCCAATCTTCCTACCAGGGACGGGTAAGCCCGTCACACGCGACAATGGAATCCGCGGTGACACGAGTCTCGAGCAGATGTCCACGCTCAAGCCGGTTTTTGATCGGAAGTATGGGAGTGTCACCGCAGCAAACTCGTCGCCGCTCACTGATGGGGCCGGTGCAGTTCTCCTCATGGGTGAGGATACCGCCAAAACTCTTGGGTACGAGCCTCTGGTGTTCATCCGCTCGTATGCGGTCGCTGCCCTGGACCCGGGGGATCAGCTGTTGATGGGACCAGCATACGCTGTTCCAGCAGCACTCGACCGCGCTGGCCTGCGACTGTCGGACATTGACATCGTCGAGATGCACGAGGCCTTTGCGGCACAAGTCCTGTCGAATATCCGAGCGTTCGAATCCAAGGAGTGGGCTGCGGAGCGGCTGGGTCGATCGGAACCGATCGGAGAGGTGGATTGGAACACCCTCAACGTCATGGGCGGGTCAATCGCGATCGGCCATCCATTTGGGGCCACCGGAGCACGGATTACGCTCACGCTCGCCAACGAAATGGCGCGACGGGATGTGCAACTTGGGCTCATCTCCGTTTGTGCTCAGGGCGGGATGGGATTCGCCATGGTGCTCGAACGAGCATGACACAGTGAGTGCCTTCACCGTCACTGTCGACGAGGGCATTGCCCGCGCTGAGTTCAACCTTGAAGGTGAGCCGGTCAACAAGATCACGCATGATGTCGGTGAGGAACTCGACAAGCTCCTAACGGATTTCGAAGTCAATGACGACATTCAGGCGGTTATTCTGGTGTCCGGCAAGGACGGGTCGTTCATTGCTGGCGCGGATATAGACGAGTTCGTCGCTCTCAGGTCGCGTGATGCGGCGTACCAACTCGTACGTCGTGGCCAACGCCTCATCAATCGATTCGAGGATCTCGGCAAACCAATCGTGGCGGCAATTCACGGAACGTGTCTCGGCGGCGGACTCGAAGCCGCCTTGGCGTGTACGTACCGCATTGCGACCGACACACCGGCAACCAAGATCGGCCTTCCGGAGGTCCAACTCGGCATCATTCCAGCAGCGGGTGGGTGCCAGCGTCTCCCTCGCCTGATCGGAGTGCGTGCCGCATTGGACATCATCCTCGTCGGCAAACAATTGCCGGCGTCAAGAGCGTATCGAGCCGGGATCGTCGACGAGCTGGTTCACCCATCGATCCTCGATCGCATTGCCGGTGAAGCTGCACGACGTCTTGTCGGCGGATGGAAGCCCAAGCGACGCCGGTTCGGGCTAGCTGATTTGGCACTCGATAGGAACTCCATTGGTCGCGGTGTGGTCTACAAAGCGGCTCGCAAGCAAGTGATGAAGAAAACCGGAGGGCACTACCCCGCGCCGCTCGCTGCGTTGAAAGCTGTCGAGCATGGCCTGCGGTTCGGAATGCAGGCTGGGCTCGACATGGAGGCGGCGACCTTTGCCGAACTCGCGGTCGGACCCGTCTCTAGGCAACTCGTGCAGATCTTCTTTGCCGCGACGGCGCTCAAGCGAGATCCAGGTGTTGCCGGGTCCAAGCCGAAGGTCCGGGAAGTTCACAATCTCGGTGTCGTCGGAGGGGGATTCATGGGTGCGGGAATCGGAGGCGTAGCGGTCTTGCAGGCCCAGGTGGACGTTCGCTTTCGCGACACAACCCTGGATCAGGTGGGCAACGGCTTGATTGCAGCGCGGAAGATTCTCGATCGGCGCCTCAAACGACGCCGGATGACGAAGTTCGAACACCGCCGTCTTACACGGTTGATCTCTGGTGGAACCGAGTGGGCAGGGTTTGGGCGTGTCGATCTTGCTATCGAAGCAGTGTTCGAGGACTTGGAAGTCAAGCACGAAGTAATGCGCCAGATCGAGGCCGCGGTTCGCGAAGACTGTGTGATTGCTTCTAATACGAGCACCATCCCAATTCACCGGATCGCCGAGGTTGTCAAGCGCCCTGAACGAGTCGTGGGAATGCACTTTTTTTCCCCCGTCGAGAAGATGCCACTCCTCGAAGTCATCGTGACGGACAAGACGGCGCCGTGGGTGACAGTGACCGCGGTGGAGTTTGGCCGCCGGATGGGCAAGACGGTCATCGTTGTCGAGGATCACCCGGGATTCTGGGTGAATCGAATTCTCGCCCCCTATATGAACGAGGCTGGCCGCCTGCTCGAAGAAGGCGAGAGTGTAGATACGATCGATGGGTGTATGACACGATTCGGTTTTCCGGTTGGACCAGTGACGCTGTTGGACGAAGTAGGGATCGATGTGGCCCACAAAGCGTCCAAGGTGATGTTCGATGCGTTTGGCGATCGGCTACGCCCACTTCCAGGCCTCGAGCAGATGACGGCTGAAGGGCGATTTGGCCGCAAGGCAGGGCGCGGGTTCTACCGGTACGAAGGTGGTGTGAAACAGAGCGTGGACGAAACAGCGTATGAGATAATTGGCGCGGTTCCCGATTCAAAAGTACCACGCGAAGACGTCACCGATCGGCTCCTCTTTGCGATGCTCAACGAAGCGGCCCGCGCTTTGGACGAGGGCGTCGTTCGAAACGCCCGGGACGGTGACATTGGTGCCGTGTTCGGAATAGGATTCCCAGCCTTTCGCGGGGGTCCGCTTCGATATCTCGACAGCTATGGCGTTGGGCAGACCGTGACTACCTTGGAAGAACTTGCGGGGAAGTACGGTGATCGGTTCACGCCTGCGCCCCTGCTGGAGCGTATGGCCGAAGACGGCTCTCGATTCCATCCTAACGACTAGGTCCAGCCTGCATGCTTCGTGGCACATTTCTGTGGTTGAGCGAACAACCGCGGGTTTTCGACTTTCTGAAAGGGAACCGACTTGGGCGCAGCATCTCTCGTCGGTTTGTAGCAGGTGAAACCGTTGAGTCCGCGGTTGCCGCCGCTCGAACGTGCGAAGCACGGGGGATCAAGACTACGCTCGATCTGCTCGGTGAAAGCGTGTCTACCGAGGCCGAAACGCATGAGGCGCGTGACGAAGTGGTGCGCACGATTGACGCCATGGCGGATGCGGGCGTTGAAACGAACGTGTCCATCAAACTCACACAGCTTGGATTGGACATCGGTCGATCTGTTTGTCTAGACAATCTCCGGCAGATTCTGGATCGGGCACAGGAACGGAACGGATTCATTCGTATCGACATGGAGAGCTCCGAGTACACCGAGCGCACTCTCGACCTGTTCTGTCGCGACGTCCTTCCATTCTACAAGGACCATTGTGGGGTCGTCATACAAAGTTATCTGACGCGATCGAGCAAAGACGTTGCCGATCTGATCGGTATGGGTGCACGGATACGGTTGTGTAAGGGCGCGTACGCTGAACCTGAAAACGTTGCACTTCAAGCAAAGCAGGATGTCGATGCCAACTATCTGGAGTTGATGCGCTTGCTCGTCGAAGGGGGGAATTATCCGGCGATCGCTACGCACGACTCAGCGATGATCGATCGGACGATCGCGTTCGTCAAAGAGCACAACATCGGAGTCGGCCGTTTCGAGTTCCAGATGCTCTATGGAGTGAGAAGAGACCTCCAGGATTCGCTTCGAGCGCGCGGCTTCAACATGCGGGTGTATATCCCCTTTGGCACCGCGTGGTATCCGTATCTGATGCGGCGATTGGCCGAGCGTCCTGCCAATCTAGGGTTCATGGTGGGTAGCATGACAAAGGAGCTATTCAGTAGGAATGATCGACCAATCTGACCCCACCGTCGATGCAACCTTAGGGGGATATCTTGCCAAACACTCCCGCCCACCGGCGTTCGAAGGCATCGACGGTTCGGCGTACTCGGCCTCGGTGTACGTTTCTGACTTCCCTGATGAAGCCGGTGAGTTTGGTGCCGCCGTTCTGTTCGTCCGTTGGTCGGGAGGTGGAGACCGACCTACGGGGCACGTCGAGACTGCGGTGATTTCGCGCGCGGCAACGCGCGAGGAGGCGAGTTCGGAAATCGAAAAGCTGAGCCTATTCGAGGTAAAAGAACTACTCGACGCAGCGATCCGTGTGAGCGCGGAGCGTCCGGACTGGTAGTGCATCGTTCGGGGGTCGTGTTGTCCAAGATTGGAGGGATCCACCGAGTCGCCATCGATGGGGAGCAGGTCGAGGCACGCCTCCGCGGCAAACTCAAGCATGGACCCAGTAGGATTCTCGTTGGTGATACGGTCACGATCGCTACCCATGACGATGGCTCCATCACCATTGAGCGGATCGAACCGCGTTCGAGTGTGCTCCAACGGCGGTCGCCCGGGAAGAAGAGTGGTGTCAGAGCTGTGGCCGCGAACCTCGACCAGGTGATCGTGGTGGGTGCGGCCGAGGATCCACAGTGGGACGCAAGGTTGATGGATAGATTCGTAGTGGTGGCGGAAGCCAATGATTTCCCGACGATAGTCGTGGTGAACAAAGCGGATCTCGTTGATGATGCATCGGCGTTGGCCGCCCCCTATGAAGCGGCTGGTTACGAGACTGTTATCACCAGCGTGACGGATGCTCGAGGAATCGATGAATTGGCGACGCACCTGCGAGACCACGTGTCCTTGTTCACGGGGCCGACCGGAGTCGGAAAATCGAGTTTGCTCAACGTGATTCAACCCGGATTGCGATTGCGGACAGCACCGGTGAGCAAGAAATCTCGAGGGGGTCGGCACACGACGGTGGCGGCTGAGATGCATCCGCTGTCTTATGGTGGATTCGTCGTAGACACGCCGGGGCTACGGGATATTGGGCTCTGGGGAATCGAGCCATCCGAGGTGGCCAACGCATTTCCTGAACTCCGGGAACGTCTCGGCAAATGCCGTTTCGACGACTGCCGTCACCTAGCGGAACCTGGGTGCGCAGTACAGGCAGCGGCGAATGCGGGTGAACTGAATGTCTCGCGCCTCGAATCGTATCGAGCGTTGCTGCACGAGGCGATTGAAGCCGCCCCACCCTGGGCGGGAAAGGGACGTGAATGACGATTCCATTGGTGGCGCCGTTTCGTGCGGAACGCTATGCGGATCTTGCGAAGTTGAGCGATCTGATCGCTCCCCCCTACGACGTCATCTCAGACCAAGATCGGGCCGCGCTTGCCGAAAGGGACGCCCACAACATCGTACACCTGATCCTTCCTGAGGCTGGGGAGACCGACCGGTATACCCATGCGAAGGCATTGCTCGACTGTTGGCGAGCGGATGGAACGCTAGTTCCAGATGGGGATCCGGCGGTGTACGTCGTGCAACAGTCGTTCGTGACGCCCACCGGCGAACTGTCAACCCGTACCGGTGTCATCGCCGCCGTAGCGGCCGAGCCCTTTGCCAACGGGCGCGTGAAGCCACACGAAAAAACGCATGAGGGGCCCAAAGAGGACCGGCTTGCCTTGATGCGGGCCACCGATGCCATGTTTGAGTCGTTGTTCATGTTTGCCCGTGACGAATCCGGTAACCTCTTCGCGCTCCTTGCGGCATCGACGAGCCAACCGCCGATGGGCACCGCCAAGCTCAACGAGGTGGATATTGCCTTTTGGCGGGTCACTGGAGGAGAGGCGACCGCTATCTCTCAGGCCGCCGGAGAGGCCCCGTTGTACATCGCTGATGGGCACCATCGCTTCGAGACTACGGTCGCCTATCGGGAAGAGGCCCCCGGGGTGGAGAGAATCCCCGTGCTGATCGTGCCGATTCGGGATCCGGGCTTGGTGGTTCTTTCGACCCATCGCCTCGTCAGCGGATCGATTGACCGGAAGACCGCAGTTGAACGGCTGCGCGAACGATTCCAGATCCGTGATCTCGAGGCGGGGGCGAACTATGTTGAGGAACTGGCAGCGCTGGAGAGCCGTGGTACGGCCTGCGTAGTTGTGCTTTCCGAGGGGCCTGCGATGGCGCTGTTGCTGAAAGGCGGTACGAGCTTAGGGGACCTTACTTTTGCCAATGAACCGACTGTTGCAAACCTGAACATTGCCAGGGTCGATGCGCTTGTCGTGGATGTTTTGAAGGACCTTGCAGGAGATGATGCGGTGCTCACGTACAGCGCCAACGCGCACGAGGTGATCGATGCCGTGCAGGCGGGGAAGGCACAGGCGGGCATCCTCGTGAACCCGACCAGTGTGGAGGATGTGCTGGCCGTAGCGGATGCCGGTGCAGTCATGCCTCCGAAATCGACGTATTTCATTCCTAAGGTGCCGAGTGGCCTGGTGCTCATGCCGCTTGGAGGGGAGGGATGACATGAGTCCTCGTGCACGCGACCGGATTCTGGACAATCTCGATACGGTGTATCGGGAGGCCTACGGAAGGGCAAAGGACATTGGCGATGATGGGCGGATGCTCGATCTGGACGCATCGTATCAACGCGAACAGTTGATTCTGGAGGTCCTGCTCGACATCCGGGACGCGTTGGTGAACATGAGTGAGGAATCCACATCGAAGTCCAGCCTGGAGAAACTCGCGGCCCTGCGTCGACTGACCCGGTTCAAGTAGCAGGCTGCTGTCCGGTCGCGGTATCTTGTTGACCATGACAACACCAGCAAAATCAGAGAAATCCCGCTCGCGCAAACGGACTCCGGCATCGAAGCTCCAAAAAGCCGACCTCCTTGACATCTATCGGGTGATGTTGATGTCACGGCGGATTGACGATAAGGAAATCCAGCTCAAACGGCAGAACAAGATCTTCTTTCAGATTTCCGGTGCTGGACATGAAGCTGTCCTAACCGCCGCAGGCAAGTTGCTCAAGCCGAACTACGATTGGTTCTATCCCTACTACCGAGATCGGGCGTTGTGCCTTGCCCTGGGAATGACGCCAACGGAAATGTTGCTGTCGTCCGTAGCTGCAGCCGACGACCCCAATTCCGGCGGGCGGCAGATGCCGTCGCATTGGGGACACAAGGATCTGAATATCGTGTCGTCCTCGAGTCCCACGGGAACGCAGTTTCTCCAGTCGGTCGGGTGTGCCGAGGCGTGGTTGCGATACGATCTGATCAAGGAAATAGCCGATCGCGACGAGCGGATGCATGACGACGAAGTCGTGTATTGCTCGGCGGGAGACGGGACCACAAGTGAAGGTGAGTTCTGGGAGGCACTCAACACCGCATCGAATCTCAAACTGCCGGTGCTGTTCCTGATCGAAGACAACGGGTACGCGATCTCAACCCCGGTTGACGTTCAGACTGCTGGCGGTTCCATCTCCAAGTTGGTTGGAGGATTTCCAGATCTACACCTTAGCGAAGTAGACGGATGTGATCCGATTGCTTCGTATGACATCCTTGCCGATGCCATCCAGCATTGCCGGAGTCGCAAGGGTCCGGCGCTTGTGCATGCCCACGTCACTCGGCCCTATTCTCACTCATTGTCCGACGACGAGAACGCCTACAAGCCGCCAAAGGAACGAGAAGCTGAAGACGCCCGGGACCCAATTCTGACGTTCCAAGCCAGGTTGATTGCGGACGGTGTCACAACTCCCGAAGAAATCGAGGCCATCAAGCAAGCGGTGGATGAGGACGTGGAATTGGCAGCGGAAGTAGCGACCGCGTCACCTCAACCAACAGCCGATTCCATCTTCACACACGTGTATTCACCGGATGTCGATCCCACGGCCGAACAGTTCGATACCGAAGACGATCCGCAGTTCGCGGGCGATCCCACGACGATGGTCGATCTTCTCAACAAATGCATGGCTGACGAAATGCAGCGAGATCCGCGCATCGTGCTTTTCGGTCAAGATGTGGCGGACGTGTCTCGCGAGCAGTTCCTCGATGAAGTGAAGGGCAAAGGGGGGGTGTTCAAGGTGACATGGGGGCTGCAGAAGAAATTCGGAGGTGACCGCGTGTACAACTCCCCGCTTGCAGAGGCGAACATCGTCGGTCGCGCGATCGGGTTGGCCACGCGAGGTATCAAACCGATTGTCGAGATTCAGTTCTTCGACTACATCTGGCCGGCGTACCACCAACTGCGAAACGAGATGGCGTTGCTCCGGTGGCGGTCGAACGGAGTGTTCTCTGCACCGGCAGTGGTGCGGGTTACCTACGGTGGGTATCTGAAGGGCGGAGCCCCATACCACTCACAAACTGGTGCCGCGATCTACACTACGGTCCCGGGACTCAGGGTCATGTGTCCCTCGACGGCTCTCGATGCGAACGGTCTTCTACGCACCGCGATCCGGTGCGACGATCCGGTGCTGTTCCTGGAGCACAAGCATCTGTATCGCCAGACGTACAACAAGGCCCCGTATCCGGGCCCGAACTTCATGATTCCGTTTGGCAAGGCCAAGGTTGTGCGCGAAGGTGCTGACGTCACTGTGGTGACCTACGGTGCCGTTGTACAACGGACGCTGGTGGCTGCCAAGGCGCTGGAAGAAGATCGCGGGATTCGGACGGAAGTCATTGACCTCCGGTCATTGAACCCCGTCGACTGGGAGACGATTGCTGCTTCGGTACGAAAGACCAACAAGGTCATCGTTGCGTACGAGGATTCCCTCTCCTGGGGTTACGGGGCGGAGATCGCTGCTCGTGTTGCGGACGACCTGTTCGCGTGGCTCGACGCACCAGTCAGGCGCGTCGCTGCCATGGACACCTTCGTTGCGTATGCTCCAGAGTTGGAAGAGGTGATTCTGCCGCAGGCAGGGGATGTGAAGGCGGCGATAGAGGAGATATACGCTTTCTAGCTCGGTCTCAACGCCTCTTTGATCTCAGCGGCTGCCTCGATCGCCGCTTCCACGTCGAACTGCAACGCCCGCACTTGTTGAGTTGCCGAGGTGAGGTCGCTCAACACCGCATCGACACCGGCGGATCTCAACCGCAACAGATCGAATCGCACGTTCTGTACGGCCAGAACACATGACTCAAACTGCGCTTCGATCTTCTCTCGGCGTTTCCCGAGCTCTACCAAAGCCGTACGTTGCCGTTGGAGTAGGCCTAACCGACGGTCGCTTTCCGCGTCGGCGCCTTCGGCCTTCAACGCCTCAATGCGCGAATCGAGTGAGTCGACTGAAGAATCACTGACGCTTCCTTCCATCTGTCGAAGCATGGTCCCCAGTTCGAGCGCGCGCCCAGCCAGGGAGTCCACGGTCTTGACGATCTCCGGAAGCAATTCACGTTCGGCGGGCGGGAGCTTCTCCACAACCTGGAAGATCGCCTGCCGATCCTTCTGGATTTGTCGAATCTGTTCGGCTCGCGTGCCGAACTCGCCGGTCGTGGCTTCGGGCATGGATGCGATCGCGATGCCAGCGGCCGGCAACTTCGCGGCGGTTCCCGACACCGTCGGTAGTGCGTCAGAAGCGGCAGGCCGGTTTAAGACGTCCCGCATGCTGTACCCGGAGGTCCATAGGCGACCGTACTGCGATGCCAAACCGATCCCCCATCCAATTGCCGGAAATAAGAACCACGGCGAGTCGAGTCCGGTTACGACGTTCATTAGCAAAAGCCCGCCGTTAACCGCGACATAGGAGGCAAAGTTCGAACGGAATTTCCTGACGATGGAAGGCTCTGAGCCTTTAGCCTTGGCTTTGTCGGGGGCACGGGTGGGCCTTCGCTGGAGTCCCTTGCGCTCCCGCGGACGCCGCGAGCGTTCTGAGAGCCCTCTGCCATGGCCAGGACGGCGGTCACGGGTAGAGCGTGGCGCATCCTTCGCATCGTCCGCGAACCATTCCCAAAACTCACGGTCTCGTTCGCGGGACGGACGTGACGGTCTCTTCGACAACTGCGACCGGGGCCGGTAGGGCTTCGAGGTCTTGCTCTCTAGTGCACGCCGGAGGGCATCCGAGGTAGGCCAGCGGTTTTCAGGATCTTTGTCCAGGCAGCGCATGACCGTGAAAGCCAGCTCGTCCGGGCAATCTTCTCGGAGTTTGGTCAGATCGGGAACCGGTTCCGATACCTGTTTGAGGAGAATGCCCGCGACCGTCGGCGCCTTGAACGGGACATCTCCGCTGAGCATCTCGAACCCGACCACGCCGAGCGAGTAGATATCCGATCTTGTATCGATCTCACTGTCGCCAGAAGCTTGTTCGGGAGACATGTACGCGGGCGTACCGATCGCCACGCCGGTGCCTGTTAGCGAGCTGCCACCGTCTTCGACGAGTGCCTTGGCGATTCCGAAGTCGGTTACCATGACACGGCGACGGGTCCCCTCCAACAATATGTTGTCGGGTTTGATGTCACGGTGAATGACGCCCATGGCATGAGCCATGCCCATCGCGTCTGAAGTCTCCTTCATGATGCGGCGGGCTTCTTCAATAGGAAGTCGCTCGCGGCGGCGGAGTCGCGCAGCCAATGACTCGCCGTCGACATACGCCATGACGAAGTAGACCAAACCACCCTCGTCACCGACGGAGTGAATCGGAACGATGTGTGGATGTTGGAGCCGTGCGGCTGTTTGAGCTTCACGGGTGAATCGGATGCGAATCTCTTCGCGGAATGCGAGGTCGGGTGGAAGCACCTTGATCGCTACCCGACGCTTCAGCTTGAGGTCGCGGGCACTATAGACGATTCCCATGCCTCCACGGCCGATCTCCCCTTCGATCTCGTACGAACCGGAGAGGATGTCAGCCAGCCGGGAAGCTAGCGATTCTTGATTGGCTTGATCCATGTGGCATCTGCTCCCAACCCGGCATACATTAACGGACCACTAGAGGTCGGGCAACCGGCGTAATACTACTGAGTTAGGCATTTATGCGTTGGGTTACGGACGATGTTGGACGCCGGTGGGCCGCCGAACGGGTCGGCCGCACGTCCGGACTTATCCCCATCAAGAAAAAGAAGGGGAGTTTCCCGGAACCACAGGACATTGTCCGGTTCACCTGTGAGTCCGACGACGCTGAACGCCTCAGAGAAGTCGCGACTAGGGCCGGGTTGTTCGAGCAACTCACTGATTCCGAACTCCGCGCCCTTCTCAATATCGCTCCCAAAGCCCCGTAGCACCGGTACACAGGACGGTCAATCTGGCAGAAAGTGTCACTGCCCCATCCAAAGCGGCAGGAACACCCGTTCGGTTCAATGGTTTGAACCCATAGACGCTGCCAGTTCCGGTCTGTAGCGTGGCATAAGCCCTGCCTTCTGAGGTTAGACCCGGCTGCATCCGGCCGGTTTCGGACAGAGGGGACAAACCATGAGCACACCAAGCCGCGGGATCATGCGCCTACCGGTGCTTCCACTGCGGGAAACAGTTCTCTTCCCAGGAGTTACGGCACCAATTGGAGCCGGACGGCCGGGAACACTCCGCGCCATAGAGGCGTCGCTGAAGACCGAGGAAAAGTTGATCTTCGCGGTCGGCCAGCGGGAGAATGAAGAAGAGGCCCAACCTGAAATCCTCTATACCACTGGTGTCGTCGGCCACATTGGCCAGGTGCAGCGTGGGTTAGGAGGGATTCAGCTGTTGCTAAGCGGGGAGTACCGCGCGACCGTCCTCCAATACAACCAAACCGACGGGTACATCGAGGCCGTTGTCCAGGAGGCGACCGACCTTCCACCGATCGACCCCGAAGACGCTGCGTTTGTCGCCTTGGACAAAGAAGTGCGAGAACGCGCGTCGGAACTTGGTATCAAGACTGGGCTGCCGCAGGAAGTAGTGAAGCAAGTGCTGGAAGGGGTTGAAGATCCGGGGCGCTTCGCGGATCTAGTAGCCGGGCACTTGGAAATCCCGCCCGCCGAGCGGCAGGCGCTTCTCGAGACGCTCGCGATCGAAGAGCGTTTGCGTCGTGTGCTGATTCGTGTCCAGCGACAGCTCGAGCTGTTGGACGCGCAGGAAGACATCAAGTCGAAGGTTCAGGAAGAACTGGGCGAGCGTCAGCGCGAAATGTTTTTGCGCGAGCAGATGCGTGCCATCCAGGAGGAACTGGGTGAGACTGACGACGTAGGCGAACTCGAGGAACTCAAGCAGCAATTGGCGGAACTCGATCTTCCGAAGGAGGCACGCAAGGAGGTTGACAAGGAGTTGCGCCGTCTTGAACGTGCGGGGCGCGAGTCGATGGAGGCTCAGGTCATCCGTACGTTCCTCGAAACGATCGTGGAACTTCCGTGGAACCATCGAAGCGAAGACAAACTCGACCTAAAGAACGCCACTGGCATTCTCGATGAGGATCACTACGGCCTGAAGGACGTCAAGGACCGCGTGCTGGAGTTCCTCGCTGTTCGCAAACTCCGCGATGAACGTAGGATAGCGGAAGGCGAAGCAACACAGAAACCCGTCGATGTCGAAACGGGCGAATGGAAGGTTGCCGGCAACTGGGACGATCGGGGTGCAAAGGGTTCGATCCTGTTGTTCGTCGGCCCGCCGGGCGTAGGAAAAACGTCGATCGCAAAGTCGATCGCTCGTGCCATGGGTCGCAAGTACGTCCGTATTTCTTTGGGAGGTGCCCGTGACGAGGCCGACATTCGCGGCCATCGCCGAACGTACGTCGGAGCCATGCCTGGCAGGATCATCGAAGGGATGAAGCGCGCCGGGACAAAGAATCCTGTGTTCCTCCTGGACGAAGTCGATAAGCTCGGCGCGTCCTTTCAAGGCGATCCAGCGGCGGCGCTGCTGGAAGTTCTGGACCCGGCGCAGAACGATTCGTTCACCGATCACTATTTGGGCGTCCCGTTCGATCTGTCGGAGGTGTTGTTCATCGCCACGGCGAACTTGCGAGAGATGATTCCCGCGCCGCTCCTCGATCGGATGGAGATGGTGGAATTCTCCGGATACACGGAGCACGAGAAACTGGCGATAGCGAGGCAATACCTCCTTCCCCGGCAACTCGAGGAGGCAGGCCTGACCTCGGAAGAACTAGTCATCGAAGACGACGCCGTCAGTGAGTTGATCAGCGGATACACGCGCGAGGCCGGTGTGCGACAACTCGAACGCGAAATCAGCAAGGCGTTCCGGAAAGTGGCGCACCGTGTGGCCGCCGGAGATGTCGAGAAAGTGGTGCTGACCGATGGAGATATCTCAGATCTCATCGGTAGGCCGAAAGTCCACCCCGAACGCGCTGCCGAGCACGACACTGTTGGGACAGCGACAGGGATGTTCTACACGCCGGCGGGCGGAGATATCATGTTTGTTGAAGTGTCGATAATGGATGGTCGGGATGAGCTTGTCCTTACCGGGCACCTAGGTGACGTCATGAAAGAGTCGGCGCGGGCCGCATTGACCTATGCCAAGACGCACGCTGAGGAATTGGGCATTCCGAGCGACCGGTTCAGTGGTAAGGAAATCCACGTGCACGTACCGGCCGGTGCGATCCCGAAAGATGGTCCCTCCGCTGGGGTAACTATGGCGACCGCGTTGGTGAGTGCGTTGTCCGGCCGCCCGGTTCGACATGACGTCGCGATGACCGGTGAAGTCACGTTGTCTGGGCGCGTGCTTCCGGTTGGTGGTGTGAAGGAGAAGGTGTTGGGTGCGGGTCGTGCGGGGATTACATCCATCGTTCTCCCGAAAGAGAACGAACTGGACTTGGAGGATATCCGCGAAGAAGACCGCGAGCGACTCACTGTGTACCCGGTGGAAACGCTGAGCGACGTCCTTGCAGTTGCCCTGCGGCCGGAGGACGGCACCAAGCCTATTCCCCTACCAAACCAAAGATCCCAACAGCAACTCGGTGGCGCAGTCTAGCCAAATCGGCGCTGATTCGCCGTCTTTGTCCATGATTGGCCCAAGTGCGGAATATCCGAGTATGAGCGTAACCGCTTGGCGCGCCGCTAACTGTGGATCTGCGTCATCCCGGAAGAACCCGAGTCCCTGTCCTTCAGAGATCGTGGAAGCGATCGTGTTGACGGTTTGGCGGCCCCATTCTTCGGCTGTTTCATTTGCATCTTCTCGTATCCCCCCGATCAAGATCGAAGCGAAATCTGGCCGGGCTCGCAGTCCGTCGAAAAGGGACTCTAGATGGGTGCGGAGTTTTTCAGTGACAGAGCCCTGATTGGACGCCGGCAGGTTCTGCAAAGACAGGCCCTGGGCGGCCAACCGGGCCATGGCCTCAAACAGTTTGGACTTTGAACCGTAATAGTAGTAGATGAGCTGCTTGTTGACCCCAGCGAGGCGCGCGATTCGGTCAGTGCGGGCGCCGCTAAAGCCATGTTCGGCGAATTCAGCTTGAGCTGCTTTCGCTATGAATTCCTTAGACTTGCGGCGGTGATCATTCATTCAACCAACCAGTTGGATGTTAAAACATGTGGTTGCCATGGGGCCACGTCAAGGTCATAATTTTCCAAACTGTTTTGAGGCCCTGGAATCTGGGGGCGCTCGGGGCGACTTTTCGAATGCGATTTGAGACATTTGCGAGGCAGACAGTGAAAAACGTCAAAAGGGTCAAAAGAGGATGGCGAGATGCGGCCGCCTTGATGGTCGCGATTTCGATGTTGGTTTTGGCGTGCGGGGGCGACTCAGTGATTCGGATCGAGATCGTGTCTGGGAACGACCAGACGACTCAGGCCGGGACAGTGCTTCCTTCGCCAGTCCGGTTCCGGGTCGTCGACGACCAAGGCGGTGGCATACCAGGGATGTTCGTGCACGTGCTGACGATCGGTGCCGCTGGACGGATTATGCGAACCGCGACGGGCGTTCCACTTACTGATTTCGTCGATACGACGGATGCGTTAGGGGAGGGGGAGTTCTATTGGTCGCTGGGGGCCCTACTTGGCGAACAGCTCACCAGCGTGACGGTGGTCAACGATGCGCAGTTGCCGATCGAGGGAATCCGGAGCGAGTTGTTCAGGGCATTCGCCGCTCTGGGCCTCCCGAACATCGTGCTTCCGGTCAATGGGCATCTCGGATCGGCTGAAGTGGGGACCGATGCCGATCCCCTTGTCGTGGGCGTCTACGATTCCCTTTCCAACCCGATCCCCGGCGTCGCCGTGTCGTGGGCTGTAACGGCTGGTGGTGGATCGATCTCCGATATGGTATCGACCACGGATTCGATGGGGTTGACAACAACGACGTTGACGGTGGGTCCGACGGTCGTTGACAATCTCGTCGCTGTCACCGTAGCCGATCGGCCTCCAGTCGAATTCTCGGTCATTGGCGTGAATCCGATTGCCGATCCCGTGGGCGATCGTGTGCCAGGAGAAGGCGGTGTGCCGCCGGACCTCATTGCCTATCAGGGGTTTGTGATCGATGGCATGGTGGTGTTCCATATGCGGTTCAATCAAACCGCCAACTCGAGCGCGGTCGGCGGCCCGAACGCCGTACGTGGGTTCATCGAGATCGATATCGATCAAGATCCAAACACAGGCCGCTCGCCAATCATCGATGTGCGCCCGGGCAGTACCACTACGGGAATGGGGATCGAGTACCGGATCATCATTCAACTCCAGAATGGGCGCCATCAGGTCAGCGTCTTGCCGAGCGGGTCCACCGTGTTCCGTGCCGCGGCCGCGTTCTCCGGCCGGACCATTACGATTCGTGTTCCGCTGAGTGCGTTTGGTGGTGATGACGGCAACATGAATTACGGGATCCTGGTTGGGACGTTCAAGTCGGGGGAATTGTCAATTCTCGGTCAAACGGCGCCAACGGACTGGGCACCAGAGTCCGGGTGGGCGACGATCGT
>JBDHLU010000021.1:0-33916 GCA_039656555.1 Gemmatimonadota bacterium | reverse complement strand
CGATCGACTGGACGGATTGACCAATGAGTTGGGATTCGGTGCGTACACGGACGGCCGGAAGAGCACTCTCGACATGCTGTTCATTACCGCGGCGTTGATGGTCGGTACGGCCGGCCTGCCGCACGTGATCGTGCGATTCTTCACGGTGCCCAAGGTTCGTCAGGCCCGAAGCTCTGCGGGGTGGGCACTGTTGTTCATCGCGTTGTTGTATACGACCGCGCCCGCAGTGGCGGCCTTCGCGCGCACGAATCTTCTCGACACGGTCACCGACACACCATATGCCAGTGTACCCGAGTGGTTCACGAACTGGGAAGCGACGGGGTTGCTGAGGTTCGAGGACCTGAATGGTGATGGGCTCATCCAGAACACGGGACCTGCCTCGACAACACCTAACGAACTCACGATCGACAACGACATCATGGTGCTGGCCAATCCCGAGATCGCTCGGTTGCCCAATTGGGTGGTGGGGTTGGTGGCCGCTGGAGGGCTTGCGGCGGCACTGTCAACGGCGGCGGGCCTCCTGTTGGTGATCTCGACCTCCATCGCCCACGACCTCCTGAAGAAGACCATACGGCCGTCAATCACGGAAAAAGGAGAACTCCTCACCGCGCGCATCGCGGCGGGGGCGGCAGTTCTCGTGGCGGGCTACTTCGGCATCCATCCACCGGGGTTCGTTGCTCAAGTCGTAGCGTTTGCGTTTGGCTTGGCGGCAGCGTCGTTCTTCCCGGCCATCATTCTCGGGATCTTCACCAAGGGGACGAACAAGTATGGGGCGATTGCGGGCATGATCGTCGGTCTGACGTTCACGGCGTGGTACATCGTGTACTTCAAATTCGCACACCCGGAGCTGAATACAGCCGAGCACTGGTGGTTCGGTATTTCGCCGGAAGGCATAGGCACCATCGGCATGATGATCAACTTCGCGGTAGCAGTCGGTGTTTCGCTGGTTACTCCGCCGCCACCGATACATGTGCAGCAGTTCGTGGAAGAGATCAGGGTGCCGAGGGGAGCTGGGCCAGGGCATGAGGTGGCGGCGTGAGAGGATGTAGGATGCGGGATCGATTCCGTGTCCCCTACACCCTGCACCCCTGAAACTCCGAACCATCTTTATCCGTCTGTAACTCCGACCCAACCAGGACCCACCATGCCCGTCATCGAAACCACAGATCTTTCCAAACGCTATCGGAAGACGATAGCCGTGGACCAGATCTCCTTCTCGGTCGAACAGGGCCAGGTATTCGGGTTCCTCGGCCCCAATGGGAGTGGGAAGACCACGACGATCGGGATGTTGGTAGGCATCATATCGCCGTCTGCGGGGCACTTTCGGCTGTTCGGCGGCAGTACACCGCGCGAGTTGCACGAAGCTCGTCGGCGAATAGGTGGGACGCTGGAGTACCCCAACTTCTATCCCTACATGTCGGGTCTCGACAACCTCAAGATCGTTGCAAACATCAAACGCAAGTCGCGGAAGGAGGTTGACGAGGCCCTGGAGATTGTCGGGATGGCGAAGCGCAAGAAGGGTTTGTTCCGAACGTATTCTCTGGGCATGAAGCAGCGGCTGGCGGTCGCGGCCACGCTGTTGGGCAATCCCGAGCTTGTCATTCTCGACGAGCCCGGCAACGGACTCGATCCGGATGGCATGCGAGAGATTCGCGAGATCATCGGCCGTCTCGCCGATCGTGGTACGACGATTTTTTTGTCGAGCCACCTGTTGTGGGAGGTCGAGCGCACGTGCACGCACGTGGCCATCATCAAAGAGGGTCGCTTGTTGCAGCAAGGCGCGGTCTCGGACGTCACGAGCGGCGCGCCCATGGCTGCTCTCAAGGCCGCGGACATGAACGCGCTGCAGCAGGCGGTCGTAGCCTACCCGGAGACCCACTGGGTCAAGCAGCGCGAAGAATATATCGTAGCGGAATTGGCGACCGATGATCTTGCAACGTTGAATCGCTACCTTGCCGAGCAGGGCATCTACGTGTCCGAACTCAAGCTGCAGCAGCGGTCACTCGAGGATGTGTTCATGGAGGTCACGGGGGGTGGGGAACACGGGATGGGGCAGGTGGCATGATGATCTGGGTCATCTACAAGAACGAATTGATCAAGGCGTACAAACGCTTCGCCGTATGGGTCACCTTCCTCTTCTTTTCGTTCTTCGTTTTCATGGAGTACGGATCAAAGTACTTCGAAGCTCGAGGGAATCCCGATTCCTATTTCGGCCTACCGGACGAATGGCCTGACATCCTTGCGTCGGATGGGCAAATCCAGAGCATATTTGCGGCAGTGCTCGTGATACTGCTCGTGGCAGCAGAATTTCAGTGGCGTACGAGCCGGCAGAACGTGATCGACGGTCTCTCGAAGGACCAATGGTTCGTGGGAAAACTGCTTTTGGTGCCATCAGTGCTGGTATTGTTTTACGGATCGCGTATCGGGTTTGCAGGGTTCTTGGCGTTTCTCGGGACCGACCCAGCGGCGTCGACCGAACCGATGTTGAGTGCGACATGGTTCGTTGCCGTTGCCAGCGTGTCGATCGGCGTGCTCATCTACATAAGCCTCGCGTTCTTGCTCGCCATGGCGGTGCGCAATGCGGGTCCGGCTATGGGCCTCTTCTTCGTCTACATGCTGTTGGAGCAGTTGATCATGGGGATTCTCATGCGCTTCAACTTCGAAACGGTCGCGAAACTCGTGCCGTTCAACGTCGCAGGTGCGTTCTTCGGGTGGATCCAATACGATCCGGTGGCGTTCGACGCTGCGGTACAACGTGCGGTGGATGCCGAGCGGACCCCTCCGGAGATCTGGGATCCAGCGCTCCTCTACTCTGCCGGCCTCGGTTGGATTGCGGTGTTTTTAGTGGGATCCTACCTCTGGTATCGGAAGATGGATTTGTAAACTGCGGCCGATGGCCGATTGCCGATGGTCGATAGCATGAGCGGCGGGTGAGTACGAGCCGGCCGCTCTTGTGCTCTGTCCCAGGTAGGTCGCGTACTTGTTTATCGTTGATCGAGGATCCACTATCGACCATCGACCATCGACCATCGACCTGACAGGGGACTCACCATGACCGTTTCGCTCCCTCCCGGCACCGCGACACAAGTCGCAACGTGGAGCCAGCTGCAAGACCGCCAACCCGCCTACGCCCTCGTCAATGACGTCGATCTCGTCGTCGTTCGATTCGACGACAAGGTCTCGGTCATGTACGGGCGATGCCTCCATCGTGGCGCGCTGTTATCGGACGGGCATGTCGACGGCGAGAACTTGGTCTGTGACGTGCACAACTGGGACTATCGGCTCGACACTGGTGTGAGCGAATACAACAATGCCGAGGCCTTGACCAGGTTCACCGCGTGGATCGATGAAGATCAGGATGCCGTGTTGGTCGATGGCGATGAGATTCGCGCGTGGGCGGACCAACATCCGCAACCGTACCAGCGCGAGCAATACCTTGGGCTTTACGCGGACATTCACGGCACGCCCGAAGAAGAACAGAATGGCTACATCCAAGAGCTTGCGCGCGATGGGTTATCGAACCTGGGGCACCACGGCCGCGTGTCGGCCATGGGTATCGCGCGCCGTGACCTGCCGCATTGGGATGCCATCCAGTTGGTGACGGCGCAGCTCGCAACGAAGCCGTTGCTCGACGATGCCGAGGTGGGAACGGAATTCGTCATTGGTCCCAAGGCGCGCAAGCCTCTTGCGTTGCGCATGCCGATCTTCGTGAGCGACATGAGTTTTGGCGCCCTCAGCGAGGAAGCCAAGGTGGCGTTGGCGAAGGGGGCGGAGCTGTCGGGAACGGGAATTTGTTCCGGTGAGGGCGGCATGTTGCCCGAGGAACAGGCCGCCAACTCGCGGTACTTTTACGAACTTGCGTCGGCCCGGTTTGGGTGGGACATCGAAAAGGTACGGGGCGTCCAGGCGTTCCATTTCAAGGGTGGACAGGGAGCGAAGACAGGCACCGGAGGCCATCTTCCCGGGGCCAAGGTGCAGGGCAAGATCGCGGAGGTCCGGGGGTTGAAGCCTGGCGAGCCCGCGATTAGTCCGTCGACGTTTCCCGACCTCACCACAGCGCATGATTTCCGCGAGATTGCGACCGAGGTTCGTGAAGTCAGCGGAGGCATTCCGGTTGGCTTCAAGATCTCCGCCCAGCACATCGAAGACGACATCGATTTCGCGCTCGATGTGGGTGTGGATTACATCATTCTCGATGGTCGAGGTGGTGGGACGGGTGCGGCGCCGGAAATCTTCAAGAACAACATTTCCGTGCCGACGATACCGGCCCTAGCGCGGGCACGGGCGCACCTCGATGCCGTTGGTGCGAAGGACGTCACCCTGATTATCACCGGTGGCCTAAGGACCGAATCCGATTTCATCAAGGCGTTGGCACTGGGCGCGGATGGCGTCGCGATCTCCAATTCCGCAATCCAGGCCATCGGGTGTATAGGCATGCGCGCGTGTCATACGAATGCTTGTCCCGTGGGTATCGCAACCCAACGTGAACCCCTGCGAGCGCGTTTGATCATCGATCAATCCGCCAGGCAGTTGCACAACTTCCTCGAAGCCACGCTTGACCTCATGAAGATTCTGGCGCGCGCCTGTGGTCATGAGCATCTGAGCGAGATGTCCCCGAACGACCTCACGACGTGGAATCGTGACATGGCCTACCTAGCCGGTGTTCGATACGCTGGGGTCACGCCTCTTTGAGCTTTTACGCCCTCATCTTCGGTGCGGGGTTCTTCGCCGGTATTATCAACGTGATGGCGGCGGGTGGATCGCTCGTAACGTTGCCGATACTCATGTTCATGGGTCTCCCAGCTCCCCTGGCCAACGGGACCAACCGCGTCGCGTTGATCATGCAGAACATTGCGGCGGTCGAGGGGTTCCGTCGCAAGCAGATCTGGGATCCCAAGGCCGGTGCTACATTGGCTCTGGCAACCCTTCCCGGCGCAATCGTGGGCGCGTTCGTGGCGATCCGTGTATCCGATGATGTGTTTCGGGCAATCCTCGCCGGTGTGCTGATCGTCACTGTCATAGCCATGTTGCGGCCGCCGTCGGCCCAATCCGGTCGGGCACCATCGGCCACGAAACGACGTTGGGCATATGTAGCGCTGGTCGGCATTGGATTCTACGGCGGCTTCATTCAGGCCGGCGTGGGGCTGCTCCTGATTGCCGTGCTGTACCAGTTGCTCGGCGTCACGCTCGTTTGGGTCAACATGTACAAGGTGCTGATCGTTGGCCTGTACATGATCCCCACGATCGCGGTGTTCGCCTTTTCCGGCAATGTTGATTGGGCGACGGGGTTTATTCTGGGACTCGGGACGTCGGCAGGGGCGCTCGTATCGACGCACATCTCCGTCAAGGGCGGCGAACGTGTCGTTCGGTATTTCATTGCGGCAGCGTTGGTCTTGATGGCGCTTCGGTTGCTGTCCGTCTTCCTCCAACCTCCTGAGGTCCCGCATGAATTTTGGACGCCTGCTTCGTGAAGGGTTCATCGCCGGGGTCATTGGCGCTGCTGCGGTCGCGGTGTGGTTTTTCATCGTCGATCTCATTGCGGGTTCGGCCTTCTTCACGCCCAGTGTCTTGGGGCAGGCAGTCTTTTGGGGGTTGCGGGACGCAACGAACGTCGAGGTGACGTTCCCCTCGGTGATCGCGTACACCGCGGTCCACGTCTTGGCCTTTGGGATCGTGGGCATCGCTGCGGCGGCATTGGCGTTTATGGTCGACAAGTGGCCGACGACCTTGTTCTTCGTCGTCGTGTTCTTCGCGATCTTCGAAATCGGGTTCTACATCGGTCTCATGTTGGCGGCTCGCCCGTTACTTGGAGCGTTGGCTTGGACCAACGTGGCCATCGGCAATCTGATAGCGGCCGTCGGCATGGGGTACTACTTGTGGAAGGCGCATCCACATATCGCCGAAGCCCTCCACGAACATCCCCTCGGCGAGACAATGGACGGGGAGTGAGCGGCCGCTACGGAGAAAACCGCCGCGACCCGTCTGGCTGATAAGCGTACACGAACGTCACGCACCCGCCTTCGAGTTTCGGGCAGTAGTAGCTGAGAACGACGATCTTCGCGTGTCCCCCGTTTCGGGTTTCCACCACGAACGTATGTTGCTGTGGCTCCAGTAGGTGTGACAGGAAGTTGTACTTGTACCAATCCTCGAAAACGGCCGACGTGGTGTCCGATCCGAACTCGGTTGCTGAATAACCAACCGCTGGTGCTTCAGTGAGGTCCTCGAACGGTACGCGGCCGAGGTCGATGGCCCCGCCCGCGGCTACCACATTGAAACGGCGAAATCCGAGATCCCATCCGGCGGTTGGACTCGCCACCACGCTCCGCGTCCCAAAACTGAACCATCGCCACTCCCGCTCGCTACGTGCATCGATGGTGATCGTGTCCAGCACCAGGCTCGTAGCCTCTGGTAGCACTTCGATGGGAGTCGGTGCGAACTCGGCGGCCTCCCGACGGGTCAATGCTCCAGCGGCGAGCAGCCCGAGCAAGAGAACGAACAAGACTAGCACGGTTCCAAGAACGAGGTTGGCCACTGGCGAGGCCGGGCGGCTACCTTCTACGCTTGGGTCCATGGTCATTGTGGGCCTGAAGCTAATTCGGAGGCCAGGCACAGTCACATGATCCGGACGTCCATCGTCAGCCGTCAACCGTCAACCGTCCCATACTGATCATGGATCGAACGGGGACTCGATGGCGCCACGTCTGGCCCGAGGCCCGAACCCGCAAGTTTCGACAGGCTGCGTTTGCCTACCTGCACGTCGCGATCCTCCTCGAGGCCGGCGCTTATGCGATGTTGCGCACCGGTGCTCTCACCGATCGCTTCGGGCCTCCGGTGATGTATCTCCTTCTCGGAGGTGGGTTGGCCGCTCTGATCGTGTGGTCGATCTATTCGCTGCAGAATGTGTGGATCACCCGCCTGGTCTGGGCCGTGCATTCCCTCAGGCTGCCATCACTGATCAGCGGTGCCTTCTTTGCGGGCGAGGCGGCGCGTTTCGTTTCGTCCATGTACCTCACGGCCATCGTGGTGGTGGTCATCAACCTCTGGATGCTGGCGCGAGCTGGTTGGGACCTGTGAGTTATCGCACCTATCACGACGTCAAGGGTGACGACCGTTCTCACCTGGGCGACCAAGTCGCCGAGCAGCGCAAGCGCGTGGCCGATCGGCTCGCCTCGATTGGGCAGGTCGTGGCCGTGATGAGCGGAAAGGGTGGGGTCGGGAAGAGCTACGTCTCGTCGCTGCTCGCCGTAGCGGCCAGCGCGGAAGGCCGGGCCGTTGGGGTGTTAGATGCCGATCTCAATAGCCCGACTGTGGGTCGGTTGTTGAACTCGGGTGCGCTCGAGATGACCGACGTGGCGCTATTGCCGGCGGTCGGCGATCTGGGAGTCAAGGTGGTGTCGTCCGATCTCATTCTGGATGAGGATGCGCCGCTCCGGTGGAAATCGGCCTTGTCATCCGAGGAGTTCGTCTGGCGTGGTGCACTCGAGGTGGGCATGCTGCGTGAGTTCTTGGCGGATGTCGAATGGGGGGCACTCGACCTCTTGATCGTGGATCTGCCACCAGGGGCGGAGGCAGCGAAGGACCTAATGATGCTCGTTCCTTCGGTAGCCGTGGGATTCGCCGTGACCATTCCTACGGAAGAATCGCGTCGGTCTGTCGCGCGGGCGATTCGCGTGGCCCGCGATGCGGGAATGCCTCTGGGCGGGATCATCGAGAACATGAGCTCGTACTTGGGGGAGGGCTCTGAAGAGCCGCGACCACTTTTCGAAGGGATTGCGGGAGACGCCCTTGCCGAGGAGTTCGACATCCCTTTGTTGGGGCGACTGCCGCTCCGGCCCGAGCGGGCACCTCGAGACGTCATCGACGACTCTGAGGATCTGCTGCAACAGGTCTTTCGGGTGCTCGCGTGAAATTTCTGTGTATCGATTGCGACGAGCAAATGAAGTTCATCGATCGACAGGAACCCGGCGATGGGACCTTCGCGGCAGCATACTCATGCCCCACCTGCGGCCGCCAAATTGCGATGCTCGCCAACCCGATGGAAACACAACTCGTCGGTTCATTGGGCGTCAAAATCGGAGGAGATACGCTGGACCGAGACCCGATGGAACTGGTCCGCGCCGAGATGGAAGGGGCCGAGGCCAAGCTTGGCGCCAAGGTCAACCGCCCGACCTGGACCGCTGAGAGTCGTGACCGTCTCGATCGAGTCCCCAGCTTCGTTCGCGGGATGGTGATGAAGATCTACAATGACTGGGCGATGGAACGGGGTCTCACCGAGATTACTCCAAAGGTGATGGACGAGGCGCGCGTCGACCTTGGCTTGGAGGAAATGTAGGGTGCAGGACATAGACGAACGCGAGGCGCACGGGTGGATGGTCCGTATCGACCGCACACTTTGCGTCGGTTTCGGAGATTGTGTGGAGGCGGCGCCGGACGGCTTCGACCTCGATAGTGAAGGCATTGCGATCTTCCTCGACCCCGGAGCAGTGGACGCCGCCAAGCTCCGAGAGGCCTGTGACGTTTGCCCAGTGGACGCCCTCATGATCTTTGATGGGGAAGGGCAGCAAATCGTCCCTTGACACCACCGGGGCGGGGTCTCATTATCGCCCATCCCATCGTCCGCAGATTCCTGGGAATCACCACATCGCTCTTAACGTGTCAGTAGGCACGGGAGGATACATGCGAGCGTCTGACAACGGTCAGGCAGTTCCCTATCGCGAAGTATTCGTTCCTGTAGACAACTCACAGCATTCCGATTGGGCCATAGACCGAGCCATCGAACTCTGCCAGAAATGGAATGGTCGCATTACCGGTAACCATGTCTACGCGGCTCGCCTCCACGACATCCGATTCCGGCAATTGGAAACCGGGCTCCCGGCCCAGTTCCAGACCACCCAAGAGATCAAGCGTCAACGGAGAATCCATGATAAGCTGATCGAGAAGGGCCTGCAGCTCATCTCGGATTCGTTCTTGGACCAGGTCGAAAAGCGTTGTGAAGCCGCAGAGGTTTCGCTCCGCCGGCAACTCCTGGAGGGCATTAATTACGAGGAACTCGTTCGGGAAGCGAACCATGGTGAGGGGACGTTGCCGAGCCTGATCGGGTTCGATCCGAACATCGCGGCAAACTACGATGGTGGGGAGCGACAGCGCAGTGATGTGCAGCTGGGCGCTGACGGGCGCATCGTGGCGGAAGACGAGTCTGCCGAAGAGGACAAGCTGGCCGGCAAATCCGGCCGAGAGTACGACCTCGTCGTAATCGGGGCCCATGGCATTGGCCGGCAGCCCTACTCGCAACTGGGCGGGGTGGTGGGTCGCGTGGTGCGTGGTGTCGAGAAGGACACCATGGTCATCCGCGACGACTCCACGTTGGCCGGCGGTCGTTTCATGGTCTGTATCGACGGGTCGGCGTACAGCTACAAGGCAATGCGCGTCGCACTCGAGATGGCCCGCGATTTTGGGGCGAAGCTGTACGTCTGCTCGGCATTTGACGTCGAATACCACCACGCCGTGTTCAACAACATCAAGGACGTGTTGTCGGTGCGGGCCTCGAAGGTTTTCAAGTTCGAGGAACAGGAGGAGCTGCACAACAACATCATCGACAAGGGTTTGCTCAAACTCTGCCAGGCCAACCTCAAACGTGCGGAAGTGATGGCGCAGGAGTTCCCAGGGGTGGAGTTGGAAGTCCAGGTCCTGGTAGGGAAGCCGTTCCAGGTCGTGATGCAATGGGTCGAAGAGATCCAGCCGTCATTGCTGGTCGTGGGGCGACATGGTGCCCACCGTATCGACGGAACCGAAATGGGCTCGCAGGTCGAGAACCTCGTGCGATTGGCGTCGTGCAACACGCTCCTCACCAGTTCGATCGGCATCGAGCCGGAAGACATTCCGTGGATCGAGGAAGACGGTGAGGCCGGTCTCGACTGGGCGCCCGACGCGGAGGTCCGGATTCTTCGTGTCCCGCCATTTGCCCAGGGCATTGCGCGGCGCGCCGTCGAAGAGTTCGTCATGGAGCGCGGTAGCGATACGGTGACGACCAAGTGGCTCGACCAGGCAATCTCTAAGCTCCTGCCGACGCATATGCAGTTGATCATGGGAATCGGAAGCGCGGAAGAAGTGGCGCGTGCCGAGGTCAAAGCCGAAGAGCAGATGGCCAAGACTGTCGTGATGGGAAGCGAAAGCGACCCGGAAGCTCAGGGTCGCATGGTCGACGCCAAATGCCCGGTGCCGCCATATCACGCTATGGAACGCGAGCGCAATGCCACCGATCCTCGCGTCTGGACGGTCGAGGCCTTTGACCGCTTGCGGGTGGTGCCACTCATTGCCAGGCCGCTGGCACGGAACACGGTCGAAAAGTTCGCGGTGGCAAACGAGCACTGGCGGATCACGACGACGGTCATGGACGAGAACAAACAGGCTATGATCGCGGCCGACGAGTTCGATGCCGAGACCATGATGGGCATGTTCCGAGAGCTTCGCGCCAAGCAGATCCGTGCCGAAGCCGAGGGCGGCGATGCTCTCTCGCCCGACATGCGCAAGTTCATCGAAGAGGCGAAGGCCTCAGGTGTGACGCGATGCCCCATTCGCGACATCGAGGAGGAGATGGACAAGTGTCCGGTCGATATGAAGACGGTATCGGCCGCGGATGCGAAGGCGGCGGTCGAGAAGTTCATGGCCACGGACACCAACGCGTAGGACGGCGGAATCGTTGCAAGTAGCACCCCGTGCCTTACTGGGTGAAGCGCCGCTCCAAAGCGGTGACACCGGCGACCATGTGCCGCACGTGGTAGCGTGGAATCTTACCAAGCGATGCAACCTGGAATGCGCGCACTGCTACATCGCGGCTGGTCCCAGCGAATCTGCAGACGGCGAGCTGACGACGGACGAGGTCTTCCGCATTACCGATCAGATTCTCGAACTCAATCCGGCGCCACTGTTCATCCTGTCAGGCGGTGAACCGCTTCTCCGCGACGATTTGGATGACATCGCGCGGTATGCGGTCGACAAAGGCGCGACGGTCGTCGTTGGCACCAACGGGACTTTGTTGACGGAAAGTCGTATCCGCGCGTTGGAGGCTGCCGGCGTCACTGGCGTGGCGGTCAGCGTGGAGTCTCTGGATCCCACGTACCACGATCGGTTTCGTCGGGGCCACGGCTCGTTGGGTGAGACGCTAGCTGCCATCGACCGGCTTCGTGACCTCGAGATGGACTTCGTGATCCAGACCACCTTGACCAAGGGAAATCGCGCCGAACTGGCGAGTCTGGTGGCGTGGGCGGCAGAGAAGGGCGCAGTGGCGTTCAACGCGTACTTCCTGGTGACGACCGGACGGGGGGCCGGGATGCACTCGCTCTCGCCCGATGAAGTCGAGACCCTCTTGGTCGAGTTGGTGGATTTGCATGCGGAGTACATGGGCCGGATGATGGTGCGATCGAAATGCGCACCACAATTCATGCGTCTCGTGCGCGAACGCGTACCCGATTCACCCATTCTCAAGTACCCGACCCGATGCCCATGCGGCGTGCATTATTGTCGGGTGACCCCTGATGGGAAGCTCACGGCGTGTCCTTATATGCCGAAGGTGGCGGGCGATCTGCGCCAATCTGCGTTCGCCGAGGTGTGGAACGACTCCGAGCTATTCCGAGATCTGCGTAGTCAGCGGCCCGAAGGCCATTGTGGGCAGTGCGAATACCGCGTGACCTGCGGTGGGTGCCGGGCACGGGCGTACGCCGAAACAGGGAACCATATGGCTAGCGACCCCGGATGCGTCTATGAGCCCGATGGGAGCCGGGCCCTCGTTGAAGCGCCGTCGGTGAGGTATGGACAAGCACCCAAGGCCGCGATGACGTGGGCTCCGGACGCAGAAGCGCGAATGCGCCGCATCCCGTCGTTCGTACGTGGGGTGGTGGTGGAGCGCGTCGAAGCGTACGCGCGGCGTGAGGGATATCAGATCGTTACTGCCGAGCTCTTAAAGGAAGTACGAAAAAACATGCCCGTCGACTTCTCCAAACGTCTCCCCTTCTTTATGCGCCATGACGACTAGCCTGCTCGCCTTACTCCAAACCGCCGCTGATGCCGGCAGAGCCTACGGAGAGTTTCCCGGCATTGGGGCGCGAGGTGCAGTGTGGATCGCCGCCGAGGTCCACCTCATGTTCGCCGCGTTCGTGCTCGGCGTGCCCATGTTCGCAGTCATTACCGAGCTTATCGGGATCGTCGGGAAGGATTCGCGCTACGACAAGCTGTCGAAGGAGTTTACGCGACTGCTGGTGTTTGCCTACAGCGCGACAGCACTCTGGGGCGGCATGTTGCTCTTCCTGCTGACGACGCTCTACCCGGCGTTTTGGGGACACATGGCCGACATCTTCTCGATGTCGATGTGGATTTACGCGGGGTTGTTCTTCATCGAGTCGTTTACGCTATACCTGTACTACTACGGGTGGGAGCGGTGGAAGGAAGGCCGCGCCAAGTGGGGTCATTGGGGTCTCGGGTTGATGCTGAATGTTTGGGGCACGATCGTGATGGTCATCGCGAACGGATGGCTCACCTACATGATGTCGCCTCCCGAGGGCACGACGGTCGCTGAGGGTTTGCCCGAAGGCGTCACCATGTGGAATGCCATCGCGAATGCGACTTGGATGCCGATCAACATCCACCGCCTGATTGCCAACGCCGTCTTCGGTGGGTCGATCGTGGCTGCCTATGCGGCGTATCGCTTCCTGGCGGCGAAGACGCCGGAAGAAAAAGCCCACTACGATTGGATGGGGTACGTCGGGACTTTCATTGCAATCGCGACATTCGTAGTGCTGCCTTTTGCCGGGTACTGGTTGGGCCGTGAGATCTACGAGTACAACCAGCAGATGGGCATCACGATGATGGGTGGGTTCATGAGCTGGTTGTGGATAGTCCAGGCCATCCTCATCGGCGTACTGTTTCTCTCGGCTAACTATTACCTCTGGACGGGAATGGCGCGTATCCCAGGGGCAGAACGATTCCTTCCCTACACGAAATGGATGCTCCTCGTTCTCGTTATCTGTTGGATCGTTTGGGGGACGCCGAACACGATGATTGCGAGTCGCGACGAATTTGCGGCCATGGGTGGAAACCGACACCCATTCTTAGGTGTGCTCGGCCTGATGAGTGGCAAGAACACCGCGGTCAATTTCATGATCCTCACCACGTTCCTTTCCTTCCTGCTGTATCGAAGGGGTAATCGAATACTGACGGTTACCTGGGCCAAGACTGGGACGATGACGCAGGCCGCGATGTTCGTTATGTCGTCTGCCGTCGTACTGTGGCTGGGAATTTACGGATACTTTGTGCCGACGATCACGCGGATTGGATTCAGTGTCTACCAGGTGTTTGCCGTCATTGCATGCATCGTCGGCGTTTGGACCATCGACATCTTTCTGATGCGCGGCTCCAAGTCTCACGGGGAGATCAGGTGGGGGGAGATGCCTGACCGATCACAGTACGCGATCTTCGTGCTTGCGGTCACGTTCACCTGGCTCATGGGCCTCATGGGATTTGCTCGAAGTGGCATCCGGCAGCACTGGCATGTGTGGGAGGTCATGCGAGACACCAGCGATCAGGCCGCTACCCCGGCGTTGGGGTACGCCGCCAACATGATCAGTATCACCGTCATCATCTTTCTAGGATTGGTAGCGTTCATCTTCTGGCTCGGGGGACTCGCCGAAAGTGCGGTTAGCAAGAATGCTCCCCAGTCCACTGCGGGAGGTTGATGCCATGTGGATGACTAACCTCAAGGTACTCGCCGTCGGGCTTGCCACGATCGCGTTTTACACGTTTATCGCGCATGTCATTCCGCAACTCGAATCGGAAGTTCCGGAGACGCTCGATCTCAGTGCGGGCGTCACCCCGGAGATCTTGATACAGGCCGGCGGTGATCTCTTCACGGGTGGGGCTGGATGCACCAGTTGCCATGGGCTCGGGACGCGGGCACCCAATCTGCGAACCGATCATAATGGGGAGGGGACGATCGGCGCTCGGTGCGGAACGCGTGGCCAAGACTGCAAGGCCTATCTGTACGAGTCGTTGACAGATCCCATCGGGTATGTCGTGGACGACTTCCCACCGATCATGCCCGACGCCCGGCGTCAACTTTCTAGCGACCAGATCTGGGCGGTCATTGCGTATCTCCAATCGCTGGGTGGTGAGGTCACGGTGACGGCTGACGACATAGGATCTGGCAGTGGCGAGACCGGCGGTGCTACACCCGCCGGCGGCAGCGAGACGACGATGACCGCGACGACCGACCCGATGCAACTGTTGACCGAAAACGCGTGCATAGGGTGCCATCAGATAGATGGGGCCGGCGCCCCAATAGGGCCCTCGTTCGATGGCATGGGTTCCCGGATCGACGCCGATCGCATCCGTAGCGGTATCCTCGACCCAGATGCGGAAATTGCGGAAGGGTCCGAAGCGTTCGCCGGCATGATGCCAAAGACGTTTGGGGAATCGCTGTCGGCAGCGCAGTTGGAAATCATCGTCCAATTTCTGGTGGCGCGCAAATGATCAAGAATCCATTTGGCCAGGCGATCCTCTTGCTGATCGCCTCGTGGGTGTTCTTCGAGTTCATCATCCCGCTGTTTCCCGGCAGCGCTCCCGTACCGGCCAGCGTCGTTTTGCAGTACACCCTCATCGCGGCGGTAGGCATCCTCGTGTACGTCAGCGAAAACGAGAAACGCTGGGTGCAGTTCAAAGCACCGATCAACGCCACACTAGTTGACCCTGACAAGAAGTTGATGCGCGGCGCACTGATGACGGCGATTCCGCTATTCGTTGGATTCCTCGCGTTCCAACAGGCACGACCCACGGTCGGGTCCCTAGTGCAGTTGCGCTCGATCCACCCGGCCCCGCCAAGTTCGATCACGTTCCGAGGGCAGACGATGGCACTCGCGGGGCTCCAGAATCCGCTGCGGTCGAGTGGGTCACTCGAGGAGCACTACGAGAACGGCAAGCGGACCTACGACCGGAACTGTTTACCGTGTCACGGTGATCTGATCGACGGGCGCGGCCACTTCGGCCATGGATACAACCCAACCCCGTTGGCATTTCACCAGGCCGGTACGATCGACATGTTGCAGGAGAGCTTCCTCTTTTGGCGCATTGCCAAAGGTGGTCCGGGTCTTCCGCGGGAGGGTACGCCGTGGAACTCGGCGATGCCCGTGTGGGAAGACTTCCTCACCGAAGATGAGATTTGGGAGGTCATCATTTTCCTATACGAACAGGCGGGGCTCGAGCCCAGGACGTGGGAAGAAGAAGGAGAGTCCCATGAGTAACTGCGATCGGAGATTGGGGATTGCTGCCGGATTCTTGACACTGTCTCTGTGCCTTCCCGCCTTTCCCGCCTTCCCGTCTTCCCGACTGTTGGCCCAGAATCTCGAGAATGGCACCGTGCTCTACGAAAGGTGGTGCGCTGGGTGCCACGGACTCACGGGCAAGGGCGACGGAGACGCGGCTGATTGGATGATTCCCAGGCCCCGCGACTTTACGATGGCCCTGTACCAGATTCGGACGACGGCCAGCGGCGAACTCCCAACCGATGAAGATCTTCGGAAAGTGATCGATGAGGGAATGCCGGGGACCACCATGCCTGGTTGGCGCGACAAGTTCAACTCGTCCGAGCGCGACGATCTGATCGCCTACATCAAGAGCTTCTCTCGGTTTTTCGATGGAGCCGACCCCGAACCGATCTCCATCGGCGGTGCCCCACGTGTGACGGACGATGGCCTTGCCGAAGGCCGAATACTCTTCGAGGATGAAGTGCAATGCATGCGGTGCCACGGCCCGCAGGGACGCGGTGACGGCACGTCGGCGTCCGAGCTTACCGACGATATGGGAATCCCAGTTCGTGCTGCCGACTTGAGCGAGCCGTGGAACTTCAACGGTGGCGGTTCGACCGAGGAGATTTTCATGCGGATGCGCACGGGCCTGGACGGTACGCCCATGCCGTCGAATTCCGACGTTATCGACGCGGGAATCGTCACTGAAGACCAGCTTTGGCGAGTCGCCCAATACGTGGCCAGCCTCTCGACTGACGGGCCATCGCGGCGCCGCGACGTGATCCGGGCTGCCTTCGTCGAAACCGGACTTCCGAACGGGCCCGAAGATCCGATGTGGGATGCACTCGAGGATTCGTACGTGCCCATGGTAGGCCAAATCACCATTGCCCCTCGGTGGTTCGTGAACGCTGTGGACGGTCTATACGTGAAGGCAATGCACGATGGTGAGCGGCTCGCGCTTCATGTGGCGTGGAATGATCCATCAGCCAGTCCCGACCCCGAGTGGCAGCCGTTCTTCGATGGCATTGTGGCCTCGATGGCGGCGCCGGACGAGCCGCATGTCGAAACTCAGGGACCCGATCGGCTCGCGATCCAGTTCCCGGTTACACCGCCCGAGGGGATGGAGCTACCGTTCTTCTTGGCCGGAGATGCGAAGAGCCCCGTATACCAGATCCGCTGGCAAAGTGCCCCGGACCAGATTGAGGAAGGGACGGCCACCGGCCTGGGGACCTTTGCGGCCGGCGCCGGTTCGGATGTCACGCACACCGCGGTGTTTGCGGATGGCCGGTGGGCGGTGCAGTTTACCCGGTCTCTTGCGGCCAATGATCCGAGTATCGCTGCCAGCTTCACGCCCGGGGAGTCGACGCCCATGGCGTTTTACGCGGCGGATGGAACCAATGCCGAGGACGAGGTCCGGGGTGCGGTCAGCGCCTGGTACGCGATCTATCTTGACGTACCGCTCCCGCCCCGGGTGTTTATTGCGCCCGTCCTGGCTACATTGCTCACCGCTGGGCTCGGTCTCGTTGTGGTCATGCGGGCGCAGCGGCAATCGACCTAATGAACTTCAGCAATATCTTGGAGGAAGAATGCGACGGATTCTGGCCATAGCGGCCTTGTTCAGCGTAGCATGCGGTGGCGGTGGCGAGAGTAGTGGTGGCTCGAGTGGCGGCGACGCCGTCGCGGTGGCCCCGCTCGGAACCGGCTCCATCGCCGGTGTCGTCAACTTTCTGGGCACGCCACCGGCCAATGCTGCCATCGATATGTCCGAAGAAACGGAATGCGCGGCCAAATACACCGATGGGCCAGTGGATCCCGTGGTCGTCGTCACCGACGGCAAGCTTGGCAACGTCTTCATTCGAGTTACGAGTGGACTGCCGGCGGGTCCATACCCGGTGCCAAGCCAAAACGCCAAGATCGACCAGGACGGGTGCCTGTATACGCCGCGGGTGGTCGGGATTATGGTAGGGCAGGATTTGGAGATCACCAACAGTGATCCGCTGTTGCACAACATCAAATCCGCCCCGACCGAGAATCGGCCATTCAACATCAGCCAACCGCGCGTAATGTCGACCACGAGGAGCTTCAATACCCCTGAGGTCATGGTGCCGCTCCAGTGCGACGTGCACGGCTGGATGAAAGCCTATGTGGGGGTGGTCGAGCATCCCTACTTCGCGGTGTCCGGGGCTGATGGTTCATTCACCATCAGCGGGCTGCCCGATGGGACGTACACCATCGAAGCGTGGCATGAGACGCTCGGCACGCGAACGGCCGAAGTCACGGTTTCGGGTGGCGCGGCCGCCTCAGCGGAATTCTCATTCGGCTCCTAACTCAGCCTCCTAAGGGGTATTCATGAGCTGGTTCCTCCCTCCCGGGAACTCCACGTTTGCAGGTGACATCGATTTTCTCTACTACATGATTCTGGTGATCACCGGGATCGCCTTCTTCATTGTTGAAGGCGGTCTCGTGTGGTTCATCATCAAGTACCGGCGCCGTCCAGGACGGAAGGCACACTACACCCACGGCAACATGACCGCCGAGGTGGTGTGGACCGCGATCCCCGCTGTGACGGTGATCATCATCGGGATCATGAGTGGCGGGGTGTGGAAGGATATTAGGGGGCGAAACAGCGTTCCGCCCGGAGCCATTGAAGTGGGCCTCATCGCCAAGCAGTTCGAGTGGAATGCGACGTATCCCGGGGCTGATGGTCAGTTGGGCACCGGCGACGATTTTTCGACTCGGAACCAACTTCATGTCCCCGTGGACCAACCGGTGGTAGTACGACTCGGAACCGAGGATGTCATTCACTCCTTTTTCGTCCCGAGCCTACGCGTGAAACAGGACGCACTGCCCGGCAAGACGATCAACGTCTGGTTCGAGGCCATGGTACCGGGAAGGTTCGAAATCGCTTGCGCCGAATTGTGTGGACTTGGGCACTACCGCATGCGGGCGTTTATCACGGTCCACACCGCCGACGAGTATGCGCGGTGGGCCCAAGAACAGACAGCGGCTGCGGCCGCGGGAGAGTAACGATGGCGACATCTGCTCCTCCGATGGACGTGGCACACGCGGGCTCCCACGAGCACGACCTGTCTTTCGTTCGGAAGTACATCTTCTCGACCGACCACAAGATCATCGGCATCCAGTTTCTGCTTCTCAGCTTGATGGGCCTGTTCATGGGCGGGCTGATGGCGATGATGATCCGTTGGCAGCTCGGGTTCCCCGAAGGCTTGATGCCATTGGGCAATCTGCTGCCCGAGACCATGGTTTCAGGCGGAGTACTGCTCCCGGAGTTCTATAACTCGCTCGTGACGATGCACGGCACGTTCATGGTGTTCTTTGCCATAATGCCCTTGCTCGTGGGTGTGTTCGGGAACTACCTCATCCCGCTCAAGATCGGCGCCCCGGACATGGCGTTCCCGCGCCTGAACATGTGGTCGTATTGGATCGCGTTCATCGGCATGGGCATCATGCTGGCGGGGTTCTTCGTGGAGGGAGGGCACTCGGCGGCTGGGTGGACACAGTACGCGCCATTGAGTTCGGATCCGCAGTGGACGGGCGTCGCTACCGGCCAGCAACTCTGGCTCCTCAGTATCGCCATACTGGGGCTCTCGTCGATCCTCGGCGCGACCAACTACATCACGACCGTGGTCAACTTGAGGGCGCCAGGCATGACCTGGTTTCGCCTCCCGCTCTCCGTGTGGTCCCTGTTCATCACTGCCATCCTGGTCGTGCTGGCGATCCCGATTCTCTCGGGTGCCGCGATCATGTTGCTTTTTGATCAGACGCTCGGCACGAGTTTTTTCGACGCCGCAAACGGCGGTCAACCGATCCTCTGGCAGCACCTATTCTGGTACTTCGGACACCCTGAGGTCTACATCCTCATCCTCCCTGCGATGGGCATGGTCTCGGATGTGATCGCCAACGGGTCACGAAAGCCGGTTTTCGGATACCACTCGATGATCTACGCGATCATCGGTATCGCGTTCTTGGGCTGGATCGTTTGGGGGCATCACATGTTCCAGAGCGGGATGAACCCGACCTTGGGCATGACCTTCATGATTTCTACCATGTTCATCGCGGTGCCGTCGGCGATCAAGGTGTTCAACTGGATGGGCACGATGTGGCGGGGGAACCTCACGTTCCACGTGCCGATGCTGAACGCCGTGGCGTTCGTCGCGATGTTCGTCATAGGGGGGTTGAGTGGAGTGTTCATGGCGTCGACGCCGGTCGACATCTACATCCATGATACCTACTTCATCGTAGCTCACATCCATTACGTGTTGTTCGGTGGGAGTCTGTTCGCCCTGTTCGCGGCCATCACCTTCTGGTACCCTAAGATGTTTGGCCGCATGATGAGTGAGTTCTGGGGCCGCGTCCATTTTGCCCTGACGTTCCTCTTCTACAACATGACGTTCTGGCCCATGCACAACCTTGGACTCGGGGGGCACATGCGCCGGATCTACGACCCGTCGCAATACGAGTTTCTCCAGCCCTTGGCTGGGACCAACAGGTTCATTTCGATCAGCGCGTTTCTGCTCATGACGGCGCAGATGATCTTCGCGCTGAACTTTGTCATTAGCTGGTTCAAGGGAAAGAAGGCGCCAAACAACCCGTGGGACGACAACGGCCTGGAATGGACGGTGCCGTCCCCGCCGCCGCACGGCAACTTCCCGGAAACCCCGACGGTCTATCGAGGGGCGTACGAATTCAGTTCGCCATTGGTCGAGGAGGATTTCTTGCCGCAAGACCGGAAGCTAGAAGGGGAGGGGAGCTGATCATGGATCAGGCACAGACGGCGGTCATGCAGGCACCATCCCGGCGAGAAATCGGCGCCGGCGTGTATTCCGAAAAGCTGGGCATGTGGGTGTTCCTCGGGTCGGAAGTCTTGTTTTTCACGGCCTTGATCGGCTCGTACATCATTCTCCGCTTTGGAAGCCCCGAGTCTTTTGCCGAACCCGGCCAGATTCTGAATATCCCGGTCACAGCGGTAAATACGTTCCTCCTGATCTGTAGTAGTATGACCATGGTGAAGGCGTTTGCGTGCGTTCAAGACGGCAATCAGAAGGGTCTCAAGCTTTTCCTTGTCGCTACGGTGCTCATTGGCGCAACGTTCGTGAGCGTCCAGGTGTTCGAGTATTTACAGCTCTCACACGAAGGGTTTCTTCCCTCTGGGTACGTGGACGGCAGCCATTTCGCCGGGCTGGCGGCGGCGGGTGACCTTCCCGCCAACGTGAACATCTACGGTTCGACGTTCTTCACGATGACGGGGTTTCACGGGTTTCACGTGACCATGGGTGTCATCTGCATGGTGTACGTGACGATCAAGGCCTTCCAGGGGAAGTACACGGCTACGGATCACCGCGGTGTCGAGGTGATCGGCCTGTATTGGCATTTCGTCGATCTCGTATGGATCATTCTGTTCACCATCGTCTATTTAGTGTGAGGGCGGAGGCAGACATGGCTGGAGACAAACACCCAAACTATTTGATGATCTTCGTCGGCTTGGCCGTGCTCACGGCTATCGAACTCTTCATCGCCGGGTTCCCGTGGTCGAAGACATTGATAATTGTGACGCTGGTGGCCCTCGCCCTCTGGAAGGCCATCATGGTGGCCCTCTACTTCATGCATTTGCGCTATGAGGGGAATCGATTGCGCATATTCGTGCTTGCCCCGCTTCCGTTGACGATCATTATCGTGATCGCGGCCCTGACGGAATACGTGTGGTGAAACGAATTAAGAATTTAGAGTTGAGAATTGAGATTTTCAGTTCTCAATTCGCAGTTCTTAATTCTCAGTTCTAATGATCGCTTTTCACCGATTCCTGATCTCCATGGCAATCCTCTTTTGCCTGGGGTTCGCCGCATGGTCGATTTTGGTCTTTGAGGCTCAGGGTGGGATGGCGACGCTGGTGTTGGGTGCCGTGTTTCTGTTGGCTGCGGCAGGGTTGGGTTACTACCTCAATCGTCTGGGGCGGTTTCTGAACCTGTAGTCCGACCGCTCTAGGAACGAGGCTGTCGTGCGGATACGGCGAGCGCCAGGGCGATTACCGCGATTCCGAAGGCTCCTCCGGCGAGACCAACTGCCCCCCAAGGTGTGACTGACGTGGTGCCTACGATCTGCACGACGGGCGCCACCCCCTCTCCCCTCAATCTGGACCACTGGGTCTCTGATCCATCTTCTCGCCGCAGGGTAACGGGAAACACGAGTTCCTTGCTTCGAGCGTCACCGGGAATACGTCCCAGAAACGCAAACTCGTCAAAGGATCCCTGGCCGACGCTCCCGCCGGTCCAGCGAATCATTTGTGGTGTGCTGTCTGTTGGAGCAATGACTTCGAACTTCCATGCCGACGATGGAGCTTGGACGCCAAGCACGGCAACGACCTCCGGAACGACGAGCACCACCTCGACCGTTGCAGGTTCGCGTTGGTTGATGACCCGAAGGGTAAACCGCTCCCAGATCGTGGGCTGGGCCGTCTTGGGTACCAGGTCGATCTGTGCATAGGCCGTTGACGTTGCTATCGCGAAAGTGGCGGCAATCAAGGCAAACTGTAGGAGCGATCTCATAGCTATTCCTGTCCGCTCGTGTCGTCGACGGACGCTACCACGTGAAGGTATGGGTGTATTTGAACCGGAGTGCCCGGCGGTTCGACAACGGTAACCGGAGGCCTGGGTCAATCCCGCGGTCTGTGTTGAGTCCCTCATCGTAGACCAACCACAAGTCCTGTCCCTCACGGAAGTGATAGCGCAACCGTGCGTTGATGACAAAAATGTTCTGGGTGTTGTTGTACTGCACGAAAGTGCTGAGTGACAGGTGTACGTTGAGTGCAGCCTGGATGCGCACGCGCACGAGATGCTGATCGAGGGATTCGTTGCGGTCGGGAAACCGGATAGCGTTGAATGAGTAGTCGAGCGAAAGCTCTAGATGCTTGTTGGGGTTCCAGGCAGGCCTGAGTGTGGCACCGACCCTCCATCCATCGTAGAAACTGCCCCCGGATGCGGTGAAGCTCGGGCGCACTTTGCCACCACGGGACGCCTCGAACTCGAGTACCGCCTCGTGGAACCAATATTCGCCCGGGAGCACGGGTGTCCCGCCAGAGATCCGGAACGTGTCGAGCACGCCCTCGTAAAGGTTTGCAATGGAGAGGCCCAGTTGATGGCCTGATTTAGACTCCAACGAAATGCCGGGTGTGATGTTGGCCGACTGGGTCGAGCCGTCGCCGTTGCGCACGAACGCAGCTACGTCGTTGTGCACTGCGAAGGTCCGCAGGAACGAGGTCGGACTGGTGAACCACAAATACTGAAGCTGGTTCCGAAATAGCTGGAAGTCTCGACGGACGACGAACCCCAGTCGGGGGAGGTAGGCAGACCCCGAACGGGTGTAATTGAGCAGGTAGCTGAAGCCGTTCAGGTTTCGGCGTTCCCATTGCCCGACGATGCGAGCGGCATCGAGGACGTTGAGCCCGGTGGGATCGCCCTTGTCCCATGTTTCGGCCCACTTGAACGTGACGTATTCATCGCCAAAGGGTCGAACGACCGCGTCGAAACCGAGTGCGAAGTTGTAGTTGCCGTCCGTCCCGAGTCGGGATGTTCCTATGAGGCCCATCGTCGAGAACGAATTGAAGACTTGCTGACGGACCCGGATCACCCCAAAGTTTTCCGAGGGAAGGGTCTGGCTGGAGGCGGTCTGCATGTTGAGGAATCCGTAGTCGAGACCCCCTATCCGTCCGACCGCCCGGGCACCCCCGTAGATGCGGACGATCCCTCCTTCATCGAGTCCGATTTGCCGGGAGTGAAAGAGGCGACTCACGCCCCCGGTGTTGAAGTCGAACGTGCTGGCGCGTTCCTGAAAAAACTGACGCTTCTCGGGAAAGAACAGTGAGAAGCGGGTGAGGTTCAATTGCTGATCGTCAGCCTCGACCTGAGCGAAGTCTGTGTTTACCGTGAGGTCGAGGGCGAGGTTGTTCGTGGGCGAATATTTGAAGTCTGCTCCCAACTCGCCAATGACGTCTTCAGTCGCGGTGTACCCCGATGACGGTAACGGAACGGACGCGCGATCCAACCCGGCCAGCGCATAGGGAATCACGTATTTGGGCTTGGCGGCCTGTACGCCCTGGAGTGTCACGCGTTGCCCTTGAGATGGCTTCACGAACCCCAGGTCCCAGTTGGGCGGTACGGCAGGGTAAATGTGACGTTCCCATTTTCGGGCGATGAGCCGGTACACGATCAACCCCATTTCGACCTGTCCGTCGATGTCTTGGAACCCCAGGCTACTGAACGGGATACGCATCTCGGCGTACCACCCCTCGTCATCCCGCGTGGTGGCTACGTCCCAGAAGGTGTTCCAGTCGGAGTTCATCGGAAACCCGATTCCCGTGGATTCCGCGTCGTTCAGAATGGCGCGATCGATCCGGGTACCTGCTGGGTTGACCAGGAAAGACACGGCCGTCTCGTGGTCGTTGTAGGTGTCGAGTACAATGCCAATGAGGTCGTCACCACTGTACTGGTCCCGATAAAGAGTGTTGGCACGGATTCCGCGCGGGTCGCTGTCGTACATCCGGGCGGCCAGATAGATGTGGGCATCGTCGTAACCGATCCGGACGTCGGTCAGCTCGGTGGGTGTGCCCCTGAAAACAGGCGTGTAGACCGTCATCTCGAGCGGCGCTATGTCACGCCACGCCGCTTCGTCGATACGCCCGTCCAACACTATAGGACCTGACAACCGGGTGAGTGGCACAGGGTCCTGGCCCAGCGCAAGCGCCGGGATCCCGAGGATGGCTAACGCTACTAAAGTGATTCGTGACATGGTGTTGGGGCCCGTAAGGTAACCGACTAGGGCCTGTTGGGAACCAAGCTGGTCGAGCACGCCCTGTTGCCGACTAGGCTTTCGGTGGGCAGTTTTATGCGGTCCCCTTGACCAGTCGTGACCCCGGAGAGGGCATGTCGAAGCCAATTCGCATCATCCTTATTATTCTTGCCGCGATCTTCTTGATCGTCGTGCTCGGCGGCACCACCGCGTTCTTCTTGGGCGGCCGCATCTTGTCCGAACGGATGGATCTTCCCGATGAAAACCTCGTGGCGATGAGCGACTCGGCCGTCACCGTGAGAGGCGAGCACCTCATGACCATCTGGGGGTGTGCCAATTGCCACACCGAAGCCCTCGGCGGCAAGGTCCTCATCGAGGCCGGGCCGTTCGCCTACCTAGTGGCTTCGAATCTGACGTCCGGTGTCGGAGGGCTGACGGCGGACTACCAGCTTACCACGTTCGAACGCGCGGTGCGCCATGGAGTGGGGTGGGATGGGCGCCTGCTCATGATCATGCCCGTCATGGACTATCGAAACATTGTGGACGCAGATGTTGCGGCCCTTTTTGCCTATCTCAAATCGGTGCCGGCCGTCGACAACCTTGTAGCCGGACGACAGTTGGGCCCGATCGGGCGCTTCGCATCGCTCCTGGTTGCGGCGGAGTTGTTTCCTGCCAGTGCCATGATGCACGACAACGTGCACCTCAAGGAGGTCGAACCCAGCATGACCGCGGACTACGGCGGTTACCTTGCCGGAATCTGCAGCGGTTGCCACGGGCTGGATTTTAGTGGAATCGAGGACAACGGTCCCAACTTGACCGCCGATCCCAAAACAGGAATCGGATCGTGGAGCGTCGATGATTTCAAACGCGCCCTCCAGCAAGGTCAACGGCCGGACGGTGCGATACTCGATTCCACGATGCCGTGGTATGTGTTCGACAAGATGACCGTTGATGAGGTAGAGGCTGTGTGGATGTTCCTGCAAGGGCTCGAACCGAAGGCGGGATTTGCCCGGAGCGGGGGCTAGCCTGTCAGTTCGTGGCGGACCAGATCAAGACGGTGCCGCAGCGCGCTACATTGGGGTCGTCGGCCAGGTACTCTGGTGGAGTGTCTTCGGGACTGACGCTTAGCTCTACGAAATCGACCCACCCCCCAATGGGGAGGTGCAGGACTTGGCTCGTGGAGCTGGGACGCCCGTCAATGTAGACGGTTGGGGGGCATCCTTGATCGTTGAGGAGGAGGACCGGGCGGTTCAATGCGCCCGCCGATCGCACCCCTGTTACGGTGAGTGCCAGATCGAAGATCGACTCGGCTCTGGTGCGTTCGATTTCATCTCGCGTGAACCGGAACCCCGGAATCACGTCTCCGAACCCGCGGGTCGATGCCGGGTCTCGATCCGGATCGTTGGGTTCCGACGGGCGCAGATTGACCCGCGTTCGGATGACCACGCCGGCGGGCAAATCGACGAGGGCGGACGTGGTGGGCCGGTAACCCATCCGGTTGATCTTCAGAGAGTAAGCCCCGGCACGGGGCGGACGGATGGCGAACGCTCCCGTCGAATCCGAAACGGCAAGGCCTCTGATTGTCTCCGTAGGGTCCAGCAGCAGCACGACTGCGTCTCCGATGGCTTCACCGCTCGTGACGTTGCTCACCGCGCCGGCGATGCCGCTCGGCGCCGCCGCGGTGGCGTCACCGGTGGGCAGGGCCGAGTCTATTTGCACTGCCGCCGGCGTGCCTACGGAGGATCGCAGCACGGGCGTCCCGTCTCGGCGACGCAGTTGGACCACGTAGCCACCCGTCTCCGAGTATGACATGACGTGATACTGCCCGAGCATCAACCCGCGGGTTCGCCGCGATAGCCGGGGCAGTCGGAGTCGCCATTCCGATACGAACCAAAACCCATTCGGCAGAAGTTCGAAGTCGATCTGCCCTCCAGCGTGCCGGAGGGATACGGGCCAGGGAAGTCGATCGTACTGGAACTCTAACGTCTGCAAGCGAGCGGTCTCACGATCGAGCCACATTACCCCCCGAATATCCGGGATATCGCGACTTCGTACCGGCCTGAATTCCAGGCCGATCAATCCCTGCTCGTCGGGATGGGGTTGGAGAGTAAAGCAATGGTCGTTCGCGAACGACTCAGATAGCAAGACTGCAGCGTCGGGTCCGTAAGGTCGGAAGCCTTCACCCACGTTGCGAATGTACCCGTAGGTGGAGAGTTCCTCGGCCGGCGCACTCATGAACGGGCTCCCGGTCGACATTCCGGCCTGACGGTTGGCCTGGCCTCGCAAGGACCGAAGGGTCTCGGGGTGGAGATCCCGATTGAACTCGATGGCTTGGTAACGCAACCGCCCCGAGTCGCGCGTCCAGTTGACGGCCTCCAGGGCTTTTCGAGCCTCTTCCCACACGATGGCTACCGCATGCCCCGAATCAGGATCGACCTCACATTGTCGCTCGCCTTCGATGACGAGCGCGTCGAGGCGGATCGCCTCGAGCGGCACCTCCATCCTGTAGGCGAAGGTCTCTCCCTGGGCGAGGTCGAATGGGGGAGACGACCAGCTCTTCCATCCGATGATCGCCGTTTGGATGCGGTACGTACCTGGGGCAGGGGCTTCGATGAGGAAGGCCCCGCTGCCATCGGTGAGGACCCGGAGGACCTCCTTGTCTGTGGAATCTCGCAATACAATGAATGCGTGCCCGACTGCATCGCCCGTGTGGGCGTCAACGAGCTGGCCCTGCACGGTCTGCCCCTGAGCCGATGTGGCAGGGAAGGCGGCTCCGACGAGGGCGAGGGCTACCCCGCAGCGTACAACTACAGTTCGCATGGCTTCTGGTAGTGTAACCCGCTGGAGCCCCATTTAGTTCAACCCTGGTGTGTTATGAGGCTCCCTCGTCCTCGATCGAACTGATGGTCAGTCGGACGCCATCGGGGTCGAGGAGATCGAAGGAGCGAGCGCCCCATGGTTGATTGGCAGGAGCTTTGTCCAGGACCCCGCCTCGCGATTGAATTGCAGCGGCGAGGCCATCGATATCTTGAGCCGACGAGCAATAGAACTGCATTGTCTGAGTGTCGGGTACACTCGTTTCCTTGTCGTTCTGGACGAGAAAAAGGCGGATCCGTCCGGCCTCGACGACTGCCCCGGCGATCTTGCCATCCTCTTCCCATTTCTGGACGACGACGAATCCGACAGTGTCGCAATACCAGGCTAGAGACGCCTCGAGATTGGAGACGGTGAGCGCGGGGGTGAGGGTCCGAAGCCGGAGCGTCTCAGGCCGGTGACGTTCGGGCAGGGCATCTGATTGAGGGTTCGACATTGGTTACGACGCCTTGCGTGTCTGTGACAAGCTGGCTTTCAGAGCCTCCATGAGATCGATAATCTGCGTTTGCGGCTCTGCCGTTGGTGCTGCCGTGATCTCTTCGCCGTCCACCTTGCGTTGGATTTGTTCGAGCATTCGGTTGCGGACCTCGTCGTCGTAATTCTCCGGGCGGAACTTGTCCGAAGCGGCTTGTTTGATCAACTGGACCGCCAACGCCAGCTCCTCGTCTTTCACTTCGCCTTCGCCGAGAGGGATCTCCGAGATATCTCGAAGTTCATGTCGATAATGGAGCTGCTCCATGGCGAGCCCCCCACCCTGCGGCCGCACCAGAACCAGGTATTGCTTTCCTCTGGCGGCGTATTTGGCGAGGGCCGCTAGGCCCGTCTCTTCCATTGCCTTGCTGAGTAGTCGATACGCCCGATCCCCGCCCTTGTCGGGTCCCAGGTAGTACAGCTTAGACAAGTATGCCCGGTCGACCTGTTCGGCGGGAACGAATTCGGTGATCTCGATCGAGCCGGTCGACTGTTCTTCGAGGTCCTTCAACTCTTCAGGGGTAAACGTTACATACTTGCCTTTCACGAACTCGTAGCCCTTGATCATGTCTTCTCGCTCCACCACATCACCGTCTTGCTTGCACACGTACTGTTGTTTCAGGCGAGATCCGTCTGTCTTGTGGAGCCAATTGAACGAGACCTTCGAGGTCGATTCGGCTGAGGAGTACAGACTCACCGGGACTGAAACTAGGCCGAAGGAGACCGTGGCTGAGGCTATTGGACGCGCAGGCATAGGGGCGCTATGATAGAGTTTCCCACCGATGAGCGCAACTCACGAGCCGGACCTTGACCGGCTAAGTACATACCGCGCAAAGCGTTCTGCTGGAGCGACACCCGAGCCCGTCGGCACGGTTACGCTTTCTGCAGGGCACCTTTTTGTCGTCCACAAACATGCCGCAACGCGACTTCACTACGATCTCCGGCTCGAGATGCGCGGGGTCCTCGAATCCTGGGCGGTCCCCAAGGGTCCGTCGATGAATCCGGCCGACAAGCGTCTTGCGGTGAAGGTCGAAGACCACCCCTTGGAGTACGGTGATTTCGAGGGAATGATCCCTGAGGGGAACTATGGAGCAGGTGCGGTCGTGCTTTGGGACCGCGGCGTCTGGATCCCGCTCGAGGACGTCGATGAGGGATTCAAAAAGGGGAAGCTCCTTTTCGACCTTCGCGGATACAAACTGCGAGGTCGCTGGACGCTGGTGAAGATCAAGAAGAGCGAGAAGGACTGGCTGCTCATCAAGGAACGCGACCACCTCGCGACCGATGAAGACGGCACGGTCTTCCCGGAGGGGTCGGTGATGTCAGGCCTCACCGTCGAGGATTTGGCGGGAGGGGTGGATCCGGGCGCCGCGATTAGGGGTGAGTTGGAGGGTGGTGGTGTGCCTCGACAACGCGTCGATCCGGGCGCTGTCGATCTCATGCTGGCGCAGACCCGCGAAGCACCGTTTTCGAAGCCCGGTTGGGTGTTCGAGATCAAGCTCGACGGGTATCGGATGGTTGCCTCAGTGGCAGACGGCAAAGGGAGTTTACGAACGCGGAACGGACACGATGCGACTCCGGCATTTCCGGAAGTCGAACGCGCGCTGCAAGCGTTACCGTTCCGCAGCCTGGTGCTGGACGGTGAACTGGTCGTCCATGATACGGAAGGGCTCCCGAGCTTCCAGCGTCTACAGAAACGGGCGCGCCTCTCGCGAGTGCACGATGTGCGTAAAGCTGCAGTTGAGCATCCCGCCACACTCTACCTGTTCGATATCCTCGGGTTCGAGGATTTTGATCTGCGCTCGTTGCCGCTGATCGAGCGCAAGGCACTGCTCAAACGCGTTCTTCCGCCGGTGGGCCCGATCAAGTTTGCGGACCACTTGGACGAACTGGGCGAAGCGTTCTACGATCAGGTCGAGAAGATGGGTCTCGAAGGCGTGGTCGCGAAACGGGCTGACTCCACATACCAAGGGCGCCGGTCCGCCGACTGGATCAAGGTCCGCTCTGATCGCCATGGGGATTTCGTGATCGTCGGGTTCACGGAACCCAAAGGATCGCGTGGTGGATTCGGCGCGCTGCACCTTGCTGCCTATCAGGGAGAGGACCTTGTCTACGTTGGGCGCGTCGGCAGCGGTTTTGCGTCGGCGGAGTTGGACTCGGTCCGTGAGACGCTGGAGTCCGTTGAGCGCGATGACGCGCCGTGTTCGAAAGCGCCAAAGGGGAAGAGCCAGCGTTGGGTAGATCCCGTGATCGTGTGCGAGGTCCGGTTCAAGGAGTGGACCGACGAGGTCTTGCTCCGCCACCCGGTTTTCAAGCGATTCCGCGACGACAAGAATCCCAGAGAGTGCGAGCACCCCGCCAATAGGGCCGATGAGGGCCCGGAGGAAGTGTTCGCTCAGCTCGATTCGACTTCGTACGTTGGGCCCGAATTGCAGTTCACGAACCAGGACAAATTGTTCTGGCCGGCGGACAACTACACGAAAGGCGACCTCATCGACTACTATCGATCGGTCGCTAGGTGGATCCTCCCCTATTTGCGCGATCGCCCCGTGGTGATGACGCGGTTTCCCGACGGGATCGACGGAAAGTCCTTTTTCCAGAAGGACGCACCCGGTTTTGCCCCGGAATGGATTCGTCGCGAGGCGATGTGGTCGGAGGACACGGAACGAGACATCAACTACTTCGTGGCTGACACCGAAGAGTCTCTCCTATACATCGTCAATCTGGCCTCTATTCCGCTACATATCTGGGCAAGTCGTGTCGCGACGCTGGAGCAACCCGACTGGTGCGTAATCGATCTGGACCCTGGCGAGGCTCCATTCGGGCACGTGGTCGAGATTGCGCAGGCGCTGCATCGGGTTTGCGACGAGATCGAGTTACCGAACTTCGTCAAGACCACTGGCAAGACCGGGTTGCACATCCTGGTTCCGCTCGGTCGCAAGCTCACGTTCGATCAAACGAAAGCGATGGGAGAGTTGCTGGCTCGGGTAGTGATGGCGGAGCTGCCGGAGATCGCGACGATCGCGCGGCTGCCGGCACATCGTGAAGGCAAGGTCTATGTGGACTATCTTCAAAACGGCCGTGGCAAGTTGATCGTCTCTCCGTTCTGTGTTCGTCCGCTCGAGGGGGCGCCGGTATCCATGCCCTTGGCTTGGGACGAAGTGAACGCCACACTCAACGTGCGCGACCATACCATCAAGAATGCGCCGCAGCGTTTGGCAACGCTCGGCGAGGACTTGATGCGGCCGGTGATCGAATTGAAACCGGACCTGCATGCGATTTTGGAGAGACTTGGCAGGATGATGGAATGAATCGTCAATCATCAACAGAAAGTAGGATGAGAGGTGATGGTTTCTAAGAAGAGGCTGCTCTGGATGATCACGTCAATCGCAGTCCTTGCGGGTTGCGGCTACGAGTACGATGTCGTGATACGAGGTGGGACCATCTACGATGGATCGGGGTCTCCCGGATACGTGGGCGACCTCGCAATCAAGGATGACACGATCGCGGTCGTCGGTGGCGAGGTCGTTGGCAGAGGGCGAATCGATATCGATGCAACCGGGATGGCGGTCACGCCCGGATTCATCAACATGCTCTCGTGGGCCGGCGAACGCCTCATCGAAGACGGACGATCCCAGTCCGACATCCGCCAGGGCGTAACACTGGAAGTATTTGGTGAAGGAGGTTCGGGTGGGCCCCTCAACGAGGAGATGAAGATCGAGATCGTCGAGGATCAGGGCGACATCAAGTACGACATCGCCTGGACCTCGCTCGGGGAGTACCTCGAGTTTCTCGTCGACAAGGGCGTGTCGACCAATATCGCTTCGTTTGTCGGTGCTACGACGGTGCGGGTGCACGAGCTGGGATATGAGGACCGTTCTCCGACCCCTGAGGAGCTGGATCGCATGAGAGCGCTGGTTCGGCAAGGCATGGAGGAAGGGGCGCTAGGCGTTGGATCGTCGCTGATCTATGCGCCTGCATTTTATGCGAGTACGGACGAGTTGATCGAGCTCACCAAGGTCGCTGCCGAATACGATGGGATGTACATCTCGCACATCCGGAGCGAAGCGAACCGATTGCTGGAAGCCGTCGACGAACTCATTCGCATTGCGCGCGAAGCGGATATTCGTGCGGAGATCTACCATCTCAAAGCCGCGGGCAAGGGAAACTGGGAGAAGCTCGATGCCGTAATCGAGCGCGTCGAAGCCGCGCATGCCGAAGGTATCCAGGTTACGGCGGACATGTACAACTACACCGCGGGATCAACCGGTCTGGATGCGGCGATGCCGCCGTGGGTTCAGGAGGGTGGGTACGACGCGTGGGCGGAGCGTCTTCAGGACCCGGCCATCCGCGCGCGGCTGCAAAGAGAAATGTCGACCCCTACCAATGAATGGGAGAATCTTTACCTGGCGGCCGGCGCCGATGGTACACTCCTCGTCGGTTTCAGGAACGATGAGCTGAAACCGTTGACGGGGAAGACACTGGCTGAGGTCGCAGAGATGCGTGGCGTGTCGCCGGAAGAGGCGGCCATGGACTTGGTTGTGGAAGATGAGAGCCGCGTCCAGGTCGTGTACTTCCTGATGTCCGAGGAAAATGTTGCTCGGCAGATCGCGATTCCATGGGTGAGCTTCGCGTCCGATGCCGGGTCGATGGCGCCGGAGGGCGTGTTCATCTTGTCCAGCACGCATCCACGAGCGTACGGCAACTTCGCACGGCTCCTCGGCAAGTACGTGCGCGACGAGAAGGTGATTCCTCTCGAGGAAGCAATCCGAAAGCTGACGTCACAGCCTGCAGCCAACCTCCGAATCCGTCGTCGCGGGGAACTTCGTAACGGCTACTACGGAGACATCGTGGTGTTCGATCCGGTCACGATCCAAGACCACGCCACGTTCGAAGAGCCACACCAGTATTCGACCGGGGTGCATCACGTGTTCGTGAACGGTGTGCAGGTGTTGGCCGATGGCGAGCATACGGGGGCTACGCCCGGTCGAGTGGTGCGCGGGCCGGGTTGGACGGGATGGGAAGGGAGATAGGGGCAAGGTGGTGTGGGGGCGAGTGCGTCACCTCCCCAACGCTGCGATTCGCCCCAAGGTGAGCCGTTCCGGGGAGGCTGGCTAGGGCGACTCAACGCGTTCTCCGGTGACGCACTCGCCCCCACACCACCTTACTAAATGATAGACGTGGTTCGAGAAATGAAGATCGCCGTACCGGGCGCTGGCGAGGTTTCGGCCATCGCTATGCTCCCCCCAGACGCCAATTGGTTCTATGTGCTGGGCCATGGCGCGGGTGCCGGCATGCGCCACCCGTTCATGGTGCGCATCAGTGAGGTTCTCGCCGATCGCGGAGTCGCCACGCTGCGATACCAGTTTCCCTATATGGAAGAGGGAAGACGATCGCCGGACCGGCCGCCGAAAGCGGAGGTCACAGTACGTGCAGCCGTTGAGGCGGCAGTCGAGATGAACACCGGCATGCACGTTGTTGCGGGAGGCAAATCGTTCGGGGGGCGGATGACGTCAATGGGACAAGCCAACGAGCCACTCGAAGGAGTGCGCGGGCTCGTATTTCTCGGATTCCCGCTGCACGCCCCCAACAAACTCGGGGACAAGCGGGCAGCCCATCTTGACGACGTCGACGTTCCCATGCTGTTCTTGCAGGGCACGCGTGACGCGTTAGCTGATCTCGCGTTTCTGCGACCGGTCTGCGAGAATCTTGGCGATCAGGCTATGCTCCATATCGTCGAAGGGGCAGATCATTCGTTCAAGGTCTTGAAACGCTCGGGACGCACCGAGGATGAGGTGATGGCGGAACTTGGCGAGACAATCGTTAATTGGTGCAAACAACTGTGAGGAATGGATGCCGAACTATTGGGTTTTGAAGACAGAGCCGACCTCCTACAGCTACGATAATCTCGTCAAGGACGGCGGAACTTACTGGGATGGTGTGAAGAACCCGGCTGCGCTCAAGAACATGCGATCGATGAAGAAGGGCGATCAAGCGCTGATCTATCATACCGGAAAAGAAAAGGCAGCTATCGGCATCGCGAAGATCACGTCCGACCCTTATCCCGATCCGGGACTTAAGGGACTTAAGAACGATAAGATGGTCGTGTTCGACCTCGAGGCGGTGAAGAAGCTGAAGCGGCCGGTGACGCTTGCCGAGATCAAGGCAGATGCGACCTTCGAAGAGATGGCACTGGTGCGGCAGGGCCGACTATCCGTCGTGAAAGCAACGAAACGGCAGTGGGACAAGATCCTGAGGATGGGGAGCGGTGGTCGGCCGGCACCATAGCCCAGGATGCAGGCGGCAGGTCAACTGGTACGTTCGTATCTGTTGACCAAGCGGCCATGCGCCAGATGATCAGGCGCCGACGACTTCCATGAACTTCTTGCCAAACTCGGGCCCGGATCCTTCCTCCTCGTGCTTGAAGAACACGAACGCGTCATCCCACTGTTGGCCGGTTACCCAGCTGGCCCATTCTTTCA
>JBDHLU010000020.1:0-34203 GCA_039656555.1 Gemmatimonadota bacterium | reverse complement strand
ATCATCTCAGCCACTTCGTCCCTCGCGCAAAGAGGCGACGCGCATGGAGAGGTACTCCGATTAGCCGTCCACTCTTCCGCCTCCTTCGAGAATCGCCGCGAGAAACGCGATTCCGTCCGCGTCGGCACCTTGGAGTTTTCTCGCGTCGATCAGCAAGGGCGGCTCGGCGGAAAGGCGCACCCGCTCCGCCTCCTCCAAGACCTCGCCTGCCAACCGACCCGCCATTCGGACCACCGAACCATCGGGACTTGGGTCCACCGTGATGCGCAACACGTAGGTTCAGGTGGCACGAACGGTGCCTTGTGAGACGGCTGGCTACACATCGCCATAACTTGCTGCAGCACATTCGCTTACGCTGATGCGCCAAACGGGCGAATCCCGCCGATCTTGCGAATAGGGACCATATACGGAACCCGGGGTTGAAATACCGTGCCCAAGCGGTTACAACATCGTTCCGCTACCGGGCGGTATCACGTGGCAGAACTGTTCTGAGGCTTGCATCCGGGCGGACAGCCAAAATCTGAACCGCCGATTCATGGGGTCGCCGAAAGAGTCGCAGAAAAAAGGTTGGAGATGCGGACACCAATCAGCATACAGAAGTCGGATACGAACCCCGGACTGTTGCGTTACCACGAAGCGCAGATCGGCCTCTGCTGCCTCGACACCGATCTGCGATATGTGGAGATCAATGATTGGCTCGCGGCCATCAATGGTCTATCGCCCGCGGAACACGTGGGACGGACAATCGATGAGATTCTTCCGGACGTCGCCGCGGGTGTAGCGCAGCAGATGCGCCAGGTGATCGAGACCGGAGAACCCATCCTCAAGAGTTTGGCCTATGCCGAGACCGCGGGTCATCCGGGCACCAAACGGCTGTACGAGCACAACTACTACGCCGACAAGTCCGCCGACGGAACCGTGGTGGGTGTGCAATGCATTGTTCAGGACATCACCCAGCAAAAGCTAGTCGAAGTAAAAGGGGTTGTCCCCTGGGAAGCGGACGCCCAAACGTGGAAATTCAGCTACGTCGGTTTACAGGCAGAGGAGATGTTCGGGTATCCGGTCGAACGGTGGTACGAATCTGAATTCTGGACCTCGCACATTCATCCAGATGATCGGGAAACTGCCATCGATGCGTGCTCTACCGGGTCTCGCTCCGCTGAGGCCTTTGAGTTCGAGTACCGGATGATCAGAGCTGATGGCGAACCAATCTGGATCCGTGATGTCGTCACCGTGGAATCCGTCAGAGACAAACCAATCATTCTTCGAGGATTCATGTTCGACATCACCGACCTCAAGAAGGCCCAGCAAGAGGTCGAGCGCGGTGAACACCGATTCCGTCGGTTCTTGGAAACAGCACCGGACGCGTTGATCCTCGTGCGGCGCGACGGGACCATCCTGTTTGCGAACGACCACGTCGAGACCATGTTTGGCTATCACCCCGACGAACTCATTGGGGCAGCCCTCCAGACGCTCATCCCACACCGGTTCCGACAGCCGCACACCTCACATCAGCACGCATTTTTTGCCGAGCCAACTCATCGATCGATGGGAGAGGACCAGAGCCTGAGGGCCCTCCGGAGGGACGGAACCGAGTTCCCGGTCGAGATCAGTTTGAGCAGTGTGGAGAGCGGGGAGGAGGTCATGGTCTCGGCAGCGATCAGGGATATCTCGCGCCGGGTCGAGCGGGAGCAGGCGTTGCGCGCGGCACGTGAGGAGGTAGACAAGCTCAGGCAACGGCTCGAGGACGAGAACGTGTACCTCCGTGCCGAAATGCGCCGAGAGGGGCTTGGCGACGATCTGGTTGGGGAGAACAGTCGCATGCGTCAGCTCAGCATGCTGATTTCGCAAGTCGCTCCGACCGATGCTACGGTGCTCATCCTTGGGGAGACGGGCACCGGCAAGGAACTCGTCGCGCGGTCCATCCATGCGCTGAGCCATCGGAGGGATCGGGCACTCATCAAAGTCAACTGTGCTACGCTTCCCTCGACCCTGATCGAGAGCGAGCTCTTCGGCCATGTGAAGGGCGCGTATACCGGTGCCGTCAGTCAGCGCGTCGGCCGCTTCGAGCTGGCCGACGGCGGAACGATCTTCCTCGATGAGATCGGCGACTTGCCAATCGAGCTGCAACCGAAACTGTTGCGAGTGCTCCAGGAGGGCGAGTTCGAACGGCTCGGCTCGGCGGAGACGGTGAAGGTAGACGTACGCGTGATTGCTGCCACGAACAGCGACCTCGATGCGGCGGTTGCCAACGGTGAATTTCGCAAGGATCTCTATTACCGGTTACAGGTCTTCCCTGTGCACGCCCCACCGCTTCGCGAGCGGACCAGCGACATCCCCCTCCTCGTTTGGTATTTTCTCAGCCGGACGAAGGTAAGCCTCGGGAGACCGATCGAATCGGTGTCGGACGAGGTCATGCAACGGCTCGTGCGATACGCCTGGCCGGGAAACGTGCGGGAATTGGAGAACGTTATCGAGCGAGCCGTCATTCTAACGGACGGGACCTCGCTGTATCTCGAGCCCTCGTTTGGCGAGGGCGACGTTCGCCACGCCACACCACCCGACAGCATCGACGCCCGCTCCACACGTCTCGAGGATGTGGAGCGTGAGCACATCGCCGGCGTGCTGGAGGCGTGCGGCTGGCGCATCAAAGGGAAGTCGAACGCAGCCGAGCAGTTGGGAATGCACCCGAGCACGCTGCTGCATCGGCTCAAGAAACTCGGGATCACACGACCGGCGTAGGTGACCACGAACCGGCGGCGGCACCTAACAAGGAATTACTGCTGTCGCGGGCTGGCGCAGCAGCAGAATCGCGAAGTCGTTTTGACTTCACGCCGTGGTGTGGATGATTGGGTTGTGAGCGATCATGGCTAATGCACTGGTGACTGGGGGGATCTTTGCAATCCCCACCTTCATTCTGGTCGTCTGGCTCAAACTCACGGGTCGCCGAGTGGAATGGGCGCCCCTGCTTTGGGCTGGATTCTCCTTCGCCATCTACATGGTCGCGCTCCGGACCAAAGGTGTGTTGCCCCAGCCCGGCTTCATGTCCGGGTTGGAATTGGACTGGGTGGAAAAGAGCCTCTCGCTTCTCGGCACCTGCGCGATCCTCGCCTTCCTGCCCCGAGTCAGCTTCAAAGACGCAGGGGTCAGGTGGGATCAAACAGCGGGCTCACTGCGCCCTGTAGTCGTGGCCGCGGTCATGACGATTGTTGGAGCCACGATCAGTTCGGTGATGATCTCGTCGAGTCCCAATGTCTCCGCCGAATGGCTGCTGTTTCAGGCCACCATGCCGGGGCTGGACGAAGAACTCTTCATGCGGGGACTCATGCTGCTCTTGTTCCACCAGGCGTTCGGGAAGAGCATGACCATTGGTGGAGCGAAGACTGGGTGGGGCCTTTGGTTGACCACCCTACTCTTTGGCCTGTTGCACGGCATTGCATGGGTGGAAGGCGGGCTTCAGATCAATGCCGCGGCGATCGTGTTCACGGGGCTCATCGGGTTTGTCGCGGGGTGGATGCGTGAGCGTACTGGAAGCCTGGTGGTGCCGGTGCTTTTCCACAACGCATTCAACGTCACCCAGGCCTTCGTCTGACGTCCCCGGCGACTACTCTAGACGACACTTCCTGGAGCAGAGTGCGGACCAAGGTCCGCCTCACCCGGCCCGTTATGTATCATATTGAGTTATGTCGGTCGACATAATTACGAGTTAGGCTGACATTTCAACAGGAGGCGAAGTGAATAAGAGGCATCGGATCCAATTCCCGCCGGCAGATGTCCGCGAGCTAGATCAAGACGAAGTCTACTTCTACCTCTTCGATGGAGGTTCCAGGGAGAAGATCCGGCTGCATGACTACGATCGCATCTTCTCGATTCCCGGCTTGTATGAGCAAGTCGTCTATGAACGCCTGAAATGCCAATCGCCAGCCACCGTCGCGGAGGTGCTCCGCTACTCGGTCGCACAGTCGTCCCAGCAGCTAAATGAACTGCGCGTACTCGACCTAGGCGCCGGAAATGGAATCGTTGGCGAAGAGTTGAAGAAGCAAGGCGTCTCGAGGCTTGTTGGCGTGGACATCATCCCCGAGGCGCGAGATGCAACGGACCGCGATCGCCCAGGCATCTACGACGCCTACTACGTCATGGACTTCTGCGATCTCACCGACGGCGAACGAGACGAACTGAACTCGTGGGCATGCGACTGCCTGGTTTCAGTCGCAGCACTCGGATTCGGCGACATTCCAGTCCAGGCCTTCTTGGAAGCCTTCAACATGATTGCAAAGGACGGTTGGGTCGCGTTCAACGTCAAGGAGACCTTCCTAGATAAAAGCGACGACTCCGGCTTCTCACGGCTGATTCGAGAGTTGATTGTTTCGGAATACCTGAACCTCTATCATCTTCAGCGCTATCGGCATCGCTACTCCATCGAGGGCGAACCGCTCTACTACTTCGCGTTGGGCGGCAAGAAGATCGGAGACGTCACACCCGCCTTTGCGGATTCGGTAGTGCGGTCAGCCTAACAAGGCGCTGCGGCGTCCGTTGCTGCTCGAGGAGCGAGTCGGCAATCGCCACCACAGCTGGGTTATCCTCCTCCCAAGCTCTCCTGAACGCCCGATGCTCGGGGCTCACCGAAAGAAACGGCAAGAGACGGTGGGGCCAGGCACGCGCCGCCGCAAGCAGCTCAGCGTTGCCGACGTCCCGGCCGGCGAAAACGATCGCGCGCTGTATCCCCACCTCGTCCATGAGGGTGATCCAAGCCTCTGCGTCGTTCAAGTGCACATGGGCATCGAGAAAGTTGATCGTGTCACCGGTGAGTTCCCCACCTCCAGCCGCCTGGCGCCGAGTCCGGCGTTGCACCTGAGCGTCCACGACAACCGGTGCCACGAGCAGGAAGGCGATGGCGGCAAGGATCATGCGCCTGGCGAGAATGCTCCGACGTCGGTCACGGCCACGAATCCAATCGTTGGCGGAGCGTACGGCGTGTCTTACGGTGTTGCTTCGGGAACGGTCGTCATCGTCCCCTACCCCGCTACGCGTGTGACGCCCAGATCGTCTCCCCATCGGTGTACGGCACGCACGGATCGAATCGTCCGGGTGCTTCCACGTAGCGCATCGCCTGGGTGCGTCGAGAGTTGGGAGGTGATCGACATGAATTTAGAATTGAGAGTTGAGAATTCTCCACCACATCAAAAATCAAAACTCGCAAACCGCGAATCGCAAATCAACGTAGAGACTCGCTAGTTCTCGAACTTCGCGAGCAACGCTTGAAAGCGCGGATGATCACGCAGAGGATCCCAGAGGGGATCGATGCGAAGCATCGGAGCGGAAACAATCCAATCGCCAGAAGTTTGGCCCCCCTCCTTTTCCCGTTCACGTGGCGATTGACTGTCTCCACATTGTCGGCAACGTAGCATGGGTAAGTGGCGTGATTACAACTCCCGCTGTCTCTGGGGTTCTAGCAATCACAAGGGTTGTAGACAACGGCAACACTGCGAACGATCCCTTGGATCAGATGAGTTTCACGTTCACGGATTTTGATTTTGACGACGGTACGCCTTCTTGCACCGATGCACCCGACTTGCCGCTATTTGACATGGCCGATGGGCAGGTCGTGGTGCGGTAGCGAAGCTGACCTCTGCACCCCGAGCGTCCGAGCGGCGTTCGGGGCTACCACCCCCTCGCGTTGTTCGCCCACGGAATCGCTAGGCGTCGTCTCCCATGATGGTGATGACGATCTATGAGATGACGCGGTGCTCTGTAGGTAGACGGATTATTGTGGGAGGGAGCGGATTGTTGCGGCCGGGGTTAGTTCCCCACCTTCGCCTTCAACTCCTCGAAGAAGTTCTCGACTACGATTAGCTCGCTGGCGATCTGGGCGCCCTCCTGCCTACCCCGGTATGAAGAGGGCTGAGGGCTGACCAATCAAGAATCACAACCCTAGACTCATAACCCCGACTATATCGGAAGCGGTCGAGCAAGTCATCGAGAAGAGCCTGGCAAAGGTGCCGGCAGATCGGTACGCGACAGGCAGCGCGTTCGCGTCGGACGAGGGGGCCAACCATTGCTCACCTCCCTACCTGCTGTAGGAGGCCAGGCTCACGCATGACTGTCTCGATCTCCTCCACCGTTCGGGGAAGTCCGTTCGAGAGGTTCTCGTATCCGTCCTCGGTGATCACCACGGTATCCTCGATCCGGATCCCCAAGGTCTCGGTCTGGGGCATGTTGATGTCACAGGCGAAGACGAAACCAGGTTCCAGCGGCTCGTCCGGGCCGGTGATCGACGCCATTACGTCGTGCGTCGCCATCCCGATCGGGTGGTTGTAGCAGCCCCACCTGATGAGCCCGCGAAATCGGCGCTCGGTGTCGTCGTACCCGTTCGCGACGAGCCATTCCCGCACCTTCTCGCCAACCGCCTGGAACGTGGTTCCCGCGCGGTAGTTGTCGAGGCAGACCTGCCGGATGCCGAGGCCCAGCTCATAGAGTTCTCGTTGCTCGGGCGCGAACCTGCCGTTGGCTGGGAACGTGGTGGAGATGTCGACGTTGTAGTACGCGTAATCGGGACCGGCGTCGAGGATAATGAAGTCGCCATCCTCCAGCGTGCGATCGTGTCGGTGATAGTGTCCCCAGGGATGGTGCTCTCCCGCCATGATAATGGTCTCGTACGCCAGCTCCTGGGCACCCTCTCGTCTGCTGACGAACTCGAAGAGCGCGGCCAGGGCTCGCTCCGGCATCCCCACCTCGGTAGAACGCATGAACTGGAGATGGGCCTCGACTCCGATCCGGGCCGCTTCCCGGACGAGCGCTACTTCCGCCGGCGACTTGACCTTCCGCAACACCTGAATCGTGCGGAAGCAGTCCCGCACCTCGACGTCGGGATAACGCTGCTCCAGGCGCTCGACCAGCTGCAGCTCCCGGGTCAGGCGGCCGTCCATCGGATTTTCCGATACCGTCCGCTGAAAGGCCCGGTACACTTCGTTGGTGTTCATGCGGTGGAGTTCTTCCGGACGTTGGGAGAGGTAGAAGACGCCGACCCGCCGGCCGAGGTCCGCCAAGAAAGCGTCCATGTCCTCGACCGGTCGCGCCTGTTCGATCCCCGTGTACGCCGTCGGGTCCAAGGCAAGCTCCGCAGGAATTCCCTCTCCCCGAGCGTCATGCTCATCGAGGGTGAGGAAGAGCGTGCTCACCCGGTTGACGCCGTCGATCACCAGCCACGCATCCGGCGCCTCGATCCCGGTGAAATAGAAGAAGTCGTTGCTCTGGAAGAACTGATAGTCTGCGATTCGTGAGGTAGCCCCTGGGATGATGACTGCCCCGTCGGGCAGCTCATCCATCAACCTCGCTCTGCGCGATGCGTACTCGGCGTTGGCGACCAGGCTCCCGGGGAGAACGAAGGGTACTTCCTGATGCGGCGATGCGCTGGGAGCACATCCCGCAATCAGCGGAAGCAACACGAGCGGCAACAGCGCGACGGGCATCGGGGACCGCTGGGGTCGTGTTCGGTGGAAGCTCATGCCTCACCTCTTTCTCTGGGATTCATCCAAACAGTAGGAACAGAACGTGGCCGGAAACGCCGGCGCAGCAGCCACCGACGAAATGGGTGACGATAGCCACGTTGGTCAGGCCGCGTTCCTTGATTCCGTCCATCATTCCCACATGGGTGCTCAGGAAGCCGGCATTGCAGATACCAATGGCAGTGAAGACGCAGATCTCTTTGGCACCGACGATTCCATTCTCTAGGAACTCGGGCACAATGGCGAGGGAGGCACCAACGGACCCCAGTGATGTAGCCGGGAACGCTATGGCCTCGGGACTCGAGAATCCGAACAGCGGCTCGATGATGAACGACAGCTTCGTTCCAAGCCAAGGGAGGAAACCGATTCCCTCGAATGCGGCTCCGGTATATGCGCCGTCGGTTGGGCCAAAGGCAAGCATCATAACGATCGTCGTGATGATGATGACCCCCGGCATGATATCCAAACCCGTCTTGACGCCGTGCACACCGCCGTCGAGCAACGCCTCGAGAGCCCGCTGGGCGACGTTGCCGCTTCTGACCTCTCGGTAGTGCAATATGTCGTAACCCTCCTGTTCCTCGGTGATCACGGCGGCGTCCTTGCCATACTGTCGTTTGCCGAAGTGTCCCATGAGCCGGACGCTGACGATGCCACCGAGAATGGCGCCGATGTTTCCCAGTAGTACGGCCTTGCCCAAGGGACCGCTCTCTGTGGACTGTGCCAGCATGAATGTCGTCACGATGAGACCCATGCCGAAGACGGTACCGAGGTTCACCAACGTCGTCACCTGCCACTTCCTGAAGTATTTCAAGAACCCTTTGTCAGCGGCCAATGGCATGATGGCGGGATTGTCGGACAGATAGGTGGCAACGACGCCGACGGAGGTTGCACCCGGCAGCCCGAAGAGCGGTTTCATGAGAGGAGACACCGCGCGGTTTGCGATGCTCACGATACCGAACTCAGAGATGAGGGACGTAAAGGCCCCCGCAATAATGATCACCCCCATCAAGAACAAGACGGTGTTCAGTATGAGGTCATGAGCCGTTCCCATCATCGTGCCCAACATGTTCGCGAGACCCATTCGCCATGTGAAGACGACGAACATGCCAGAGACAACTGCCAGCGCGACTATGGTCTCGGTGGTGATGGCCTTGACGATCTTCCTCTGCACCCTCATCCCGTCCACCGAATCATCCTTCCTCACCCCAAATGCCATGATTCCTCGATTGTCTGCGGCCATCGTGGACGCTGTGTGGACTGGGCCGATTGCGCGGCGGGCGTACTCGACTGCAGGATGGGAGTCGCCTCGCTTCGGGCTATGTTAGCGTCCGCCCAATGGGGCTCGCTAGTCCGAGACCTCTCGCCTCCCCAACCCAGCGGGTTCTCACCCTCCGCCATCCATGCCAGCTGCTCCAACCACGAGTTAAGGGCCAACCCTATAGAGAGCGCGGACGTTTGGCGCTACTGCCGCTTGTCGGTCGCCTTTTGAATCGTGAGTCGATCGACGAAACTTTCCGATTCGGGGGCCCAGTCGACCTCGCTCTCCTCGAGATGCGTGACCTGACCCGTCGCACTCTTCGTGTCCGCCGAGCAGCGAATTCCGATCGAGTGAGGATACATGACTGATTCACCAAGCCACCACTGGATCGATGCCCTCGAACTGAGCCCGCATCCCGTCCACCAGGTCCACCGCCAGAACCGCGAACTAGCGGCCCCGACCATCCTCGCCTAATCTCTCAGCGCCATGAAGATCCTGATGTCACTCATATTTTATCCACGGGGCGGCAGTGCGCAGGTCGCCCGTTACCTCTCGCGGGCGTTGATGGACTTGGGACACGACGTGCATCTCCTGACCGGATCGCTGCACGACGGCGACCCCCAGCACGACGCAAGAGAGTTCTATGCCGGCATCCCCCTGACCGCCGTCGATTACACCACGGCATGGCAAGGATTCCAACGGGGAGAGGATCCTATGTCGGATTCGTTGGATGTACCGTTTCACGGGAGTTACGAAGACAAGGCCGGCGTACCGGATCGGGTATTCTACGAGATTGAACAATCTCGCTACGCGGCACTGGTGGAGTGCTGGGTAAGAGCCTTCCGACGGGTGGCCAACGAGTTCGAGGCGGATCTTCTACACCTCCATCACCTCACCTACGCGCACGCGGCTGCTGTCGAGGTCCTTCCCTTGGTGCCGAGATTGACCCAACTCCACGGCACTGAGATCAAGATGTTGGAAAGCCTCGCCGTGTTGGAAGGACGTTCGGACACCCCCGACGAGTTGCACTCGTTCTGGCGCGGCGTAATGCAGGAGGCCGCAAATGTATCGAGTCACTTCGTCGCCATCAGTCCGGACGTCCGTGAGCGGGCAGTGGAAGGACTCTCGGTGAAAGACGGAAAGATTACGATCATCCCCAACGGCGTGGACACATCACTCTTCCTGCCGCTCGATTGGTCAACACGGGACAAGCTCGCATTCCTGCGAAGGATCTTGGTCGACGATCCACAGGGGTGGGACGAGAGCGGAGCGCCCGGTAGCGTGCGTTACGATCCCACTGTTCTCTCCAGGTTCACGGACGCTTCAGGCCAGATGAGGCCCCTCGCCATCTTTGTGGGACGATTTCTCGACTTCAAGCGGGTACCGATGCTCCTCCGGGCGGTCGCCCAGTTGAACCAGACACTGACGAGCGGCGGTGAGCCTTCGTTCAACCTGCTCGTTTGGGGGGGCGCTCCCGGCGAGTGGGAAGGCGAGCATCCGTACACCCTTGCCCACTCCCTCGACTTGCCCAACGTGTTTTTTTGTGGGTGGTTGCCCCACGACATCCTCTCCGAGGGGCTCAACCTCGCCGACGTCCTCGTTGCGCCGTCCTTCTACGAACCGTTCGGACAGGTGTACCTCGAAGCGATGGCCACAGAAATCCCGGTCATCGCCACCCGAAGCGGCGGCCCCCTGGATTTCGTGGTGGACAGCGGACCGCTTGCGAACGGATGGTTCTCCGAGGTGGACGACGTGAATTCCCTGACTGGGGCCATACACGAGGCACTCACTAACGAGGGTGACAGGCGGCGCCGGGGGGCTAATGCACTGCAACTCGTCCGCAAGCAGTACGACTGGCGTGAAATCGCCCAACGGTATGTTGAGGTCTATGAGTCAATCAGTGAATAAGGTCCCAACCGACCGATCCTGACGTTATACGCACGCGCTCGGCCTGAGGCGCGTGTCGAGCGGCCACCCGTATCGAGAGAGCGGGAAGCGTCCGCCATTCCTTTATAGAACGGCCGTTACCGTCGCACTCGGCGAGCCGACACCGCCTTTGTTCATCGCCAGCACCCGAAACTCCAGCTCGACCCCCCGCGGCTGTCCGCGGAGGAGCGGGCGCCGCCACGGGAGGCCGCGGGAAATCCTCGGTGGCAGCGGCCAGTCCCGTGGCCATCTGCTGAGCCAGCTGGGAGATCTTAGCTTCGGATTTGGGAAAACGGGCCACAGATTCCTCCTCTGGAAAGGGTAACGCCGAGTCTGATTCCCTCTAAGCTATTGTTCCCCAAGAGGTTAGAAAATCGATACTAGTCAAATCTTAACTTGATATGCACCGAAGTCAGTTGACTTGTCAATGGAGTCAATTTGGATCTGCCATTTTATAATTGGATATCAGTCGAAGTCAATTGATGTTGCATCGAAGTCAGTTAGGATATGGCTTACCGTAACTTGATATGACCAGAAGTCAGTTAACTTGCGATCGAAGTCAGTTTCGATATGGCTTACCGTAATTGGATATGACTATAGGTCAGTTGACTTCGCTGCAAAGGCAATTACTGCACGATCGATCCAAGTTTACTTTGCGCTGATTCTGATCGGATTCGGTGCGAAGTCACTTAACGAATGGCCTGGGGAAGCTTCGGGAGGCGGCGAAGTGACCTGTAGAAGCGGGTAAACGGCAGCACTTGGATCGCTTCCTCGTTTCCCCCGCTTACCCGCTTTCGGTGGCACACCTTGTGCTCTCCCAAAAACGGAAAAATCGGTGGCCCTCCCGGCCTGTCGCCGCTATCGCGGCCGGAATCAGGCCCACCAGCAGACCACCCAACGCCCCCCAAGCGGCGAATCGTGGAAGCGACAACTCATCGAAACTGCGACGACGCCCTGCAATACCAAGCACTGCCGAAAAGACCACGCCCCCAACGAAGCCGGGTACCGCCAGCGCCGGCAACGGGGCATCAAAGAATTCAAAGAAGAGTTCCCACGGAAGAAATGGTAGGAGAATCGAGCTCACCCCTATCAGCAGACCGGTGAGGCCCCACGCGACCGCCCAGGTCAGGCCCATGACGACCGCACCGCGGATGCGTCTCAGCCACTTCCTCATGACTACCTCCCTCTGCGCTTGGACCTTCTCCGACACCTACGGGTTGCCATTCGGCCGCATTAACTTTGCGTTGCAAAGTAAACAGAAGTGGAACGGCGGCCAAGGGTGACATGACTCCCCTCGACATCCCGCTTGATTTGCGACGGACTGGGGAATACGGTTACAACGAAAGCGCCATGCTCCACCGCCATTCCTATTGAGGACGAACTCATGACCCCAGGATTCGACCGACGTGGTTTCATCCAGACATCCGCCGCCGCTGGCTTGGGGATCGCTTTGGGTGAGGCCGAACTCCGTGCACTTCCGTTTACCCCACGCACACTGCCCCCACGGCCTCGGCGTCCGCTCGACACCGTACGGATGGGTTTCGTCGGGGTCGGGAACCAGGGTACCGGGCACGTCAGAAACTTCGCGCGGATCCCGAACGTCGAGATCAAAGCGATCTGCGACAAGACGCCCGACCACGCCGAGCGTTCGCGGAAGTGGTTGGTCGAGAACGGGCATCCGGAACCGCGGGTATACACCGGTGCCGAGGACTATCTCCGACTGGCGGGTGAGGAAGACCTAGATGTGATCTTCACCGCAACGCCGTGGGAGTTGCACGCGCCAGTGCTCCGGGCCGCGCTGGAAAATGGGAAGCATGGCGCCACCGAGGTCCCGCTGGGCGTCTCGATCGACGAACTCTGGGAGCTGGTCGAACTGTCGGAACGCACGGGACTCCACTGCGTGATGATGGAGAACTGTTGCTACGACCGCACCGAGATGATGGTCCTGAACATGGTTCGCCAAGGCGTGTTCGGAGAGTTGCTGCACGCGGAGTGTGGCTACCTGCACGACCTCCGGGGACTCAAGCTCTCGCCGGACTACTATGTGGACCAATGGCGAGTCAAACACTCGATAACTCGGGACGGGGATCTCTACCCGACGCATGGCATCGGCCCGGTAGCGCAGTGCTTCAACATCAACCGCGGCAATCAGTTCGAATACGCGGTTTCGATGGGGAGCCAAACGCGTGGGCTCGCGGGGTGGGCGGCGGAGCAGATTGGTCCTGATAGTGCGGAGGCCCTGCAGCAGTACAAGCTCTCCGACGTGGTCAACACACTCATTCAGACGACCGCGGGCCAGACCATCCTCGTCACCCACGACACGAACACACCACGTCCGTACTCTCGGAAGTATCTCGTTCAGGGAACGAAGGGGTTGTACCGGAAATACCCGGAAGAACGGGTCCACATCGAGGGGCGCGACGCGGCACACCGATGGGTCGACGGGCAGAGCTATCGAGACGAATTCGAGCACCCGATCTGGAAGGCGCTGGAGGAGGAGGCACAGGGCGCCGGTCACGGTGGTATGGATTACATCGAGGACTACCGGCTGATCCAAACGCTCCTGGCCGGTGAGCCGACGGATTTCGACGTGTACGACGCAGCATCTTGGAGCGCCGTCATCACGACGTCAGAGGAATCGATCGCGAAGCGAGGTCAGCCCATTGCCTTCCCCGACTTCACGCGCGGTGCCTGGCCGACTCGAGAACCACTCGGCATCGTCACGATCTAGCACTACCGACCGCGTGCCTCTCTGGTCGAGTAGTCGAGGTCGAACGTCGACAGGATCATGAAGTGGTCGGACGGGAAGCCCCGAGAACGCGTCGAGATCACCCGCGTCGACGTGTTCGTCAGCCCTGAGCCTTTGTAGTACAACTGGTCGATCCGTCGCCCGTTTCGATGCGTGGGTCCTGGGCGTTCCTCGACGTCGGGATGGAGGCTGCGAAACGCGTCGGTGAATCCCGCCTCCATCAACGCGATCGAGGCGGGACTGTTGCCACCATCGGTGTGGGATACCGCGTTGAAGTCGCCGCCAAAGAGAACCGGAACCGTGTCGGACTCTGCAAAGCGTGACTGGTGGAATTCGAAGACGGCGGGGAACTGGTTCATGCCGTACCAATTCGACATCACGTACATATCCTGCGTACCGCTGAGTGCGACCTTCGTGCCGACATTCATGAACGGGGAGTCTTCTTCGACGTAGAGTTCCTGGATGGGATAGCGACTCAACACGGAGATGTTGGCGCCCTGGTTCAAGTAGTCCCAGTCGACCGTGGTCGCGAAATAGTAACCCAACTCGGCCGCGATGAAGTCGCCGGAGGAATAGGTCTCCTGCATCATCACGACGTCGACGCCTTCGTCTTCGAACATTTCGGCGACCCGAACGCGTGAGTCCCATCCATGCTCTTCTGGTGTGAAATGTTTTCCGCCGTGCCAGATGTTCCATGCGGCAGCGGTCAACGTCGGGACGCGCTCAGCAAGCGCCGCGTCCGCCGGCTCGAAGTATTCCGCATAGGAACTCCGGACTTCTTCGGGCGACAGCACGCGATCCCAGATTGCGAGGTCATCCATGTCGAAGTCTGGGGGTGAGAGTCTCTCGCTTGCGGCGTACCGCGCCGCGACGTCCCTCCGGATCACGACCTCGCCGTCGATGAGTCCGTAGATCTTGGTGAGGCGCGCCGCTTCCATGAACTCCAATGCTTGATGGATCGTATAAGGGTTGTCCATCAACGCGGCCTCGGCGGCCGCCACTGAAGCCCAAGCGGCGTCCGCGATTTCGTGCCCGGCCCTTTGCTCGAACAATCCGCGGGGATCGACGATGAGACGAAGAAACTCATCGGACTCGATCGGGCGCTGACCGAGTGCATTGAAGGTGTCGACGAACGTCTGCAACCGTTCGGCACCCAACTCGATGGCGGGAAGTAGATCGGGGACTGCGGTAACGTCCCGCGCGTCCCATCCCACGGTGGTCGGATCTGGGCTCGTGAAGTCGAAGCCGCCCCCATCCGCGACGTGGTACGACACCCAGTTCACGCCGTCATAGAACAAACGAATCTCGGAACGCTCCGCGCTGTACGTCATTGCCAGCTGATGCCATCGACCATCGTTCAGCGGCATGTGCTGCCCGTTGTCGCGCTCGTACGTGAGCCGGCGCGAGCCGGAGCCGATGTTCCACGCCCACGTGCCGGCCGACATGTAAAAGACCCACCCCGCGTTCTTCTGAGATATGAGACTGTTGTCGGTGAATTCCTTCTGGGACAACACGACGAAACGCCGATCGGCGTTCGCCTCCGTTCTCATCCAGAATTGCACCGAGAAGTCCTGACTCGCGCCGGATCGCACGAGGCCAGGGGCGAGCGTCAGAAACGCCGACGGGTCGTCCGGTCCGACGCGCACAGCCTGCCCATCGAGGCCCTCGATATACACGAGCGTTCCGCCGGCGATCGCGCGCACGGATGCATCGGCAGCGCTCTCGATGGTCCCGTCGAATGCAAATCGCGCCACCGGCCCAGGACGAGATTGATCTTCGGCGGTTTGGTCCGCGGTGACCTGCCGCGCAACCGGAACGGCTAAAGCGTGTGCCGGCGGACCGACGAGAAACACGAGGATGATGACCGCAGCTCGCGGGATACACGCATGACGCCTCATGCGGCCATTTCCTGGAGTGCGGTGGCCAGCAGGTCGACGTCGTCGGTGGTGTTGTACAACGAGGGCGTGACTCGAATGCAGTCGCCGCCCGCGACGCCCGTCCGTTGCACGGTGAAGATTCCGTAGCGCTCCAACAACTCTTCGACGATCGCCCGATTCTCGGCGCGACCCGCGCGGCCGCCCAGTCGGAACGAGGTGATGGCCGCCACCATGTCGGGATCATCCGGAGTCAGGATGTCGATGCGCGGGTTGCCGCGCACGGCATCGACCCACCGGTCGCGGAGGTACCGCAGACGCGCGGCCTTGTGTGGCGGGCCCACCGCGTCGTTGAAATCGAGGGCGGCCGGGATCGTGAGCACCGCCGCAAAGTTGACAGTGCCGGTATGAATCCGGCTGTCGATCCGGTCGGCCGGTCCCTCGTCGGCGAGCATCACGTCGATCGCATCCAGGCGCGACTCCCTGATGTACATGGCGCCCGCCCCAATCGGTGCGCCGAGCCACTTGTGCAGATTCAGGCCGACGAAGTCCGCGCCGAGGTCGTCGATATGTAGGTCGCATTGCCCGAACGAATGCGCGGCATCGACGATGACGTCGACACCGCGCTCCCGGGCCATGGCGACGATCTCCTTCACCGGAATGATGAGTCCGGTCTTGTTGTTCAAGTGCGTGAGGAGCAGAAGGCGGGCGCGGGGGGTGCCATCGAGCACGCGCGCATACATGTCGAGCACGCCCTGTCGAGTCGCCGGCTCCGGAAACTCGGTCCGCACCACCGTGGCGCCGCGCTGCCCGGCGAGCGCATTCATCGCCCACTTCATCGCAGTGTAATCGAGGTCTGCATAGATGACCGCGTCGCCTTCGCCAACTCCGCGGTACTGGATGATCAGTCGTTGCAGCGCCTCCGTGGCGCCGCGCGTGAGCGCAACTTCGGTCGGAAGTGCACCGATGTACTGCGCTACGCGACGACGAGCCTCGGCGACGTCGCCGGCGTACCCCCGGCGGGCGTAGTACGAGCTCGAGCGATTCACCATGTCGGTATGCCGGTGATAGGCTTCGAGCACGGGTGCCGCCATCATGCCGAAGTAGCCCGCCTCGAGGTTGGTGTACTCGGTGTCTATCTGATAGTACGCGGCCACGCGCCGCCAGTACCGCTCGTCACGGGCGACTGCCTCCGGCGACCCTGCCGGACGGTCGAGCGGAGGCAAGTCCTGTTGCACTCGCGTCGTCGCCGGCGGTGGGGCGAATGCCATGTTCGCCATGCCTGCCGCACCGGCGGCCGCAAGGAACCCACGCCGGCTGAGTTCACTCCCTGAGTGCTGCTCGTCGTGTCCTCGCATGCTCGTCTCCTGCCGGGTAAGAGGGTGGCGTGATCGCGACACGCCAAACAGCGCGACAAAGGACGGTCGCCTACCGTCAGTCGTACCGCAATGCCTCTGCTGGATGCACCGCCGACGCTCGCCGTGCCGGGAAGAAGCTGGCCAATGAGCGAGAAGATCAGCGAGATGGCCTGATGTACCAGGATTGGATATCTTTATGAGTCCGTCGAGACCGAAGCGTGACGCCTTTGCCTAAAGCTTCTTGACCTTCGTTGTGAGGAGAATCCCTTGTCAGTTCGAGATATGCTCCCGCCAATAGCCGTCGGCATCGTCATCGCCGCCACATCAGCGTTAGTGGCGGACACAACACAGGCGCAGATCGTCCCGACAGAGCAATCGCTTTCCGGACTCTATCCCGGCAAGGCCTACTCGCCCTATGCAGAGCGCGCCTTCCCGGACCGCTTGTTGTGGGGCGACACCCATCTCCACACCGGCCTCTCGATGGACGCTGGATTGTTAGGGGCGCGACTTGGACTGGACGAGGCCTACCGGTTCGCCCGCGGCGACGAGGTGATGGCTTCGAGCGGCCAACCGGTGAAGCTGGGCCGACCGCTCGACTGGCTGGTAATCGCCGACCACTCCGACGGCATGGGTTTTTTCAATGACCTTGCCGCGGGAAAGCCCGACATTCTCAAGTTCGAGCAGGCCAGAGGCTGGTACGAGGGACTACGGCAAGGGGGGGACGCCGCGACCGCGGCGGCGCTCAATCTGATCACGACGTTCGCCCAGGGCAACATCGATACGGCGATGATGGCGAATTACTCGCCGGGAGGCACAATATACAGGTCGATCTGGGAGAAGGTCGTCGATGCGGCCGAGCGCTACTACGAACCCGGTCGGTTCACGCCGCTGATCGGATTCGAATGGACGTCGCTTGTTGCCGGCAACAACCTGCACCGCAACGTGATCCTGCGGGACGGTGCCGACCGGGCGAGCCGGGTGGTCCCGTATACGACGCAGGCCCCTGTCGGCTCGACTGACCCGCTCGACCTGTACGCCTGGCTCGAGACGTACGAGGCGACCACGGGTGGTTCGGCACTCGCGCTCGCACACAATGGCAACCTCTCGAACGGCATCATGTTTCCGGTCGATGCGCAGTACACCGGACGCGCGCTTGACGCATCGTATGTCGAGCAACGGGCGCGATGGGAGCCGATGTACGAGATCACGCAGATCAAGGGCGACGGGGAGGCGCATCCATTACTCGCCCCGGATGACGCGTTCGCCGATTACGAAACGTGGGACGCCGGCAACCTGGACCTCACCGAGGCCAAAACCCCTGAGATGCTGCAATACGAATACGCCCGCGAGGCGCTCAAGAACGGGCTGCTGCTGCGAGAGCGCCTTGGGACGAACCCGTACAAGTTTGGAATAGTGGGATCGACCGACAGCCATACCGGACTCGCCGCAGTCGAAGAAGAGAATTTCTTCGGTAAGGCCTCCAATGCCGAGCCCAAACCTGACCGCATGCTACATCCGTTTATGCAAACTGAGAAAGGCGTGCACGAGGGCTACCAGACCGTGTCCTCCGGGTACGCTGCAGTGTGGGCAGAGGAGAACACCCGTGAGGCTATCTGGGATGCCATGGCGCGCAAAGAGGTGTACGGGACCACAGGTCCGAGAATCATGGTCAGGTTCTTTGGCGGTTGGGACTACACTGCAGATGACCTGAACAGCCGGCAGCCAGCCTTCCGCGGCTATGAGAAGGGTGTGCCGATGGGCGGGGATCTGCTCGGCCGGCCCGGCAATCGTACACCTTCGTTTATGGTCTACGCTCTGCGGGACCCGATTGGTGCAAACCTCGACCGGATCCAGATCGTCAAGGGATGGCTCGGCGCCAACGGGACTACCCACGAGCGGGTGTACGACGTTGCCTGGTCACAGGGCCGTGCCATCGACGCGAACGGCATGCTGCCACCCGTGGGCAACACGGTGGACCTCGAGAACGCCAACTGGCTCAACACCATTGGTGCGTCCGAACTAGGCACGGTTTGGACCGACCCCGATTTCGACCCGTCGCAGTCCGCGGTGTACTACGCCCGCGTGCTCGAGATCCCGACGCCTCGATGGGTCGTGTACGACGCGTTCCGTTTCGGTGTCGAAATTCCGGACGGTGCCGAGACGGTGGCACAGGAACGCGCTTACACATCACCCATCTGGTACACGCCAGAGAATTGACGATCGACGAACCGTTGCCGGGACGCCCGAAGCGCAGGCGGCGCATAAGCGAGCCCGTTGCACCTGCCCGGCGCTCTTGGTTCAAAGGATGAGCGGGCCTGTACAACCCAAAGAGCGGTAACGGAGAGTCGCAATGAGCAAATCGGATCGCGAACTCGGCATGCAGCGACGGATCACCCGTCGCGATTTCGTCCATGATACCAGCCTCGCCGCGCTGGGGCTCATGGCGATCACGGGATGTGGGAACGAGACCGCGGACGACACCGCGCTGCCTCCTGGCGCAGATTACCCGCCCGCCAAAACGGGAATGCGCGGCTCACATCCGGGTTCGTTCGAAACCGCGCACGCCCTCTCTCTCGGTGGAAACCGATTCGACGATCCCGTTGACCTCGACGAGCACTACGACCTCGTGGTCGTCGGCGCCGGCATCAGCGGTCTGACGGCGGCGTATCAGTATCGCAAGAGGTTTGGGTCGGACGCACGCATCCTGATCCTCGACAATCACGATGACTTCGGCGGCCACGCCAAGCGCAACGAGTTTCATCACGACGGTGTCATGCGACTGTCGTGGGGCGGGACGATGAATCTGGAGTACCTCTCGTTCAGTGACACCGTCCTCGGGTTTCTGGAAGAGTTGGGTATCGACGTCCATCAGCTGAGCAGCGAGCTGGAGTTCGCATACGGCGGCGACAAGCCGGCCATCTGGTTCGATGCCGACACGTACGGACGCGACCTCCTGGCGCCCGGATTCTCCATGTACAGCAGAAACCTGGACGCGCTCGACAGCATCGATCGATTCCCCATCAGCGAATCGGGACGTGCCGCGCTGAAGCAATTCTATACCGCCGATGCAAACGTGCTGGAGGGGATGGACGAGTCCGAGATCGATCGCGTGTTGCATGGAACGAGCTACGTGGAGTTCCTCTCTCAGCACGCCGGCCTTCCCGACGACGTCGTCCAGCTGTTCATCAAAGCCATGGACGGCTACTGGGGCGTGCAGACCCACAGCCTTTCGGCTGCCGAGGCCATGCAGGCATGGTTGCCCGGATCGCATCTTCTAGGAGATGCTGCCGATCAGGTAACGGGCGCGGAGGAATCCGAAGACGTGGCCATGTTCCCCGACGGCAACGCGTCCATTGCTCGGCTGCTGGTCCGCTCGCTCATTCCCGCCGTTGCCCCGGCGGCTAACTCGCAGAACATTGCCATCGCGCGGTTCGACTATGCACAACTCGATCGCCCCGGTGCTCCGGTTCGCCTGCGTCTCGAATCCACGGCGGTCCGTGTCGCCAATGACGACGGTGAGGTCGCGGTGACGTACGTGCGGGACGGATCGGCGGTCCGTGTGCGTGCCCGCCATGCAGTGTTGGCCTGCTATCACGCGATCATTCCTCACTTGTGTCCGGAAGTGTCCGAGGCACAGCAAGAGGCGCAAGCGTACCAGGTCAAGTGTCCCATGCTATTGACCAATGTCCTGGTGCGAAGCCGTGAACCGCTCGATCGACTTGGCATCTCGGGTGCGTACTGCCCTGGGCGCATGCATGCCAAGGTTTGGTTGATCGACGGGGTACACACGGCGGGGTACCGACCCAGCGACCCTGACACGGGTCCGGTACCGCTCATGTTCTGGGGCACGATCGCTCCCCCGCGCAGTGACGTTCCCCTTCACGATCAACTTCGGGCGACCAGGGGAATCATGCTGGGCCTGACCTTCGAGGACTACGAGCGCGAAGTCCGTACGGTGCTGGACGGAATGCTTGGTCCTGCCGGTTTTGATGTGGCCGAGGATATCCTGGCCATCACCGTCAACCGCTGGCCGCACGGATACGCCTACGACTATTTCGATCTGTGGGACCCTGAATGGGAACCGGGGAGGGCACCGCATGAGATCGCGCGGCAGCCCATTGGAAACATCACCATCGCGAATTCCGATGCGGCTGCGTCCGCCTACACGCAGGCAGCCATAGAGGAAGCGATTCGAGCTGTAGCGGAGCTTCGGTGAACGACTACGAGGTCCAGGGCGGGGTCGCTTATGAGCAAGACAGTCGCGAGATTTACTTCGAGACCGTCATGTCCCGACCGGAGAGTGCCAACACGAGTTGCAGCCCGTGGTCCAGTCTGCTCATCGTGCGGTTGCCCAAACGGCTAACCCGTTCGATGAGCATATCCCGATCGAGGGTCACGACCTGCGAGACATTCGCGACGGAGTCTCTCGGGAGCTCAGCTTCCTGGGCCTGGATCAACACGTTCCCAGGGGCATCCAGCAACCGAAGGTTCGACGTCAGGATCACCGCTATGGTGGTGGCGATCCGGCTCCGATTGAACGCGTCGGCTTGCACGATGACTAACGGGCGCCGGAATCCTGGTTCGGAGCCGGTCGGCTCCCCGAGATCGGCCCACCAAACTTCGCCGCGCTGAATTACCACTCCGAGCGCTCGATAGTCCGTCGCTGCCCCTCGCGCACATCGGGCTCTAGTTGGCTCGACTGCCTGGCGTAGACCGAGTTCAATCGTTCCGTCACCTTGGCATCCACGTGCTTGGCCACATACTCAGCAATGGCGGAGGCGTACAAATGGCTCCGGGAGATGCCGAGCCGTCCGGCAAGAACGTCTGCCGATTCGAACAGTTCGTCAGGGATAGAGATGGCAGTTTTCATACCGCGATTATACCCTGGTATGACCACTATTGCAAGCTGTGCGACTCGCGCCACGTTGTCACCCCTCTAGGAGAGCCCGCGCTTCCTCTTCGAGGACTCCTGCGACCACGCTGGGAGGTGGGCCCCAACGCTGGAACGAGGGGTCCGATAAGAAAGGGTGATGCGATCCGACTGCACCCACTTCTCCAGCATCGGTGCCCATGACGACCCGCTCGACCCGGGTAGCGCGGATCGCGTAGGCACAGAGAAAGCAGGGCTCGACGGTCGTGTAGAGGGTGGAGCCCGACAGATCCAAAGAGTCCAGCGTTTGGCATGCCTCCCGGATCGCCTCCATCTCTGCGTGCGCCGAGGGATCACGCTTGCGCCGAGTCGCCTCCACGCCCTTGCCGATGACCTCTCCATTGCAAACCACTAGAGAACCCACCGCCGTCTCGCCAGATTCCTTGGCTTCACGAGCCAGGTGGAGGCACCGCCCCATGTACTCAATGTCGGTAGTCACGCCGCCGTCTCCTCGAGATCTTCCTATACAGGAGAGTGTTTGGCCGAGCCCCTTGACGCAAACCCGTCGTTGTGCCGTTTTCCTAGGCTGCCACCTGACGTGACCCAAGGATCCTAGACCATGTCGGCACCTCCCCACACCGCCTTCGTTCGCAGCATGGTAATGATTTCGCTGATCGCCGCCGGCGAAGCGGTGTTTGCCCTCCCGTTCGTACTGGCCCGCGTGTTTCGACCGACCGTGCTCGACGCCTTCGGACTCACCAACCTCCAACTCGGCGTGGCGTTCTCCCTGTACGGGATCGTGGCCATGATCTCTTACTTCGCCGGCGGCCCATTGGCCGACCGCTACACGGCACGCCGACTCATGACCATAGCGCTGCTGGCTACCGCGTGGGGTGGTGTGGTCTACGCCACCATCCCGTCGTTGGCCGTGCTGCGTCCCCTCTATGCCTACTGGGGGCTCACGACGATTCTGCTGTTCTGGGCGGCACTCATCCGGGCCACGCGGGAGTGGGGCGGACCAACAAGGCAAGGTCGCGCATACGGCATTCTGGACGGCGGCCGAGGGTTCTTTGCCGCGCTGCTCGCATCGGTCTCGGTGGCGATCTTCGCCGCGCTTCTGCCGGTGGACCCTGCTACCGCGACATTGGCGGAGCGCACGACGGCGCTCAGCCAGGTAATCTGGATCTTCACCGGAGTCACCGTGGGCGCTGGGGTGTTGGTGTGGATCTTTGTCCCCGAGACCACGCCCGCCGAACCCTACCATCGATTCACGCTCGAGGGGCTCCGCACGGTCGTTCGCATGCCGGCGGTCTGGCTTCAGGCGGCCATCGTCGTGTGCGCCTACGTCGGCTACAAGAGTACGGATAACTTTTCCCTGTTTGCGCGGGACGCGTTCGGCTACGATGACGTTGCGGCCGCACAGGTCGGCACCATCTCCTTTTGGGTGCGGCCGTTCGCCGCGATTGCCGCCGGCCTGCTCGCCGATCGCATCGGCACCTCTAAGGCAACTGCGCTGAGCTTTGGAATCTTGATCGTGGGCAGCCTCAGCATCGCGCTCGGCGCGTTGCAACCGGGCGCCCACTGGATGATCGTAGCTGTGGTCATCGGAACCAGCACCGGGATCTACGCGCTCCGCGGCATCTACTTCGCACTGTTTGGCGAAGCGCGCGTCCCGTTGGCGTTCACGGGGAGCGCCGTGGGCGTGGTGTCGGTAATCGGCTATACGCCCGACGTCTTCATGGGGCCGGCGATGGGGTTTCTGCTCGACCGTTCACCCGGGACGCTCGGCCATCAACACGTGTTTGCCATGGTCGCGATTTTCGGAGTGATCGGATTGCTGTCTACCTTGGTCTTTCAGAGAATCACACGGAGTGCGCGTCCTATCGCAACTTCCTAGGTGAAGACCTGTCGCCCCAGGTCCATGGCAAACAGACGGACTTCGGGGGCGGTTTCTGATAGCCGGGTGCACTTCTCGAACGCAAGCCCGAGTCGCTCGAGCAGGCCGATCGATGCCGCGTTGTCCGGAGAGACGATGGCCACGATACGAGATAGGCCGAGGGTATCGCGGGCGTAGGCAATGACGGCAGACGCCGCTTCGAACGCATACCCTTGCGACCAGAATTCCGGACGGAGCGCAAAACCAAGGTCGACGTCCTCAAGAGCGTCGCGCTTCAACAGTCCACAGGTGCCGATCGGTTCACCAGTGTCTCGCAACGATACCAGGTAGAGCCCGAACCCGTGCGCGTCGTAACTCGCAACCGGTCCGGTCCGAATGTGCTCGCGAGCGTCCGCTTCGGTACGCACCCCCTTATCGCCGATGTGTTCGAGAAACGACGGTTCGTTCAGCAACCCGAGCATGAACGCCGCATCATCGAGGGTAAGTTCGCGTAGCGCGAGGCGTTCGGTCTCCAGGACCAACACGACCGCTAGGGCACTGGTCCCGTGGACATTGCTTTGACGAGTCGGTATAGAAACTCCTGGCCCTCGTAGAAGTTCTGGATCTTGATGCGTTCGTCCTTTCCGTGAGCGCGCACGTCGTCCATGTCGCCGAACAACCCGGATACGCCGTAGGTCGGGATGCCGGCCATGCGGAGGCGCGCGCCATCGGTGGCGCCCGTCAGCATCACCGGCACGACCGGTACGCCAGGCCACATCTCTTCGGTCACCATCTCGATGGGGCCCATGATCGCGTCGTCGAGCGGAGACGCCGGGCTGTTGCGTTCCTGTCCGCCCCAGACCACCCGCACGTCGAACGGCCTGGCCAGGTCCTGCAGTCGGCGATGGACATCGGTGAACGTCTGTTCCGGGATAACGCGACAGTTGACCGTGGCCCGCGCTGCCTGCGGCAACGCGTTCGGCGCGTGCCCACCCTCCAGTAACGTCGCGACACACGTGGTGCGGAGCCGAGCGTTGTACGCCGGCTCCTGTGACGCGAACGCTACGGCTTCGGCGTCGTTCGGGTTCCGCGCGAGCCTCCCCAACGCATCACCCATCTCACCACCGATGATGTTCGCCGTCTGTGAGAAGAACGCCTCGGTCACCTCGTTCAACATGACCGGCATCTCGTAGTCCTGCACGGCGAGGAGCGCGCCTGCCAAGTCGTAGATCGCATTCTTCCTCACGGGAAGTGACGAATGCCCTCCCGGGTTCGTCGCCTCGAACGTGTACGACACGTACTTCTTCTCGGAGAGCTGAACGTTATTGCTGATCTTACGCCCGTTCTTCTCCATGCCGCCGCCACCCTCGTTCAAGGCAAACGCAGCGTCGATCAGGTCGCGGTGTTCTTCGATCAGGAACGACACGCCGTTTACCGGACCACCTTCTTCGTCGGCGGTGAGGGCGACAATGATGTCACGATTCGGCACGAAGCCTTCTTGCTTCCATCGAATGAAGTTGGCAATGTGAATCGCGGCTTCATCCTTGTCGTCCGTGATACCTCGACCGTAATAGAATCCGTCACGCTCGGTGAACGTGAACGGATCGAGATCGGAACTCCAATCCTCCGGCAAGGCCTCGACCACATCGATGTGCGCCAACAAGAGGATCGGTTTCTGCCCCGTATCGCGGCCGCGAAGTCGCGCGACGAGATTGCCCTTGGTGGAATCGCGCGCCGGCACGAGTACGTGCACGTCTTCCGGTGGGAAGCCTGCATCCAGCAACCGTCGCTCCATGGCACGGGCCGCCGTCGTGTTGTTGCCGAGGTCTGAGTTCACCGTATTGATCTCGATCAACTCCGTGAAGATGGAGCGCGCAAGGTCGATGTATTCTCGCGGCGGTAGCGTCTGCGCATGAACCGGATTCGTCGCGGCAACCAAGACGCCCAATACTCCGATCGTGCAAATCGATGTCTTCATTCCTACCTCATCCGGTTGGTGGTTCGAGAGACGGGTAGAATAGAGCCAGCCCAACCGGCACGCAAACGCTTGAAATGCGAATGGCTTGCTCCCCCAACCAGACCATGTAGCATTCACCCCAATGCCGCACGCCGGAACTAACGCATACATCGCGAGAAGTCGAGGACATCATGGACCTACGAGTTGGACAGACAGCGACACGCACTCTGACCGTAACGGCTGGCCACGTGCAATCATTTGCCGAGATTACGGGTGACTACAATCCCCTCCACTTCGATGAAGAGTTCGCGGCCAAAACCAAGTTTGGTCGCTTAGTCGCCCAAGGCGGCCTCACCACCGGGTTGCTTCACGCCCTCGTCGCGATGGACATGCCCGGACCGGGTACCGTGTTTCTGAGTCAGAACTGGAAGTTCACCGCGCCGGTCTACATCGGCGACACTATCACGGCCGAGGCGGAGGTCGTCAGCGTCCACGACACAAAGCCGGTGACTGAACTCCGCATCCGCATTCGGCAACAGGACGGTGAGACCGTGCTCGAGGGCGAGGCGTGGTGCTATACGTTCGCGGCCAAAGGGTGATCGTGAGTGACCTGCACTCGGTCCACGACCTTCCCCCGGAGCGCGCCGATGACGCAGCAGCTGTCCTCTGCGACGCGTTTCACGACTATCCAGTCATGCGCTACGTCATCGGTGACGTGGCGGACGAATACGACCACCGACTGCGGGAACTGCTCGGGTTCTTCGTGGCCGCTCGCGTGCTACGCAACGAGCCGATGATCGCTGTGTTCGATGGCGACCAGGTTGTCGCGGTCGCCATCATGACACCTCCAGGCCAACGTGAGGCCCCTCAGGAGTTGTTCGACCGGCGCGACCGCGTGTGGCACATGTTGGGAACGGATGCACAAGCGCGGTACGATGAGTTTGGCACCCCATGGCAACTCGTGGGCGTCACCGAACCCAACCTCCATCTCAACATGATCGGGGTCCGCCGTTCGCACACGGGGGCGGGACTCGGTCGACTACTTCTCGATCGAGTTCACGAAATGTCGGAAGAAGACTCGGCGTCGACGGGCGTGAGCCTTACCACCGAAGATGCCCGCAACGTGCCGCTGTACCGGTACTTCGGGTACGAGAACGTGGGCCACCAAAACATCACGGACGGATTGGAGACCTGGGGATTCTTTCGCCCCAATCCGTCCTAGTACTACCCTACCGCTCTCTTCTCGGCGGGCGGCACGTGGGCCACGCCCTCGGCTGGCCACGCCCGTCGACGAGTGTGGCTTTCTCCCTTCCCATGCGTCTCGGATCTTCGGACGCCTGATAGACAATCATCGCGGCAAGCGTGGCGTTCTCCGCCAAGTCCTCGAGAACGATCTTGTCATACGTATCGCGGTTCGTGTGCCACGTATACTGCCGATACTCCGGATACGGAGACTGGAACCGAAAACTCGGGACACCGGCACATACGAACGAGCTGTGATCGCTCCCCGAATTTTGTTGATTGCCGGGAAACTCCAACGTGATGTGATCGCGAATGGTAGCCGGCACGAACTGCATCCATCCGGGAATGTGGTTCGCCGCATCCAGGTACCCCTGGCCCTCGATGCGCTCGATGCGCCATGTGCCGTTGTCCTGGTTGAAGGCGGCCTGGAGTCCTTCCATGACTTCGGGATGGTCTTCCCGGAACGACGACGATCCGATGAGCCCCATCTCTTCCGCGCCCCAGTGCCCGACGAGAATCGTGCGGCGCGGATTGGGATACACTTCCTTCAGAATGCGCATCGCCTCGAGCATCATGATGGTACCGGTACCGTTGTCGGTGGCACCGGCCGCACCGTGCCACGAGTCCAAATGGGCACCGAGGAGCACGTACTCGTCAGGCAGTTCCGCGCCCTTGAGTTCAGCGATCACGTTGAACTGTGGCACCACGCCGAGTTCCTGGCTTTCGGCCTCGATGCGAACGCGGGGCGACTGATTCCGATCGGCCAAGCGATATAAAAGTCCATAATCTTCGCAGGAAAGATCGACGTGCGGTGTGCGCGTGGTCGACGCACTGAAGATCTTGTTCACACCCCATCCGTTCGACCACCGGCTCGAGATCACACCGAGCGCTCCCGCATCCTCCAAACGCGCCGTGAGACCGCGTCCGCCAATCTCGCCGAGCCGCACACGCCACGCGCGCACCGCGTCCGACCGTTCTTGGTTGATCCGCTCGACCGTTTCCGGGCGCGCCCACTTTTCGAGTTCCTGGGGCGCGCGGCACACGGCAACCGGAACGTCCGCCAGCACCCACTTCCCGGCGACGTACGGCAACCACGCATCGGGGTCACCCTGCGCGGCAATCACGGGCAACGCCACGACGTCGCCTTCAACCGGACCATCGGTCGGTGGGCTCCAAGCCAAAAGTTTCGCCTCGAGCGTTTGGACGCGCGGCGCGATGAGGTCCACGTGGAGGATTCCCTGCTGCCATCCCTCCCACGTGCCGTACTGCTCCCGCCGGACCGGGACGCCCCAGCCTTCATACGTGCGGATCAACCACTCCTGCGCGCTCGCCAGGTTCGGGGAGCCGGCAAGACGCGGCCCGATCGAGTCCATGAGCACCTGGGCCAGGTCTCGAACCTGGGATTGGCCGATGCCAACGTCCCAGAATCGCTGCGCCATCGGGTCTTGAGACACGGTTTGTGCGTGACCGTTGCCGGCAGGCACGGCGAGCGTGAGACACGTGATCGTTGCGGCCCCCATGAACCTGACACTTCGCATGACACTCTCCCAAAAGAATTAGAATTCGTAGGTCGCCTAGGGCAACGTCTCTCCGGTCTTGATGAACGTCCCATCCCGCAACTCGGCATAGGCCTGCCGGAGTTCTTCATCGGTGTTCATTACGATGGGACCGTGCCACGCCACGGGTTCCTTGAGCGGTTCCCCCGAAACAAGAAGAAACCGAATCCCGGCTTCGCCGGCCTGCACCGTCACCTCGTCGCCGCTATCGAACAACACCAGCGACCGGTCGCCGGCAGCCTCCAGCACCGGGGCGTCATGTGAATCCGGTCCCTCGGTCAACACGCCCTGCGGGTCCGACGCGTCTCTAAACGTCCCATCGCCCTCGAAGACGTACGCGAACGCGTGCCGCGACGTCTCCACGGGCAGCGTCTTGCGTATGCCCGCGGGCACGAACACGTCGAGGTAGCGCGGGTCGGCGGCGATCCCGTCAACCGGTCCGGTCTTGCCCCAGAAATCTCCGCACACGACGCGGACCGTGGTCCCATCATCGTCGATGACCTCCGGAATGTCGGCTGAGTTCACGTCTTGATATCGCGGATCCGTCATCTTGTGCGACGCCGGAAGGTTCGCCCAGAGTTGAAACCCGTGCATTCTTCCCTGCGCATCACCCTTGGGCATTTCCTGGTGCACGATGCCGCTTCCGGCGGTCATCCACTGCACGTCACCCGCGCCGAGTGCACCCTTGTTCCCTAGGCTGTCGCCGTGCTCCACAGTGCCGGCCAGCACGTAGGTGATGGTTTCGATTCCACGATGGGGATGCCACGGAAATCCGGCCTGGTAATCGGCAGGATTCTCGTTCCGGAAGTCGTCAAACAAGAGAAACGGGTCGAACTCATCGGTCTTTCCGAACCCGAACCCTCGATGGAGCTTGACCCCTGCCCCTTCCATGGTTGGCTGGGCTTGGACGATTCTCTTGACCGGCCGAATGGACATGTGCACTCCTCGACGTTCACGTTGCCGAAGGGCAACGCACGAAAGCTACATTGAGTTCGCCAACGATACCGGCAGACCCCATATTGTGACACCTATCATGACCAAAACATTGCTCGTTGGAACCCTCATCGCCCTCACCGCGTGTGGGGGGAAACCGAAATCCGACGTATCGCCGGCGCTCCCTACCCAGGATCTCATCGACGTGTACGACGACGTGCGCGTGGCCGGCCTGGGGGACCGGCGTTTCGATCATGCCAGCTATTGGCACGCGGTCGATCCATTTCTCGGTGGCTCGGTCGCCACTACGGTTGCCGGTCACAGCGCGGAAGGCCGAGAGATCAAACACCTGACGTTCGGATCCGGGCCTACGACCGTTCTTCTCTGGTCGCAGATGCACGGCAACGAGAGCACGGCAACTATGTCGCTGGCCGACATCATTCGGTTCTTCCACGACCAACCCGATCATCCAGTAGCGCGACGCATCGCGACCGGCGCAACGATCCACATGATCCCCATGCTGAACCCGGACGGCGCCGAGCGCTTTCAACGCCGGAACGCTCAAGGCATCGACGTCAATCGTGACGCGCGCTTGTTGCAGACCCCCGAAGGTCAGACACTGAAGGCCGTGCGTGACGCGTTGGAGCCGGACTTTGGATTCAACCTGCACGATCAGTCCGCGCGGTACCGTGTCGGCTCGAGCGACCGTACCGTGGCGATCGCGCTCCTCGCGCCGGCATTCAACGAGGCAAAAGACGTAGACGCGAAGCGCCGGCGCGCCATGCAGGTCGCGTCACTGTTGATAGAAACCATGGAGCCGCTGGTAGGTGGGCACATCGCGAAATACGATGACACCTACAACCCCCGGGCCTTCGGCGATTTGATGGGCGCGTGGGGAGCCAGCACCATCCTGATCGAATCCGGTGGTTGGCGGGACGATCTCCAAAAACAACATCTGCGGAAGACGAACTTCGTCGGCATCCTCGCGGCACTCGATGCGATCGCCACCGGGCAGTACGCCGGCTACGACCCAGATGTGTACGAGAACCTGCAATACAACGGGTCGAGCCTCAATGACCTCTTGGTGCTGGGCGGGACAATCGTGGTCGCGGGCCTCCGCCCGTTGAAAGCCGACCTCGTGATTGAATACGAGCGCCCGCTGCTCCGCGAAGGCGGCCGCATCGCAGATATCGGTGACATGCTCGGAGTGGAAGCGCAGGACACGCTGCACGTGGAGGGTCTCTATATCGTGCCTTTGGAGGAAGCCCTGGATGAAGATGGCGGGTTGAACACCGGGGTTCCGGCGTTTTTTCTCGTCACCGAAGATCCGGAGGGGCGACGCGTGCGGTTTCGGTTCGAGGGGCGTCCGCCCAACTAGCCAGGTTACCCGCCGGGCAACGCGTCGATGTAGTCCTGCATGCGCTTTCGCTCGGTGGCATCCGGCATGCGGCCCAATCCAGCCCCCATGTTGTCACGCATGTGACCGGGGTCCGAAGTGGCCGGGATCGGCACCGTGATATCGGGGTGGCCGATGAGCCACTTCAAGAAGAACTGAGCCCAGCTGTTCGCGCCAAACTCATTCGCCCAATCCGGGACCTCGCGGCTACCCACGCGGCGGAATAGACGTGTCCGGCCAAACGGACCATTGATCAGCGTCGCCATTCCCTTGTCACGCGCAATCGGGATCAATGCATCTTCGGCGTTTCGATTGTCGATCGCATAATCGAACTGCACGAAATCCATTTCTTCCGCCCGGAGGATCTCTTCGAGTTGTTCGTATTGACGGTCACGCGATGTGGTGACGCCAATGTAGCGCACGCGACCGTCCTGCTTCAGCTCCCGGAGCACGGCCAGCTGCGTCTGCCAGTCGCCCAGGTTGTGAACCTGGTTGAGATCGATGTTCCCCGGTGCCAAACGCTGCTCAGAAGTCGCTTGCTGTTCCATTCCTTCGGCCCGACCCTGTACGCGACTGATCTTCGTCGCCATGAAGAGTTGGTCGGCATTGCCGATCTCGCGGACCAGCTGTCCGATCACTTCTTCAGATGAACCGTAGGTCGGTGCTGTGTCCACGACGGCACCGCCAAGATCGGCGAAGAGCTTCAGAACTTCCCGGAGTTCAGCGTGTTCCGCTTCGGTTCGCGCGGCGCGCGAGAACGATGACGCGCTCCCCAAACCCATGGCCGGGATTCGCTCGCCGGAGCTGGGTATGGCTTTCATGTACTGCTCGGATTGAACGTCTTCCGACGGGAATGCGAAGAGGTCCCTGCCCAGCGTGAGTGCCGCGCCGGCACCGGCAGCCATCCTGATCACTTCCCGACGCGATAATGACATCTATGGGCTCCTATTGACTCCCGCCTTGTTGCGTTTCCTCTTTGGCCTTTCGCTCCGCTACCAAGCGGTCGAACTCTTCCTGTTCGAGATAGGTGACGTCGACCCACGCGTGGGCCATCTCATCCACGGTCCGATCGCCCCAGCCCACCCACTGTTCGGGATCGGGGTTGCTCGGATTATCCGCCGTGTTGTCATGCCAAGCCGTGATGACGATCACGGTGCCCTTGGGCAGTAGCGGCGCCACGTCATGGGCGTAGACGTAGTTGATGTGCCAGTTCCAATGGAAGTTGTTGACGCGGCTCAACATTTCTTGCCTGCCGTCCGGATAGATCGCTTCCATGGACATGGCCTTGCCGCGCATGTGCATGTGTGGCTGAAAGTTCTCGAGCCGCGCAGGTGCCGGCAGCACATGGAACTGCTGCGTGACCGCAATCTCTCCCGGAGGAATATCCAGGCTGTTCGGACCGCGGGCATCGAACATTCTCAAGACCACTCGGTTCTCAGGCACGTAGTCTTTCGGCCATAGGTACACGCCGAGTTCGACCTGGTTGTTCGTGATCTCCTCACCCATGGCGTGCATGTGCACTTCCCACCCGATGCGCGATCCGGGAAGCATGAGCTTGCCCGATCCTTCGGGGAAAATCTCGCCGACCTTCCCGACCGCCCATTCCATGAACAGCCCAGCGCTTCGCTGCGCGCCCTCTGCGGTGCTCGCGAGGTTCGTGATCCCGCTCTCATCCTGAAGGAGGTACGTCAACACGTGATGCACGATCTTCCGGCCGTCGGGATACGATGGCTTCATCTCGATAGCCCGCACCCACCGCGGCTCCGTCAGTCCGGTTTCGACGACGGGCCGGAACCACTTGTCCTGCGTCTCCGCGGGGAGTGAGTAGGGTTCAGATTTGATGATGAGATCGGGTTCGCCAAAGCGGTCGGCGAGTTGCCAACGGTTCGGATCGGGAAACTCGGCTGGTGGGGGCATGTCTGCCGCATCGCCTTCCAGCATTCCGCCATCGACCCACGCAACGATGGTCTCGATTTGCTTGTCGGTCAGACCGCGATCGTTCTGAAACTCCGTGATCCCGACAGTCCGGTCGATGTGCCACGGCGGCATGCTTCGCTCCGACACCCGATGCCGAATCAAACCGCCGTACGCGCGGACGTTCTCATAGGTCATCAACGACATGGGGGCGATCGAGTTCGGTTGATGGCAGATTTGGCACTTCTCCTGAACGATCGGCGCCACGTCTCTGGTATAGGTGACCTCGTCGTGCCCGTTCTGGGCAAGCCCTTGGTTGGTAACCGCCACCAAGGCGATCGTGACCAGCGCCGCAGCGCGGAGAAAAAGCGTTGTCCCTGTCATGGGAGGTTCCTCTTCAATCATGGAGTGACAGTGACCTTCACGTACCCATTGGTCCAGCAGCACTGCGCGTGCCCCGCGCCCCTAACTCCAGAAGCATCGTTTGCCCGCACGCGGAGGACATAGTCCCCCGCTTCACTGAACGTCGCTGTTGTCGTCATTTCACCACCCGCGACCGGGACCCGGGCCGATTCTTCGCTGAACGCGACATCGCCCGGCCCCTGATGCTTGAACCAGGTGAGCGTGACCGGCACATCCTGTCGACCGGATGACGCGACGCTCCCGGATGAATTGCCGTCGTCTTTCGCCCAGGCCGTGACCGTCAGCGGTTCACCAACTCGGGCCTCGAGTTTCGGCCCCATGATGCCCGTTGGTCCGGCCCCCTCAGGGCCGCCTGGCGCGAAGCTGATGACGGGTGGTGTGTTTCCGGAACCCGCCTCACCGGCGAGCGCGTCGATCTCGAATTCCGGCGCCAGATTGGCCGGAATCGAGAACGTGTGGCCGTGGTTCTTCAACGTCCATCCGATGCGATCTCGAAAATCGGCGGGGACAACGATCGTAAACACTCCCCAATGGCGGCGCGGGGCAAAATGGGTCGGTTGTCCTTGGTTCTGTTTGCCGGGTTCGACAACATTGTCGGGCCCGATCGGAATATCCATCTCTTCGTCGTAGTTGCGATTGAAGTATCCAAACGACACGCTGAGTGTGCCGTCGGGATTCCGGTACCACCCTTCGTAAACGGGAGTCAGCGTTTGCCCGGTCCGGCCGACGGGACCCAGTGGGACCTGGGCAGAGAGTGTCGCGGGATCGTGCGTGGCGATAATGGTGAGTCCGAGGCCGACAAGGAAGAGACGCCGTGCTCGCATTGAAGCTCCTCTAGAATCCTGATCCGGCAGAATAGCATCCGCGGCGCCAGATCGCCACCATCCCAACCAGGCGCTACGCCTTGCCTCGACCGACTCCAGGTAGGCAGATTCCAGTACCCATACTCTCCTTGAGGTCGTGATGCCCAAGATTTTCCGCCAAGCGCTCACCGTCTTCACCGTCGCCGCCGTCTTCACCATCCCGGCACAAGCGCAAGACACGCCGACCGACTACAGAGACGAGTTCTTGAACCACTTCCGGGGCTCGTCGAACAAGGTCGCACAGCTCTCCGTGGCGATGCCTGCTGACCTCTACACGTGGAGCCCCGGTGAGGGTGTGATGTCGATCGCGCGCGTGTACATGCACATCGCGCGATACAACTACATGTACCTGGACGAGCAACTCGGGATCAGCGCGCCCGACGGAGTCGACTGGCAAAACTTCGAGTCGATTACCGACAAGGACCAAGTCGTGAAGCTCTTGGCCGAGTCGATCGCCCACGTGAAAACCGCGGCAATGCAGATGAGTGAGCAGGACCTGACGG
>JBDHLU010000019.1:0-28766 GCA_039656555.1 Gemmatimonadota bacterium | reverse complement strand
TTTCGGACAAAGCCTCGCCGGTTCATAGTTTTAGTCCTCGCGTTTCGGCACATTGACACCTTGTTGCAGGTACGCCTCGAGCAACCGTCGCCGCAGGTGTTCCGGATCCCGCTCGTACGCGTCCAGGAGCGCCTGGTACAAGCGCCGGGCTCCGTCCACATCGCCGGTCAGGAGTTTGGCCGTGACCCCGCCCTCCACGAGCAGGTCGGCACCGATCCACTTCGCACCCTCGCCAGTCGCCGCAAGGTCGTCCGCCGCCCGGCCCGCGAGGTCGAAATCCCAGGATGCCAGCCCGTAGTGAAAGTCGATGGCGGACCGAAGGAGGGCGGGATGCTCGCGCGCATCGACGAACGCATAAACGGATTCGAAGAACTCAGTATCGACGACCCCATCCATCCCGCCATCGCGATCGCGTTCCGCTTGGCGAAAGTCGTTGATCCAGAAGGTCCAGTCGACATCGTCGTCCGTCCCTGCCAACTGTCGTTCCCAATTGCGGTAACGCGCCAACGCCTCCGCGACGGCCGGGTCCGAAACGGTCGAATCGTCGCTCGCAATTCCAGCCCGGATCGAGGCCGCGATCCGGAGAAGTTGGAGTCGATGCACACCTTGTACTCCAATCGATGGATCGGGCAGCGCACCGAAGCGATGCTGACCCACGGCCGCGGGGATGTTGAACCCCTCGTAGCGTAGCATCACGAAACCACTCGCGCTCCCTCTCAAGAACCTGGTGCGCTCGGCCCCCATATCCAGCACGGGGTAGAAATCGGAGTTGGGATACCCCCACATGTCGAGGAACGGTGCAAACGCCGGTCGGTCTGCAAGGAACAGTGCCGCAAGATCGACGGTTCGGAGGGGCGGCGCATCACACAACAACCCGCCCGCCGCGACGGCATCGGACACACGTCCCCAATCGGGTGAAGCGAGTTCGCTTGGCGATGCGACGATGAGAAGATCGACATCGTTGGTCGTGTACAACGCATAACTGGGGAACGCCTCATGGATGGCGGCCAACACCGACAGGAGCAAGCCGTCATCCAATTCATACATGTGAATCCACTGGCCGAGCACGCCGTCGGCAGCGAGGTACCGCTTGACATGTTGGTAAAACTCGACGGTGAAGAGGCTGGCCACACCGCTCACCCATGGATTGGACGGTTCCGAAAACACGATGTCGTACGGCTCGCGCACTGTCGCAAAATGTGTCTTGGCGTCGGCGATGATCATTTCCGAACGCGGGTCGTCGAACACCGGAGCGTTTGCCGGCAGGAACTGGCGAGAGGCTTCGATGACCTCGGGTTCGATTTCGATGGACGTCACGTACTCGAGTCGCGAATCGCCCAAGAGCGCGGTGGCCGACATGCCGGTACCGTGCCCTATTACCGCGGCGCGGCGCGCGTTCGGCGCGTGCGCGAGCGTGATGAGGGGAGCGAGCGTTTGAGTCGCGTGATCCCCCGCCAACTCACGCACCTCACCCACAGTACACTCTCGCAACCACGACTCATGTACCGATCCGTCAGGCTTTCCATTGGTCGAGAGTGTGATGAGGCGCGAGATGGGCTCCTTGTATACGGCCGCCGTTGCCGTCCGGCCATCTCCATAGTAGAAGATTTCGAAAGGCTGCTCTCGGACGAGACGTCCATGGCGGAATACCCCGCTTACGAGATACTGCTGGCTTACCGATCCCCATGGTATCAAGAAGACAAGTACGGCCCCAGTTGCCGCCACGGCGACAACATCTAGGCGAACGGCTCGCATACGCGAGGCTGCGGCCTTGAACAGCAGGGCGCCGAGTAACATGTCTACCACCGCGCCACCGAGCAGCACTGCGCGTACCCCGAGCAACGGCAACACGACGAGGGCGGCGAGTCCGACCCCCACGATCGAACCAAGCGTGTTGATGGAGTAGACTTCGCCAATCGCCTTCTCGCCGTTGCCGTGCACCATCAGGATACGAGTGATCAACGGGAGTGTGATCCCCGCACAGAAGGTCGACGGCAGCATGATGACCAAGTTGATACCGTAGCGTGCCAGATTGAATCCCTGGTACCCGGCATCGGTTTGCGCAAATGTTGCGACGAGCGTTGCGGTCCACTCGAACGATTGCCCGTAGAGAAGCAGCGTGGTCGCCGCCGTAAAGCCCATGAGCCACTGCACGATGCCCAATGCTCGCAGCGGCTGTTCGAACAAGTCGGCCCGCCGCCGTACCCAAAGTGCTCCAACGGCTAGCCCCAGTATGAACGCCGAGAGCATCAGCTCGAACGAGTGCGTCGCGCTGCCCAGCACGAGCGAAAGCATTCTGAGCCAAGCGATCTCGTAGAAGAACGATGCGAACGCCGTTCCAAAACTCACGGCCAGCAAGAATCGAGTCAGCGTTACCCGCGTAAACCCGGGTGCGATGGCCTGGAGTGGCACCGCCTGTACCGTCTGCGCCGGCTTCGCCGTCTCCGAAGCGGCAGTGGACTCGACGGCAACACGTTTCGCGACCACGAAGGTGACCAGTGCGACGACAAGGTTGGTGATCCCCGCTGCAAGCACGGCACCGGGAAGGCCGGTCGCGGGCACCAAATAGAATCCCGCTAGGAGCACGCCACCCGCCGCGCCCAGGCCGTTGGCAAAGTACAACATGGCGAGTTCGCGCCCCGGGTGGCCGCCAACACGCCGGATGACGCCGGCGGCCATGAGAGGGAACGTGGCACCGAGAAGTATCGACTGCGGCAACAGGAGGGCGCCCGCCATAGCCCACTTGATTATGGTGAGCAAGGCGCCGCTCCCGACCGCAGGAAACACGACGTCGTAAGCGAAGCCCGAGACCCCGAGAAACATCTCGTGGAAGAACAACGCCATCAGGCCCACAAGACCCTCGATCAGTGCGTACGCGACCAGGGGGTCGGCAATCCTATCGGTGCGCCTCGAGACGATATGGGCACCGAGCGCCATCCCGCCGAGGAAGATCCCCATCACGAGGACCTGAGCGTAGGCGGTATGGCCGACAAAAATGCCGAGATACCGCGACCAGACGGATTCGTAGGTGAGGCCCGCCGCTCCCGAGAGCAGGAAGACCAGGTAGAGGACGACCCTCACGTTGAGGCTAATCGGCCTTGAGGACCGTTACCGGGTCGACGCGCGACGCCCGCCGGGCCGGCAGTGCGCCCGCCAGTACCGCGACCCCAGCCAAGAGCAGCGCTGCAACACCAAACGTCAGCGGATCAGTCGCGCCAACGCCAAACAGCAGCCCCTGCACCAGTCGCCCAATGGCGAACGATCCAGCGATCCCCACCGCGATCCCCATACCCACAAGTACCAAGATCTTCGTGATGACCAAGCGGCGGATATCGCCCCCCTCCGCGCCAAGGGCAATGCGGAGCCCCATCTCTCGCATCCGCTGGTTCACGTTGTAGGAAACCACACCGTAAAGCCCCACAGCCGCGAGCACGAATGCCAAGATCGCAAAAAGCGAAAACAACATGGCGTTGAACCGTTCGGGCCCCAAGGATTGATTGACGACCGAAGACATCGACGAGACATTACCAGCCGCCAACCCCGGGTCGATCTCCGCCAGAACCCTCCGAACCGTTGCAGCCATGCTCTCTGGAGCATTCACCGTTTCGATTACGACGAACATGTTCGACACGGCAACCTGCGCGAACGGGAAGTAGATGGCGTTTCGACTCCCGCTCCGCAGCCCAAAGTTCTTCACATCCTTCACCACACCGACGATGTCCCGATAGATCGGGTTCTCGGGGTCACCAAAGTACAAGCGCATCCCGACTGGGTCGCGATCCGCGTAAAAACGCTCTGCCATGGTCGAGTTGATCATGACCACCAATGGCGCGTTTTCGTCGTCTCCCGCCGTGAAGTCGCGCCCACCCGTCACGGAGATGCCCATGGTTTCGAAGTAACCGGGTGTGACACGCCGGATCCACGCGACGTGCTCCTTTCCCGGTGGCGGTGGCGGCTGGCCTTCGAGCTTGAAATCGGAGTCGCCATCGAAACCGCTGAGCGGCAAAGAGTTGATGGACGCGACGCTCGTCACACCAGGAACTGCGCGGAGACGGTTTTCCAAGTCGGCGTAGAAGGCACGGCTCGCCGCCCTATCCGGATACCGAGCGGCCGGTAGCCCAAGCTGCAAGGTGAGTTTGTTGGGAGCATCGAAACCAGGATCCAGCCGGTTGAGTTCAGCTAGGGTGCGCACAAACAACCCGGCACCAACAATGAGCAATAGTGCGAGAGCCACCTGCCCGACGACGAGGGCATTTCGCAGCCTCGCGCTCCGCAGTCCGAACCCACCGCTCCGGCCACCCTCCTTGAGGGAGTCGTGCAGGTCTGCCCGAGCCACCCGGAGAGCGGGGAGCACACCGAATAACATCCCCGCAACGCCCGTCACGACGATCGCGAAGAGCAGGACGCGCGCGTCGACCACTACCTCGTCGATCCTCGGAGTGCCCACTGGCGCAAGCTTCTTTAGAAGGTCGGTCCCGATAAACGCCGCGATCAGGCCCAAGGTGCCACCCAGTGCAGCCAAGACGGCACTCTCGGTCAGGATCTGCTTAGCTATACGCCCACCACCAGCTCCCACGGCCGCGCGGACCGCCAGCTCGCTCTGCCGGGCCGCCGTTCGCGCCAGCATCAGGTTAGCCACATTCACACATGCGATGAGGAGGACAACCGTCACGGCACCAAGCAGTGCAAACAACGCCGCACTGGCCGTACGCACGACGTCAGACCGCAACGGGAAGATGGCGTAGCCGATGCCGACGTTGGCGTCTGGAAAAACCTTGGCCAACCTGGCCCCCAATGTCTGAGCGCGATCCCGCGCCATCTCGACCGTCACGCCATCCCGGAGTCGACCGACCGATCGCAAGAATGCACTGCCGCGTTGATCTGCGGTGGACGCCATGTCGAGCTTCATCGTCTGCCATACGTCGGCATCGGGAAGAAACGGCGGCTTGAAACCGGGCGGCATCACTCCGATCACGGTGTACGGCTGCATGCTGAGGTCGATCGTCGACCCTACGATCGACGGGTTCGCGCCTGTCACCCGGCTCCAAAACCCGTAACTCAGAAGCACCACGTTGGGAGCGCCTGGCGTGTCGTCCTCCGGCAGGAATCCACGACCGATCATTGGCGCCACGCCGAGCACATCGGCGAACATTCCCGCCGTAACGTTTGCGCCGGTAAGCTGCACAGGCTCGAGAAACCCGGTCAATGTGGGACCCCACCCCACGTACACACCCAACTCATCGAATACATCCTGCTCGCCCCGAAGATCGTGGAAATTCGGGTACGAGAGCCACTCCCGCAGTGGCCCATCGCGACCGGTGTAGTCCGCCCACACCGAAACGAGTTCTTCCTCGTCGGGATATGGCAGTGGCCGGAGAAGAATCCCATCGACCACACTGAAGATGGCCGTGTTGAATCCGATCCCGAGCGCGAGAGTGAGGATGACGACCGTCGCAAATCCCGGGTTCTTGCGAATGGTTCGGATGGCGAAGCGCATGTCGCGTAGGAGGTCATGCATAGGGGACTCCGAAAACTGAGTTGGCGGGACAGCTACTTTGGCATAAGGCTGTATTGTACACGTGAACCAACCTTACGGCACCGGCTTCTTTACCAAAGCCTGCGCCGCCTGTTTCTTCTGGAGAAACGGTATTCCACGCACCATCCACTCCGGCGCGGGCTCCCCCTTCAAGTAGTGCGCGTAAAACTGCTCCATCCGCGTCATGAAGTCGATCTGGTTCTCGAGTTTGGCGAGGTGATGCCCCTCCCCCCGATACGACGCGAAGATGATGGACTTCCCCAAAAACCGTAGCGCGTTGTAGAACTCCATCCCTTGGAGGTACTCTACAGATCCGTCTTCCGTCCCGTGGAGGTAGAGCAGCGGCGTGTCCATGGTTTGCACCCAGGTAATGGGAGACTGCGACCGGTAGAGTTCGAAGTCATCGAACGGATTCGTCCCGTACCGTCCCTGCCCGTAGATGTCATAGCTGTGGTTGTTCTGTCCGCTTCCGTGGAACAGGATGTCGAACTCGCCAGCCAGGTTAATGGGCGCGGCACCCGCGACGATGGCGGCGAACATGTTCGACCGCGTGGCAATGAAGGAAGCCCCTCCCCCGCTGAAACTGTGTCCGTGCAGCCCGATCCGATCGGGGTCGGCATAGCCCATCTCGATGACCTTGCGCGTTGCAGCTTCAACCGCATCGAGCATGTCGTCATGCGTCGTGCCACCATTGAAGTGGACATCCGGTTGCATGACCAAATACCCCTGGCTCACGTACTTCGCGAACATCGGCGTATCACGGAAAACTAGGCGGGAATACTGAAAGAGCGCTTGCGAACGCTTCTCGTAGAAGTCGACGAGCATAGGCAACGGTTGTCCCGGTTCGTAACTGTCCGGGATGCTCAAGGCGCCCTGCAGACGCACGCCATCCTTGTTCTCATACTCGAACAACACGTTCGTTCCCCACGCATATTCGCTTTGCCACGGATTCGCATCGGTGATCTGTTCGGTTTCGGACATCTCCATGTCCGTGACATGCCAGTTTGGAAAATCGACGAACGTTTCGCGGGCAAACACCACTCGATCGGCGTGTTGAGCCTTGCGAAGTTGCGTGACGCGGAAGTCGCCCCAAGCACGCTCTTCGACCTCACCGTCGTCGAGCACGAAGTAGCCGTACCGTTTCGTCCAATCACCGTACGCCGAGAGAACGACAGGCCCTGACAAATCGATGAACTCTTCGTCGGGATCGAGGCGGACATAGCGCAGTCGCACCTCTCCCGCGGCACCACTGCCCTTCGTGAGGACAGTGGCTGTGCTCCCGTCCAAGGGTTGGAGCCAAAGATCGTACCGCCCATTAAGGATCACGTGTTCGCCATCTTCGGTCCATCCGGCAATGCCGTGTGGCGGCTTCGTGCCCTGCCGATCGTATTGCTCGTTCACGAAGCTGACCGGTGCCGACGCCGTCAGGTTTCGCCGCTGTCCATCTTCCATCCGGTAGTCCCAGATGTGCCCATCCGCCCAATACAGGAAATGTCTCCCATCCGGCGAGAGCCCCAGGGTCCGCCCCTGCCCCTCCAGCATGAGGACACGACGCCCAGTTACGGTATTCACGCGGTAGTAGTCGGCCCGCGGTTCTTTCCAATCGGAGAGGTACACCCGATCGTCTCGTCCCACTCCCCAAGCACCATCTTCGGCGAGTTGAATGGTTCGCATCGTCGAATCCGTGAGAGCCACGATGCGTTTGTCATCGATGTGAAGCGCATACCGAAAGGTGAAATTCCGGTCGCGGTTCACACTCTGTTCTTGCACTGTCTGAATGCGGTCGTCGTTCCAATGGAAGATGTCTACGTTTGCGATAGGATTGTCTTCGTCTTCCTCGAATTCGGTTTGTTGAGGCCTGCTGCCAAAAAACACGCGTGACAGGTCCTCGCCCCAGGTAAGCGCGCCGTGTTCACTCACCACCATACCGTCAGGCAGCGCGTCCGGGTCTAGTTCGGTGCGTTCGATGGTGCCCCCAACTCCGTTGAAAGCCAAGAGCACGTTTGCTCGCTCGTCTTTGCCCTCGGGCTTCAACCCCTTGAGTACGGCCAACGCTGTCCCCGACTCACTCCAGGTGAGCTTCGCGTAGCGAAGGGTATCGCTGTCCAAGACGCGTCGCGTGCCGGCCGCCAGGTCGTACAGATGGAGTCCATTGCCTAGTCGCCCCTCCGCATCGATCGTGTACGCGAGCAGCGCACCTGAATCGTTGAAGGCAAATTCGGCGACATTGCCGATCAGTTCGTCGATACCGTCATCGAGGTGCCTGAGGATTAGATCGGTACCGTCGGGTTCAGCATCGTCATCTACCGGATCCCGTTTGATTGCGAGGAACGCCGAACCGTCCACAAATTCGAACGTCGCGACCTTTTGCCATTCGACCGTTTCACCCGATTGCAGGTTCATCAGGCCGACACCTTCCGGAACCGTCTTCTTATCACTTCGGAGTTTCTCGGCTTCGTCAAACGTCATGGCAATGCGGTAAGCCACCCAGCGCGAATCATCGGAGAAGCGGGGCTGCGACCCGCGAGGCACCACCAACTCGCGGTCGGTTTCCAGATTGCGGACATAGAGGGTGTCATCCGACTTGTGACGGCGATACGCGTACGTCATCCAATCGCCGTCGTCCGACAGGGCCACGGAGACGATGCTCCGCCAGCGCGCATAATCTTGAATGGTCATGACGCGCTTGCCGTCGTTCGACTGAGCATTCGCATTGGATGTGATGACCGTGGCGAACAGCGAAACACATAGAAGTTTGTAACAAAGCCGACCCATGACGTCTCCACTCGAGGAAGCTGTTGTATGCGGATCGCCGCCGGGACTAACGGCGATTCCGTTCCGTAAGATGAAGCTAGTGGCCGCCCACCGCGAGCCGCGGAGATGAAGAATCTTTCACCGGTTAGCCATCGCGTAAGCTCGCTCCATGATGTACTTTCGGACGGTTCGAGATTTAGGGCGCAACACACCCCACAGAGGCTCCGGGATGGCACCGGGGCCTCGAATCAGACCACAAAGGGCATGCAGATTGAAAGACCATTTTCGACATTCCACGGTTGTAGAACCACATCGGGCACGCACGCGCCAACTCCTGAAGGATCATCCAGAAATCCGTAACCTCATTGGGGTCAACCCGATGACGTTCTGGGTCACGGTCGGCATCGTGTCGTTGCAGATCAGCCTAGCGTTTCTCGTCCGCGATCAGCCGTGGTGGATGGTGGTTGCCGTGGCCTACGTCGTTGGCGCATTTGCCAATCATGCGCTGTTCGTGATGATCCATGAATGCTCCCACCGACTCGTGTTCAAACGACAAATCCCGAATCTTCTCACCGGCATTCTTGCCAACCTACCGCTCTCCGTTCCAGCGTCTGTTTCGTTCCGCAAATACCACCTCAAGCATCACGCCTTTCAAGGCGTGTATGAACTGGACGCCGACCTACCGAACAAGTGGGAAGCTCATCTCATCGGGCACTCGGTGTTGGGGAAAGGCCTCTGGCTGTTGTTTTACCCCTTTTTCTATGCCCTGCGTCCACTGCGTCTCAAAGAAATCCAACTCTTCGACCGGTGGACAGCCCTGAACTTCGCAGCGCAGTTCGCCTTTGACATCGCCATCTTCATGGTGTGGGGCCCCAAGGCGCTCATCTACTTCGTGCTATCGCTGTTCTTTTCGATCGGATTGCATCCGCTCGGCGCCCGCTGGATTCAGCGTCACTTCACGACGGCCGAGGGAGATCAGGAGACGTTCAGTTACTACGGTGGGCTCAACAAGCTCGCGTTCAATGTGGGGTACCACAACGAACACCATGACTTCCCGTCGGTGCCGTGGAACCATCTTCCGAAAATCAAAGCCAAGGCGCCGGAGGTGTACGACCAGCTCTCAGCACATCAATCTTGGACGAAGCTGCTGATGAGGTTCCTGTTCGACAAGAAGCTGTCGTTGTGGTCCCGCGTGGTACGAGAGGAACGCGGCAAGGTCAGATTCGAGAATGACGTCACACCAGACGTCGACCTCGTGGACGAGCCGAAACCGCCTTTGGAGCGGAGTGTCCGAGCAGGTTAGGTAGACAGCACCGTCCGCCCGATGATCATCGTGATGTTGTCGCTCCCGCCGTCGTCCAGCGCCGCTTGAAGTAACTCCTCGCACGCTTGCTTGGAACTCTCCAGACGACGGAGAATATCGGCGATCTGCTCGTCCGACACGTGTTTCGTCAAGCCGTCACTGCACAACAGGAGAATCGACCCCCAGGTGCGCTCGACCCGAGTGACCGTGGGGGCCGTCTGCTGTCCCCCAATCGCGCTGGATAGGACGTGGGCCCACCGGGTACTGTGGGCCCTGGTCTGAGTCAACACGCCCTGGTCGACCAGTTCCTGCGCCATCGTCTGGTCGCGGGAAATCTGCGTGAGCTTGTCGTCACGGAAGATGTAGAATCGGCTGTCCCCAACCTGGAGGAGGTATCCGTGCGGCCAGAGGCCCAACCACAACGTCAGGGTCGTCGCGAACCGCATATGCCCCGGATCGTTCTCGGCCCGTTCCAACAACTGTTCGTGGCACGAGAGCGCTGCATCGTGCAGCAACACCGTGAACCCATCGGGTTCCTTTTGCGGTGCGGCATAGGCGTGATGGGCATTTTCGAGCACGTACTTCGAGATCGCCTCGACCGCGGTGCGTGCAGCTTCCTCTCCCCCACCACCACTTCCTACCCCGTCGGCAACCATCGCCAGCGAAACCAGCGACTCTGGTTGAACTATCTCCTCGTGCTCGTCCGGGAGACTCGTCCGGCTGGACGGCACACCGGTCGGTATGGATCCGATGAAGAAGTGATCCTGATTGTCTTTGCGGAGTTTCCCTTGGTGGGTCAATCCGTGGACGTCGATGTCGTCCTGGGTGGGGACGTCGGAGAGGCTCGTCATGAAGCCTAATTGACAAGTGTGGGTCGGAAATTGCAAATGTAACGATCGACACCCTATCGAATCGCCAACCAGTAGTTCACCTTGATCATGAATGCGTTTTCGGCTGGGGCCCCAATGAGCGCCGACAGGTCACGGCCGAACGAAAACTGACCGTCTGGAATCTCGTTGAAGTGCTGCCGTTGCCACACGAGAAAGATCGTCGAACCGGGCCGATACTCCCACCGGAAGACGAGATTGCCGACCAGCGACTGCACGTTGAAGTCCTGGTCCGCAAAATCGTAGTCGACCTGACCGTTCCCTTCGAAATCGATGTATCGCGTGCCGTCCTGATCGACACAGGTCCGCCCCCCGTTGCACACATCCACGCCCCCGACATTCGAGTGGGTTCCCTCCTCGAAGACATCGAAATCGAACGTTTCGGCAGCGATGAGTTGCCGGTATGTGAGGTAGTCCCCGGATGAAATCAAGGGCTGCATGAATAACTGGAGGCTCATCGTTGGGCTGAAGATGAGATCCATACGAATCTCCATCGACAACTCCCGCTGTTCTATCTCCCCGAAGATGTACCGCGAACCGTACGTTGGCTCATACGGCAGCACATCGGTGGTCCGTACGTACTGCGCTGCGTCTCGACTCCAGGAAAACTCAGGGGAGATTTCGAATTCGAGGTTCGACGTCGGCCGAAATTCCATGTCGAGCCCGATCGAGAGGCGCTTCCCACCATTTTGCTGTTGCCATTCGTACTCGACGTCTGGGCCGATGTTGAACCAATACCGACGATCGGTCTGCAGGCCCAGGCTCACCTCGTTCGACATGGGACTCAGCATGAGCGGGCCGCCCCGCGTCGACGTCCGATCCCTGAGCCACGGGCTCACACTCGCCCCAGCCTCGAGTTCCCAATAGTTCAGAAACTCGAAGTCCGCGCGGAGGTTGAACGCACCTGACACATGGGCGCGCTTCCACGAGGTGGCCGACCAAACGTCAGCCAGCGCGTCGTGACTCCAGTTGTGGAACGTCGTGAAGGTCGCGTTGTAGCTCCGAAACAATGATCCCGGTTGGATCTCCTGGTAGCGCACACGAGCACCACCGTCAAGTGCTTCCTGCCGCCGTGAGAACCCGAAATCGTTGATCTCGAATCCGGGGGCGGTCTCTGCCGCCCAAATCGCCCCTGTCCAATGTTCCCCCCGCTGCTTAGCCAGTGTCAATCGCCAATCGACCCCCGTCAGAGAGGTCGCCGAAGAATCGAACTCCACCCAGCGAGCATCCGGGCGTTGGCGGCGGTGGTTGGCCGAACTCTGGATCCGAATCATGGCAGTCGTATCACCGCTGACGTGGGCCGTCGACCCGTACCCGAATACCGCCCACGCTCGGTCATTCCACTGGTATTGGAAATCGACGCCGGCCGAAAACGCCGATCGCGCAAGAAAGTCGAACGATCCACCGGAGGGCAGCGTACGGTTGAGCCCGGTCACGATACCGCCTATCGTCGACGCGCCATCATTGAAATCCTGTTGGACCCGAAACACTCCATAGTAGGCTCTGGGTTCGACAATGAACTGTTGCGGGTCGTTCACATCGTCGAACACCACCCGCCCCTTCTCTTCCCGGGTTACCGCTGCCAACCCACCAAGTGATAACCCGCTAGTGGTGCGACCCGTGACCTTGGCAGCACCGAGAATCGTCGCCGCCTGCGGAACCACCACATACGACGCGCCGGGCGGTGCCCGCCCCTGTGGCCGGCGGCCAACACGGCGACTGTAGTACAGATCCTGCCCGGCAGACAAAGAAAAATCGAACACCTGCGCGTCTTCGACGAAAAACGGACGGCGCTCGTCGAAACGGACCTCGAACGCGGTGAGGTTGATGACCGCGGGATCCGATTCGACCTGGCCAAAATCTGGATTAATCGTCGCGTCCAGCGTGAACTGCGCCCCCAACCCATAGGTGAGATCGAGCCCGACCCGTGAGTCCATCTTCGAACCATCGAAGAACGGGTCGCCCGGTTCGGATGGGGCTGTGAATGCGCTCGCCAACGCGTACGGTCGGAACTCGAGCAACCGCGATGCGCGCGGGATGACCACCCCCTCGAGTGCGCCGAACTGGCTCACCACACCCTGCTGCGTGCGCGACACCAACGCAAAGTGGCTTTCCTCGTTCGACTGCAGGCGGCGGCGCACAAAATTCACACCCCAAATCTGGGGTTCATCCGACGCCTCGTAACGCATTTGGGAGAGCGGGATTCGCATTTCCAATGACCAACCGAGCGAATCCGTGTGCACCGCGGATGACCACACGGCATCCCAGGCCTCGTCTCCCTCGCTATCGTCGAACAGATACTCGTCGCGCTGTACATTAGAAGCACTCACAGCGAACATGTAGCCCGTTCGCCTGTCGCGGTTCGGGTCGAAGTAGACGATGAAGTAGTCGAACTGCCCGAACCCATCGCGACGCACAAGCTGCTTTGCAATCCCGTCGGGACTGCTATCGTACATCCGCACACCCACGAAGACCGCCGCGTCGTCGAACACCACCCGTACTTCCGTCTGTTCTTCAGCTGGGTTGCCCTCGATGGGTTGTCGCTGGACGAACCCTGAGGCCACTTGGGCATCCGACCACGCCGGCTCGGTCAGTTGACCGTCGATGTCGATATCGCTAGAGCGAACGGCGGCCCACACAGTAGGAATCGTTCGGGACGAAGCGGACTGCTCCTCCACCCCCTGTGCAACAAGTCGCGGAGACCCCAATGACAATACGGTCACCGCAAACCACCATCGAAACACCGCCCCCTCCAGTTCTGCTACCTTTGCCTACTGGGTGCGGGCGGCAACGCGTCCACGAACTCAGCCATCCGTTTCCGCATCGTGTTGTCAGGCATGCGACCGATGCCACCACCGATATTGTCCGCCATATGGTGCGCCTTGCTGGTTGCCGGCGTTACGGCGGTGACGGCCGAGTGGCTAACCACGTACTTGATAAAGAACTGCGCCCACGTGGTAGCGTCGAACTCTGATGCCCACTCGGGCAGTTCCTTGCCTTCGACTCGAGCCCAGAGACGGGTGCGGCCAAATGGCAGGTACACCAGCACGCCGATTCCCTCGTCGGCAGCAAGTGGCAGAATCATCTCTTCGACGTCGCGGTTGTCGACCGCGTAGTCGATGCCGATGAAGTCGAGCGGTTCGCTGCGCATGATCTGCGCGATCTCCTCGTACCGGCCGTTGCTGGTCGTCGTCACTCCGATGTAGCGTACCCGGCCTTCGTGCTTCAATTCCTTCAGGATTTCGAGCTGCGTCGGCACGTCGCCCAGGTTGTGCACCTGAATGAGGTCCATGGTCGGTACCTGGAAATACCCGAATGAAGCCTCGATCTGGGCACGCGCCCTCACAGGGTCCGCGGAACCGCCCCCACGGCCCGCCACGTTCACCTTGGTAGCCCAGAAGATCCTGTTCGCTATGCCGAGTTCGTTGGCAATCTTCCCGGCGGCCTCCTCGACCGAACCGCGGCCGTAGGAGGGTGCCGTGTCAAACACCCGGGCGCCGCCGTCGACTAACGTCTTGAAAACTTCTTTGAGCGGACCCAAGTCACCCGCACTGGCAAGCTGCGAGAAGGTAGCAGAACTGCCCAGGCCCACGGCTGGGACCATTTCGCCAGTCGAGGGGATCGCCCGTTGAATAAGCTGCCCATGTTGCAATGCACTTAGAAGGCGTGGGTCGAGCATAAGCGCGCCGGCCGCGCCAGTAGTGATCCCGATCCAATCACGGCGTGTTACCATAGTGATCTCCGAGTGATTAACGAAGTTTTTGGGGGTCACTATCACATACGGGTGGTGCCGGACCGACGTTGAACTCTCCCTACTGGCTTCCTCCGGCCGCCACTTCACCCTGCAAGTAACCGCCGCCCACCAGAGCATTGAACAAAAACTTGAAAGTCCCGTGCGTCTGCACGCGGTGCTGAGCCCGGAAACCGATCAAGACCACCAGCCCCTTCTCATGCCCGACCGATATGACAGCGGCCTTGTTGGCGATACGCTCCTCACCTAGGAGCCACCCGCCTTGGAGAATATCACGATCGATGAAAGTTGCGATCCGTTCGACGCGGTGATTCCGATCGCTCGGCACGACCTGATACGCCTGGTTGCCCAGAAGGAACAACGCCAGCGCCTGCTTGGGCATGCCGTACCCCAACGGGTTTTCGTTGTCTACCGTTATGTGCAGGGTCGAACCCGGTGACCAAAACTCCCGCGAGGGCACATCGGCAACCACGTTCCGCACGGGAAGGTCAAACTCGTCAATCGCGAGGTCGCCGGCGTTCGCGAACGTCACCAATGTGCCGCCGCCTACGACGAAGGCCTCGAGTGCGTCCACACCCTCTTGCCCAAACCCACTGCGCCACTCAGGCGGCGTATCCTCCTGCTCGGCTTGACCGATCATGGCGTTCTTGCTGTCGGCGGGCAGAATGATGACATCGAAGTCGTCAGCGAGGTCGCCGTCCTTGATGTCAGCACCATGGAGGGTCGTGTAGGGAAACTTGAATCGCTCGAGCAACAACCGGGTCCACCCTTCATCGATGTTGCCACCCCGGTAGCGCTGATACATCCCTATGCGTAGTCGTTCTAGTGGTCGACTGACACCGGAGGGATCCACTTCCAAGGCCTGGAAATCCACTCCCGTTTCAGAGGCAATGCGAGCCACGACGTCATTCGCTACCGATGTGGAAACCGTGACATCGCCCGGACGGAGGTCGCCGCTGGCACGCGTCACACGTAGGATGTCGATGTCTTCGGTAAGCAACATGTTCATGGCCTTGAACATGTCGTTCAAGCGACCGTCGATTCGATACCCGTAGCGCCCCATCGCCACACTACCGTGCGAGACGATCGTATCGGATACCAACAACAACCTGGCCGTGACAGGCGTCGCCACTGGGTCAACGCGCACTCCCATGTACTCGCTGATATTGTCCGTCGACATATCGTAGGGCCGAATGGGATCGCCATCGCGATTGCGCGTGTAGGTGTTGTCCGGATAGAACGTGCGACCAAGCAACCACCGGATAACTCCACGTTTTGGTTGGGCCATGGTCACCACGTACGAGCCCGCTCCGTAGATTCGGCCTTCGTGCGTGAAGTCGGTGGTCGCCTGCTGTACTTCGATCCCCTGCCCCAACAGCTTGTTGACCATCTTGCGCATCGTGAGCTGGTCGTGCTGGTCGTTCGGGATCACGAAACTGACGGTGGCTCCCTCCGCGCCGCGTTGCGTTTGCCGGCTCCCTTTGAGGTAGGCATTGCGAAGCACGGTTTCGCGGTTCCGCGCCGCCATATCGAGAATGGCGATCGCAGCAATCTTCTGTTGCTCTACGATGTCCCGCACGCGCCACCAACCACCCATCCATGGATTCGGGAATGTGGTCTGCTCTTCGTATTCCGGCAGTTGACGCGACCCCCGAAGCTGGTCGGGGTGCACGAAGAGGGGCGTGGCATATCGCGCAGAGGCCGATTCCGTCAACATGCCAGCGATGTTGTGAAACGGCGTGATCCAGTGGAAACCGAAATGGCCCCAACCCGAGTAAATCGCGGCGTTCACCACCCCCGACCTGCCCGCTTCTTCTTCCTTGTAGGCGATGTGCGCCCCATACCATGACATTTCACGCCACACCAACGGATCTCCAGCTGGGCGAATGGGTTCGGCGTAGGGTGGCACGTACATGCGCGCCGTGTAGCCACCCATCTGGTGATGATCGACATACGCCTGCGGCACCCACTCGCGGAACAGGATCTCCGCTCCGTAGTACGACTCGATCGTGTTCTGCATGAACGCGTCACGATTGTTGTCGTGACCAATGTAGTGATGGTAGAGATACGGCATCCCTGACGCTTCGAACTCGGTGCCCACCCATTGGTTGTACCAATCCGTGATCATGATCTCACCGTCGGGATTGAAACACGGGATCATGATCGCGATAGTCTCGTCGAGAATGCGGAGCATTTCCTCATCGTTCCGCGTCAGCATGTCGTAGGTCAGCTCGATCGAGGCTTGACTCGCGGCCACTTCGGACGAGTGAAGGCCGAAAGATTGCACGACGACAGCCTTCCCAGCAGCGATCGCATTCTCGATGGTCGCTTCAGCTATCCCGCGCGGGTCGCTCAACGTCGCATTGATCCGTTTGAATTCGTCGAGCCGTGCCAGGTTTTCAGGCGACGAGATGAACAGAACCAGGAATGGATTGCCTAGCGTAGACGGCCCCATGTGAACCACCTGCATACGGTCGCTGGTTGCACCAAGAAGCTCGTAATACTCGACCATCTTGTCCCAGCGGGCGAGCTTCCGGTCTGCGCCCATCTCGAAACCGAAATACTCCTCGGGGGTCGGGATTTGTTGGGAGAGGCCTGGCACTGGGAGAACCGCGGATGCTGCGATCGCCAATAATGCGATGCTCCACGACAGAATACGACAACTCATTTCTAGCTCCTGAGTGGGGTCAGTAGTCGGATCGGTATAAGATGCGGACGCGCCTCTCCCGCGGCTACTCCTTCGCGTGCCATAACTCGAGCAGTTCTGCCTCCCGATCTGCCCCTAACCCCGCCCGCATGGTGACCCGTGCCTCGGCGGAACGTGTGGCATGCCAGTCGATGGTATCGCGCGCGGTGTCGGCGAGTGAACGGAACGTGAGTCCGGCGGCAATGGCGCGATCGACGCGCACGAACGCAATCGGATCTCTCGGAATCCATACGGGCATGTCACCCCAGGGCCGAACACCCTGTTCCTGGAGAAACTCGAGATCGACCCACGTGAACTCGACCGGCGTACTCGTCACCGCTCGAATACCGTACAACATTTCCGCCATGGAGAGGCGAGACTCCGGTCCTGTTGCGTTGAACGTGCCGGCCGTACCGTTTTCCGCAAGCTGAACGATCCAGGCGGTAAGGTCTCGGGCATCGATCACCTGGACGGAATCACGACCATCACTTGGCGCGAGGACTTCGCCGCCATGGTCGATACGAACCGGCCAATACGTGAATCGGTCGGTGGGATCCCCAGGGCCAACGATGAGTCCCGGCCGTACGATCGTCGCGCGGCCCGGGAACGCCGCCCGCGCTTCCGCTTCGGCCATCACCTTGAACGGCCCGTAGGTCTGCCCTGTCACCTCTTCGCTCCCGTCATAGTCATCGGGGAGTTCAGCGAGTTTCGAATCCTCGTCCACCCGCAAGCGGTCTTCTTCGGCGGAACCGGGCTCGATATCGTCCGGCCACGTTGCGCCGGCGGCTGCGCCGTCGTAAGTCGAAATGGTCGAAACATGCACGTACTGCTGTGCCGAGTCCTTCAGGAGTTGGGCCGACTGCCGAACCCAACGGGGAATGGTCGCATGGTTGTCGAGCACGACGTCCCACGTGCGCCCCTTGAGCGCGTCGAGGTTGTCGTTTCGGTCGCCGACGAGTTTCTCAACACCCGGGAACAGATCCGTGTTGGTGCGACCGCGATTGAATATCGTGACCTCGTGGCCGCGACTCAATGCGTACTCGACCATGTGCGGCCCGATGAACCCGGTACCGCCCAGAACGAGCAGGCGCTTGGGAGCAACTCGAGGGTTAGCGGGAAACGAGGCGCCGACCATCTATAACCCGATTCTCATTCCCTGTCGCGCCACTTCAAACCCACGGCCCTGAACCTCTCGGGTTTCGGGGCCGCCGTCATGCACAGGATTCGTGTTGTTGAGATGCGTGAAGATCACGCGGGCACCGTCTCGCACAGCCGGTTCCAAGAGGTCCATCGAGTGTGGGATCAGCGGGTGGGGAATGTCCTCGATGTTCCGGCCTGGGATCTCAGCCCCCGAATAGAACGACCCGTCCAGGAGCGCCGCATCTACCTCACGCACGATGTCGCCAATGGCATAGTCCCACGCTTCCCACCGGTCAATGTCGGGGATATACAGAATGGTATGTCCCGGCCCCCGAAACATGAACCCTACCGTGTCTGAGAACTCGGGCCGGTGCGGCACTGGGATCATCCGGACGGACAGCCATTCGTCGACCTCGAACCAGCGGTCTATCGGTACCTCCGGAAAGAACAACCTGCCCTCATCCACCATCAAGCTCCACGGTCCGTTGGTCGTCAGAAACTCGGCCATGGTCGGGGTACAAAAGACCGGCGTTGGCTCTGTTCCGACACCCTCTCGACCCAAGAGCGCGAGTCCAAGGTAGTGCCCGATGTGGGCGTGCGTAAGAAAAATTCCGTCGAACGGACGACGCTCGCTAGCGCGACGACGGAAGCCCTCCTCATCAATGAGGTCGGACTGCCGCGTGAGGTCGGGTGTGGCATCAACGAGGTAATACCGCTCGCTCTCGGGCTCCACGAGGGCCAACGATGCCACATAGCGTGGTGTTGACCTCGCCTGGGCACATCTCGGCGTATAGCACCCGATCTGCGGGAGGCCGCCATCCTGGGCAGTTCCGAGGACCAGAGCGTAGGGAGACACTTGGTACGGGTGGATGAGGTCGGAAGCCGCCCGCCAAAGGCCCGGTGATGCCGCGAAGGCACCAAGGGCTGTGACGACATCACGGCGGCAAACGCCGGCAGATCGGGGACTTTCGATGTCCTGATTCATATATATTGAAAGATGCGCACGGAAAGTATCCTCTGCACCCCGTTGACGTCTTTCAAGGTAGCACCCTAGATTTCAAGATTGAATAACAACCAAGGAGAGTTGGTGTCTGGACACGACGCATCACGTCGAGGATTCTTGACTACGGTAATGGGAGCCTCGTTGACGCTCGTGGCAGGCCCAGGGCTCACTCCAGCCCTCCGCGACCTCCGTTTGTGGACGCAAATAGACCACCCGGAACCGCGTCCTGACGTCGATGCATCCAACGTGCTCAGCGAGGCGCAACTCGCGGGCTTCGACCACGTGATTGAACTCTACAATGGAATTCGCAAGATACCGCACATCGCCGACGGGATTCGCTGCATGTGTGGATGCGCCGAGCTGCCGGGCTTCCGGTCACTGCTCACATGCTTCGAGAGCAACGGGATGGGTATGAGCTGTGAGATATGTCAGACCGAGGGCCGAATGGTCGTGCGCTATCACAACGAAGGCCGCACCCTCGACCAGATCCGTGCTGCCATTACCGCTCGCTTCGGTTAAGCAGGGCGTCGACACCAGAACCTCCCACTCACCAGGACTAGATCTACCATGACCCGCCGGATAGCAGCCGCAACGTTCGCGATCGTCACCCTAACGCTGGTTTCAACCGCCCAGGGGCAGATTCGTGCCAGTGAGCGCGGTACGGTATCGCAAACCATAGATGGAACCACCATCACCATCGACTACGGTCGCCCCCGGTTGCGAGGACGCACCGAGCTTTGGGGCAACCCACTCGTCGTACCATGGGGCAAGAAATGGACGCCTGGCGCCAACTGGGCCACCAATATCCAAGTCGACAAGGACGTCACGATAGACGGCCACGCTCTGCCAGAAGGGCTTTACTCGATATGGATCGAGGTCAAGCAGGACGGGTGGACCGCGATATTCGACCCCCAGGCGCGGCGGTTCCATTTGCAAGGACCATCTGGGGACCCCAACACCATCCAGTTCAACGTGCAGCCCGAAACCGTGAATTGGAGTACGGAGGTTCTCACCTTCTCGTTTCCGGAAGTGAACGCTACCGGAAGCGTGCTCAGACTCGCGTGGGGTAACACAAACGTCGATTTCGATATTGGCGTACAGGCTTCGCGACCCATCATGATCGCGGCGGATCTCGCAGAGCGGTATGTCGGCTCCTACCTCTTCAAACCGGCCGAATTCCTCGGCGGCGGCGAAGTCACGATAGAGATCACCTACGAGAACGAGCGCCTGGTTGTTCGCTGGCCCGACGCGCCGCTAGAGCCATTGAAGGAAACGTGGCTGCAGCCGCTCGGCGAGGGGATGTTCCATCCCGTCGAAATCGCCGATGGCGCGATCCTAGACATCCTGACCTTCGTCGCCGTCGAGTTCAAACCGTTTGACGGCAAGGCAACTGGATTCGAGTGGCGGGCTCTCGGAGACGAACTGTGGGCTGAAGCGACGCGCCGATAGAGCTGCGCGAAGAGTCAAGAATCAAGATTTCGACTCGTGTCTTGACCCCGACTACCCAACTAACCTCCACACCTGAGTCACCAGAAAAGTGACTACGAACCCCATCGCCAGTGGCAACATGGTCGACACCGTCGTCCATTTTGCGCTGCGCGTCTCTTTGTAGATGGTGTAGATGGTAGTTGAACACGGATTGTGAAGCAGCGAGAACAACATCAAGTTGACGGCTGTGAGTAGCGTCCATCCGCCAGCGCGAAGCAACTCGCCAGTTTCCGCTGCCGAATCTATCTCGAACATGACGCCAGCCCCTTCACCCACCCCGGTGGCACCGACCGTAGCCACAGTCAGCATTAGAATCGTGGGAATCACGATCTCGTTGGCGGGGATAGCGACGATATAGGCCAGAAGTATCACGCCGTTCAGCCCCACGAATAACCCAAATGGATTCATGAAGTCCATCGTCCATTCAGCAATGCTGGTCCCACCGATCATCACGTTCGAAAGAAGCCAAATCACGGCACCCGCGGGCGCTGCGAACACGACGGCACGCCAGAGCACGATGAGAGTGCGGTCGATGAGCGACGTGTACAACGTCTGCAATATCCTCGGCGGCCGATAGGGCGGCAGCTCCATACTGAACGTCGTGGCTTCTCCCCGTAGCATCGTGCGGGACAGAAACCACGAAGCCAAGAACATCGACACGATTCCCAGCAACGCGATGCCCACCACAGCGGCAGCGGATACGAATCCCGCGAGGTGCGCCGGCACCAAGGTTCCGATGAAGATAGACGCAATAAGGATCTGCGTCGGCCACCGCCCGTTGCACAATGAGAAATTGTTCGTGATGATTGCGATCAGTCGTTCGCGAGGGCTGTCGATTACGCGAGTGGCAACAACGCCGGCTGCATTGCATCCGAACCCCATGCACATCGTGAGCGCTTGCTTTCCGTGCGCCCCGGCGCGGCGGAACAGGGAGTCCAAGTTGAACGCCACTCGCGGCAAATATCCGAAATCTTCGAGCAGCGTAAACATCGGGAAAAAAATGGCCATCGGCGGGAGCATCACACTGACCACCCAAGCGGTGGCGCGGTACACGCCGTCGATGGCCAAGCCATCCAACCACCACGGTATCCCCATACCGGCAGCGGCATTCTTGAGGATTGGGTGCATCGTGTCGAGGAGCAATGTGGCCAGCATCCTCGACGGGACGTTGGCACCGGCGATTGTAATCCAGAACACTACCATCAGAATCGCGAGCATCAGCGGAAACCCAAGCCACCGACTCGTCAGCCAACGGTCGAGTGTGCGATCCAACGTGAACTTCGCTTTCTTCACGCCCCGCACACGTGCCGCATCCGCGATCTCGTGCGCTGCCGCGTACACGTGCTCGACCATTTCATCGTGGAAATCCGGGCGTAACGTCCATCGGAGCCGAGACGCCGTATCGAGGATGGCCTCCCGCGCTTCTGTGGTGGTGGCAACTCCGCCGTCGCCATCATCGTCCCACTCCCCAAGATCGCCAAGCTCTCCCGTGCGCACGGCAACGGCGACTCGTTCATCGGCGTTCAACAACCGGAGCGCCACCCAACGTGCGTTCGGTACCGATTGAAACGTCGTCTTGATGAGCGCGGATAGTTCGCCGGCCGCTGCCTCGACATCTTCGGGTAGGGTCGTGGCGCGGAACGGCGTCGTTTCGATCTTCCCGGTGGCCACCGCCTCGATGGCGTCGAGCAGATCGTCCATGCCAACGCCCGAGCGGGCGGCGGTGGGAACCACCGGAACCCCCAAACGCGCCGACAAGGCATCGACGTCGAGACCGATTCCGTGTCGGCGTGCCTCGTCCATGAGATTGAGACACAGCACCACGCGGTCCGTGATCTCGAGGATCTGGATCACGAGGTTCAAGTTTCGCTCGAGTCGCGTCGCGTCGGCGACGATCACCGTGACATCCGGACGACCGTACAGGACGAAATCGCGGGCGACCTCCTCGTCAGTGCTCCCCGCCTGCAACGAATAGGTTCCCGGAAGGTCAACGACCTTCCATTTGCGATCCCCACGAGAGAACATGCCCTCGGCGCGCGTGACTGTCTTCCCGGGCCAGTTCCCCGTGTGTTGCCGCAAGCCCGTAAGGGCGTTGAATACGGTGCTCTTTCCCGTATTGGGGTTCCCAGCGAGTGCTATCAGATAGTCGAACTTGTCGGGCTTGAGCCCAAGTTGGATCAGCGCCTCCGTGCGGTGCGAAGCACAACCATCACATGGCGCGGGCATGATCTTCCTCTTCCACTGAGGCATCCACGGAGCGGATATCGTCGACATGGATCAGGTCCGCCTGCGCGCGACGGAGCGCAATGACCGCGCCCCTGATCCGGTAAGCCACAGGGTCGCGGGCAGTGCTTTCTAGTTCCGCGCGAATCCTGGTGTGCGGCACGAATCCGAGGTCGAGGAGTCGGCGCCGCTGCGGGCCCTGGCACCGGGATGAAATCCTGACCACGGTCGCCTCGAATCCAGGCCGCACCTCGCTCAACACACTCAGCGCTTCATCGTCATCATCCGCGGCCGCGGTCGGGTGTACCGTGATGTTCCGAGCCACCATGGGCTCGAGCGAATGTTCGCGGCCCTCGATCAACACGCGTACGATGGATGGCGAGGTGTCCAACAACTTCACCCGCATGAGTGGCTGGATGCCTTCTGCTACGATGCGCTCGAAGATTTCGGCCGGCTCGTCTTCGATGTGCACGATCGTGCCCAATCGCCCCGCTGCCAACTCGGTCAGTACCACACCTTGAAGTGGCGGGAGGTCACCTTGTTCCGTAGGGATTGGATCACCGTGGGGATCGTACAGCGGGTACCCCATCCTCGAAGCGAGCACGTTCGCGTCATGCTCCGAGAGCCGGTGTTCAGCGATCTCCGCTTTCTGGTGCCAATCCCCAGGACGAACGGACGTGCGATCGGCGAGATAGCGCTCCCACAGACGGTGGCTTCGCAGGATACGCATCGCGTACGACCTCCCCGCCTCGGTCAAACGCACGCCGTCGTCGTCGATCGAGACAAATTCTAGGCGTTCCAGTTCGATCAGGAGGGTTGACGCGGCATGCCGGGTGATCTCGAGTGCGCCGGCGAGACTGTTCGTGTTGGCGAAACGCCCCTCGATTTGTTCGTGCAAGGCGTGCTTGAGGGCATCCTCCATGCGAACGCGCTCCGACAAGTACATGACCTGCCGCAGCCGGGGGACAATCCCGTGTCTGGGGTAAAAGACCGCTGTCAGCGCGATCGTTATCAACCCGAAGACCAAGAGCGCTATAAGTGGGTCTGGCATATGCCGTTATCAGTCTGATTAGTATCGAAGAACATAATAATTAGGCTAGGCTAACTTTGCAACCCGGCCCCGAACTCGCCGCTACCAGCAGCCTTCTCCGCTTAAGTTTCCCTATTACTGCTTTCGGAAGAGGCTCGAATGGCACGGCTTGCAATCGTCACCGGATTGACGCTCTTCACCCTCGCATGTGGCACCAACCCTGCCCTCCTCATCACTGAGGACGGTATCCGACATGATGTTGAGGCGCTCTCGGCTGACAGCATGGAAGGACGAGCACCTGGAACGGCCGGAGAAGCGCGCGCTGTCGCCCATATCTCACAGCGATTCGAGGAAGTAGGACTCCGACCTGCCGGCGATGATTTTGCCTTGCCATTCGACTTGATTGGAATGCGAAAAAACGAGGGGCGAAGCGGCCTCACCATCCGCGGCCCCCGAGGGCCTCTCCCCTTCACCGACAACAAGACCCTAACATGGTGGTCCGCCTCTGAACGAGAGGTCGTCGACATCGATGATGCGCCGATCCTCTTCGTTGGATACGGAGTCGAAGCACCCGAACATGATTGGGACGACTTCGCGGGTGAGGACGTGAGCGGAAAAGTGCTCCTCTTTCTCAACAACGACCCACCCGTGGAGGAAGACGGTGTAGCGCTTTTCGGAGGTCCGGCCAGGACCTACTACGGTCGGTGGACCTACAAGTTCGAACAAGCAATGAAGCACGGGGCCGCAGGAGCCATCGTCATCCATACGACCGAGTCCGCCAGCTACCCGTTCTCGGTCATCGGCAATACGGGCGGTCGAGAGAATTGGGCGCGTGACTACAAAGTAGACCTTCTCGCATGGATCGATTCGACGTCTTCCGAGCGCATCGCCGAGTCGATGGGCACCACCTTGGCGGGGCTCTTCGAGATGGCGGCGCAGCGTGAATTCAGGCCCAAGGACACCGGGTTTCGCATATCAGCCCACATCGAAACGGACATTCGCCGCGTCGCCACATACAACATCGCAGGCGTGCTTCCCGGTAGTGACCCCGACCTTCGCGACCAATACATCGTGTTCACGGCGCACTACGATCACCTCGACATCAACCCGACTGCAGACGGAGGCGATAGTATCTACAACGGCGCTTGGGACAATGCGTCCGGGACAGCCACCATCATCAACATGGCCGAAGCGTTCATCGCGTCGCCGCCTCGCCGGTCGATCATGTTCGTGGCTGTCGGCGCCGAAGAGGGGGGCCTCCTCGGGAGCGGTGCATTCGTCGCCAACCCTCCGGTACGGCTCAATCAGATAGTTGCGAACATCAACATCGACATGCTGCAGATCTTCGGCGAAACGCACGATGTAGCGGCCATCGGCCTTGTCATGAATACAATGGGAGATGTATTGCGTGGGGTCGCAGAGTCACACGGGCTGCGAGCCGTCGGAGACCCCAATCCCAATGCTGGGAGCTTCTACCGATCGGACCAGGTGAGTTTCGCAAAGGCCGGCATCCCTGCCCTTTCGCTACAACGGGGACAGGACTTCATCGAGCCGTTGGGTTTCGACCCCGTCGAATATCACTCGACGCACTACCATCAGGTCTCCGACATCGTCACCGACGAGTGGAACTTTGCCGGCACGGTGCGTGATGCCCGCATCGTGTTCGAGACCGTGATGCTGATTGCCAACGCCGATGACGTGCCTCGATGGGTGCCCGGGAACGAGTTTGAGGAGGAGTGGAAGGAGTTATACAAACGATCTGAGAACTGAGGATCTAGAATTGAGAATGGGGTCTCGGTTCTCAGTTCATATTTCTCGCCGTCCCTAGCCACTCGTCGACATGTTCACTCGATGGAGTCGCTGTCGCGAACGAAACCACGACGAACGTGACAAGGTTGCCTATCAGACCTGTTAGCCCCTCGTGCAACCCGTAAGGACGCCACTCAGGACGAATCACGAGCAGGCCGGTAATAGTGACGCCCACGATGAGGCCCGCAACCGCGCCAGCACCCGTCGCTCGTCGCCATAAGAACGCGCCGTACACCGAGGGCGCGAGTTGTACGATCGCACCGTAAGCCATGAGCAGCAGTCCTACGAGTGATCGCTGGGTGGCCAACGCCACGGCATAGCCCACCACGCCCACCGCCACGGCAACCCAGCGGATCAGGGCTCGTTGTTGGTGCTGATCGAGCTTGATACGACTCGCCCCCACATAGATATCCTCGACCGCGATCGATGCCGCACCGTGCACGAGCGCGTCGCCCGTAGACATCGACGCAGCAAGCCCCCCTGCGCAAAACAACCCGACGACCAGCGTGGGAAGGCCCGACGTAAGCACGATATGCGGCATGATGGCGTCTGCGGCGTCAGGAGCGCTTCCATACATGATCCCGGCGAATCCAACAAGAAACAGTGGAAACAGAAAGAGCTGGAACGTCGGGAAGAGCGCGATGGTCCGTCGAATCGTCGCATCGTCCTTGGCCGCAAACGCTTTCATGAACAGGTGTGGCCACATGATGAGGCCGATGATCGACACAAGAACAGCCGATGTGTATTCGGTCTTCGTCCAGGGGTTCCCAAGGGCGTCGAGCCCGGGAGCCGTGAGCATTTCGGGGCGGACGGCGGCCAGTTGCTCGAACATCGGCCCGATACCCCCGTAGAGCTTGTACGGCAGATACAGCCCCAGCGCCCACGCTATCACGACCATGACCACGCCCTGGAAGACGTTGGTCCACCCAACTCCCATCACCCCACTTCGCCACACATAGATCAAGACCACCGAATAGGCCACCGCGGCACCCACCGGCAGCGGGATGCGTCCGTCCGTCACCTGCTCCAACACGATCCCGGCACCATTCATCTGCAGGGCCACGTACGGTACCATTGCGATCACGCTGACCACGCCGGCGGTCACCGCCACCCACCGGTTGTCGAATCGGTGTGCCAGCATCGATGCCTGCGTGACGTAGCCATGCTTGCGGCCGACACGAGCTGCCCACGGCCCCAAGGCGAAGTACGGAGCCATGCCCAACACGCCGTATCCGAGAATGTAGAACGCGGCTGCTCCCCGACTGTACGCCCATCCCGGTCCACCGAGAAACGCGAACGCCGAGAACATGGTCGCGCCGGTCACGAAGTACATGACGACCGTGCCAAACTCCCGATCTCCCGCCACGTATCCGGCAACCGTGTCGGATGATCTACCTCCCGCCCGCAACCCAACCCAGAGATTCACCCCCAGGTAAGCGCCGACAATCGCAAGTACCCATCGCCAATCGCTCACTCTTCGTACGCCTGGTAGAGAAGGGAGAGCACGACAAGAGCGCCTACGATCCACATCAAGTACCACGCAAACACGAATGGGATACCCAGGATGCGCGGTTCTATCGTGTTGAACGGCGTGAGACCGGGAAACGTCAACATGGCCGCCATCGTCAGGAGGTACACGATGGCAATCGGAATCATCACGCGCTTCATGACGGCCACTTGCTTCTGGGGTCTTGCCAGTCGACACTTCGGAGCCGCGTCATCATGGCGCGTAAGATGTGGTGGATCCTTGATCTTGGCGAGTCAGGCATTCATGGCGAAACTTCCAATTTTCGACGGGCACAACGATACGCTCCTCAACTTGCACCTTCATGATCGGGGCGGTGGTCGATCGTTCTTCGTCGAGGGCGATCAAGGACATATCGACTTACCGCGCGCGAAGCGAGGCGGGTTTGCGGGCGGATTCTTCGCGATCTTCGTCCCACCCGTCGGCATGAAACAACCGATGGCGGCGCCGCGACCCGGCACCCGACCGGACGTACCGGAACTTGACGGCGAATATGCCAAGTCGTTCACCCACGACGTCATCGCTCGGCTTCGTGGTATCGAGAAAGATGCGGCCGGAGAGGTACAAGTCGTCCATACCGCGTCGGAATTGGATGCATGCCTCCAAGCACATGTCCTGGCGATCGTTCTCCATTTCGAAGGAGCGGAAGCCATCCACCCCGGGCCCGAAACACTCGAAGAGTTCTACGACCTGGGGCTGCGTTCGCTCGGTTTGTTTTGGAGCCGACCCAACATCTACGGAGAAGGTGTTCCCTTTCGCTTCCCCAGTTCACCGGCCATCGGCGGTGGCCTGACGGAGCAAGGCCTTGCTCTCGTGGCGGAGTGCAACCGACTCGGCATCCTCATCGACCTTGCTCACATCAATGCGCGAGGCTTCTGGGATGTGGCAAAACACTCGAACGCGCCACTGGTCGTGACGCATGGATGCGCGCACCGAATCTCACCGTCGAGCCGGAATCTCGAGGACGATCAGGTTGACGCCATCGGCGACACCAACGGATTGATCGGCGTCAACTTTCACGTTGGGTTCTTACGCGAAGATGGGGAGGCCAACCCGGACACACCAATCGATGCCATCGTTCGCCACATCGACTACTTCGTCGACCGTATCGGGATCGAGCACGTAGCGTTGGGATCGGATTTCGACGGGGCGACCATGCCGAGCGAGCTGGGGGATGTTGCTGGGCTACCGAAACTGGTCGATCGTCTGCGGGCCGCAGGTTATGATAGTGAAGCCCTCGAGCTTCTCGCCTATCGAAACTGGATGCGCGTGTTGGCAGAGATCTGGCGGTAGCGATCGTCGATCGCTACCGACCTCCTACTGTGCGTCGAGCAACTCCACGTCAAAAACCAGTGTCGCTCCGGGCGGGATGGCGTTTCCGGCGCCACGGTCACCGTACGCCAGATCGGCGGGGATCACGAGCTTCCGTTTGCCGCCGACCAGCATGCCACTCACACCCTCGTCCCAACCCGCAATCACCCGACCCGCGCCCAATGGGAACACGAACGGTGTTCCCCGATCCACACTGCTGTCGAACTTCGTTCCATCCGTCAACCAACCGGTGTAATGGACCGTGACGTTCGCGCCACTCAGGGCCTCCGTGCCGCTCCCGACCTCCAGATCCTGGTAGT
>JBDHLU010000018.1:7510-36789 GCA_039656555.1 Gemmatimonadota bacterium | reverse complement strand
GAATGTGAAGCTCTTTTTCTTTCTTGCCATCGGAGGGACGATCGGGACGTGGTCTCGATACCTCTTGCAGGGGCTCGTTCAGCCGCCGAGTGGGTCGTTCCCCTGGGGTACGCTAGTCGTCAACATTGTGGGCGCCTTCGCACTCGGGTTTTTCATGCGGTTCCTGTTAGGATCCGCAGCCGCCGGGCCCGAGGTGCGTGCCGCGGTGACGATCGGCTTTTGTGGCGCGTTCACGACAATGTCGACCTTCTCTTTCGAGACCGTGGCATTGCTGGGTGACGGCGAGTACTGGCGAGCGTCCGCCTATATGTTGGGGACCGTGATCGGCGGTGTTGCGGCAATCATAGCCGGCACCGCCACGGCATCGCGACTTCTGTGAGGAGCTGACAGTGGCGCACCATTTCAAGGGCGAGCGCACTCTGATGCGCATCTTCATCGGTGAGGGCGACAAGTACGAAGGCAAACCGCTTTACAAGGTGCTGCTCGAGTTGCTGCGACAGCGTAGCTTTGCCGGCGCCACCGTGCTCCGGGGCGTCGCGGGGTTCGGGTCGAGCAGTCACGTGCATACGGAGAACGTGCTTCGCCTTTCGCTCGATCTTCCGATGATCATAGAGGTCGTTGAAACCGAAGAGCGGATTTCCGATGTCTTGCCCGAGCTGGACAAGATGATTGGTGGAGGTCTCATTACGCTGGAACGAGCCAGAGTGATCATGTATCGGCCCAACGAAGTACGTGACTCGCAGATGGAACTTCATCGTATCGATGGAGTAGACGGGAACGATTCCAACCCAACTTCCCCGTGAAATCACTATCGCTGTCTCTTGTGTTGGTTCTGTGTGCAACTCCTCTCTCGGCGCAGTTCGGTGGGTTTTGCCAGAGTGGACAGCAGTGCGACTTCTTTTCCGAAGTTGGGTATGCCTACCGCCTCAACAACGATCCCCTGAGCAGCGGGTTCGATCATTCGATTCTGTTCGAGAGCGGAATCTTGTCGTATGCAAGTCGTGATGTCGGGGTCGGTGCCTCAGGCTTCTGGGGTGTCGATTTCGCGGGTCATATGAGAACCGGACTCAAATTCCGGATGCGACGCTTGTTCGGTAGAGCCAAGCTCGATGCTGGCATCGGAGCGATCTTCATCGATTCGAGAGGGTTTTCTCCGTCCTTTGTCGCGGACCTCGGGTTCAGTCCGGTCAAGCCGGTGACAGTGGTTGGAACGCTCGAAGTGATCCGACGCGGTAATGGTCGAGATGAGGCATGGTGGTACGTCGGAGCGCGCGTTGGGCGAGAAAGCACCGAACCGGATGCGTTCGGCACGATCATCCTGGGCGCCGGCGTCCTCGCGACGATAATTCGCAGCATTGTTTGGTAGCCGAGGGTCGATGGCCGATAGCCGATGGTCGATGGTCGATGGTCGATGATGTAACGCAGGGAAGGATTTCCACGCATGGACATCAACCTGATCTCTGTCCCCTACGATTCCGGTCACCGGGACTACCGGATGGGGCGTGGGCCTGGTGCCCTTCTCGACAGCGGATTGGCCGATCGAATATCCGCAGCCGGCCATTCCGTATCAGTGGCGGAGGTCGACGGCCCGGACTGGCCGCCGGCCGAGGTGAAGACGGGGTTTGCCCTGTGCCGTGAGGTTGCGGACGGTGTGCGATCGGCGATAGCGGAAGGCGCGTTTCCCATCGTTCTGACCGGTAACTGTCTCATGCAGGTTGGCGTGCTGGCGGGTGTTGGATCGGGTTCGACCGGACTCGTTTGGTTCGATGCCCACGGCGATCTCAACACTCCAGAGACCACCAGTAGTGGGTTTCTCGATGGCATGGCCCTGGCGGTTGCCGCGGGATGGTGTTGGAAGAGCGTTGTGCGCGGACTTCCGGGATTCGAACCGGTTTCGGCCAGTCGAATCGCGCTCGTGGGGGCACGAGATCTGGATCCGCCGGAACACGCGTTCATCGCCGAGCACGGCATTCGGCATGTAACGCCGGAAGGCGCGGCCCGAGATGGGTGGGTGTCGTCCGTGCAGGAGTGTGTCGATGGCTGCGACAGCATATCGGTCCATTTGGATCTGGACGTGCTCGACCCCAGCGTGTGCCCGGTGAATGCCTTGCAGGCCGCCGGCGGGTTACGCGAGGGTCAGGTCGTGGAACTGCTCGATGCGCTGATGGCGAGCGGCAAAGTCGCGGCGTTGACTGTGAGCGCGTATGATCCCGAAGTGGATCCCGACGGTGAAACGCCTGAGGTAGTGCAACGGCTGCTAGATTCAATCATCCACAGGCGATCGACGATTGACGACTGACCTTGAGAGAGCTTTGATCGACTTGTTGCGGAGGTTCAACTAGTGGCCCTAGTCGACTGTCCAGAATGTGGTGTAGGAGTATCGTCGAGCGCGGCAGCATGCCCGTCGTGCGCGTTCCCCATGCGTGCGCCCCTGAGTTCACTGCCGGTAGCGCAGCCGCCTTCGGCACGAGGCCTGCGCACGCCGAATGGGGCCACAGTTATGGCCTTGGATACGGTCAAGGGCGTCGCGGCCCGGTTGGTCATGGGCGCGTTCTTGATCTTGACCGCGATTCCCTTCGAGGCGGTGCCGGCTTTGCTCGGCGGGATCGTCATTGCGGGCTCGTCGTTTTTCTTGTGGCGGAAGGCCAAGAAGGCCGCAACAATGGATCCGGAGGGTGGTGGGGCCAGTGAACAAGTGCAAGAGTTCTTGCTCGACGCCGAAGACCGTCAGCTACGCGCGCTCGCCGATTTCGAAGAGCAGGCTGGGCAGCGGCTCGCCGATCTCGAAGAGCGCATCGATTTTCATGAGCGACTCTTGATCAAGTCGCGCCAGCAGAGCGGCGACTGACCCCCGGTTACCTCCTCGGCGCCATCGCCGCTGACATCTTCGAAAAATGGTACTGGACCACCTTCCAGGTGTCTCCGTCTTTCACCCGGGTTTCCGAATAACGCCACGTCCCAGATTGAGGCTCCCCACCCGGGATCGTGATTTCTCCATCGAGGTATCCAACGGCGACGGCCGTGGACCCTATGACTTTCACATCGATGTCCCGCGGTGTGAACTTTACCGTGAATCCGGCTTGTACCGCCATTTCCACCATCTCTATGTTGAACCCGATGGCCAGCGGGCCCCCATCGATGTTGAAGCCCCGCACTCCGTCGGTATAGAACGCGGCGAATCCTTGGACATCGCCGGTGCTCCACGCGCTGAGTTGGTCTTCAATGGCAGCCAAGACTTCAGCCTCTTGTGACTGAGCCGGTGAAGCCAGAACGGTTGCAGCCAAAACGAGCGCGGGGATCCGCATGCAGTACTCCTTTGTTATCCTGTTGGTCAACCCTGATCCCAAGAAAACGGAATACGTGAGTATACACCGACCGAGCGCCGGGTTTCAGTCATGATGAGGCAATACCACGCAGGAATACCGTGGATTGTTTCGATCGCGACAATCGCGGTAGTCGCCGGTGTGCTGCGATGGGTCGATCTCTCGCCACGCGTGGAAGCCGATTTCTTCTTTTCTCGCGACGACCCTCAACTGCGCGCATCGCAGGAAGTGAGCGAGCGCTTCCCGAGCGCGGAACTGGTAGTGGTCCGCGTGGAGGGTGAATCCACCTCGGCCACGTCCTACCGGGAAAGTATCGAGCAACTCACCGAAGCGCTGGGCAGCGTCGAAGGCGTCTCGTCGGTCAACAGTATCACCACGGAAGACGCGGAGCGGAGTCCTCTCTGGGGACCGCTTCTTCTGAACAGTGACGGGCGTTCCTCGAACCTGCTCCTCCAGGTGGTGAGCGACGTCGAGCCGGAACGCCTGGTTGGCGACCTGGACGCCGTACTCGCCCCGTTCGAGTCCGATGAGCTTGCGATTCAGGTTTCCGGGGTCCCGTACATCATCGAACTCATCCGACGGAATCTGTTTCGAGACCTCGTCGTCTTTTCGTCGGCCGCGCTCCTGGTTTTCGGCTTGATCATCGGAGCCGTATACCGGCGCGTCTGGCTAGTGGTCGGGACGCTGGTAACCTGCTTGATGTCGATTTCGATTACGCTCGTGCTGGCGCAAGTCCTGTCGATCGGCATCGGGCTCCTCACCGCAAACATCGCGGTAATCGTGTTCGTTCTCACCCTGTCGCACACGGTATTCCTGGCCGCGAACTGGCGGCGAGGGGTGGCAACCGGGGAGTCGGATCCCACGGCGTACGCCCGTCGGGAGACCGTGGGGCCCTCGTTTTGGGCTATGCTAACAACCCTACTGGGCTTCACGTCGTTGCTCCTTGCCACGGCCAAACCGCTCCGCGAATTGGGTATCGCGGGTGCCGTGGGGGCGTTGACTGCGCTGGTGATCGCATACGGTGTGTTCCCGGTGTTTCTGAGGGCAGGGGGGACAGGAGGGACAGGAGGGACAGGAGGGACAGGAGGGACAGGAGGGACAGGGGGGACAGGAAACAGAAGGATAGTTTTGGGGGGATTGGTGGTTGTCGTGCTGATTGCCGGACTGGGATTCAGAAATCTCTCCACCGATCCGAGTCTTCTCTCCTATTTCGATCCCGACGGGCCACTGTACGAGGGGCTCGAAGCGATCGATCGCGATGGAGGGAGCAGCCCCTTGAACATCGTGATCCGCGATCCCGGGGGCATGGCCATCGGCGATGCCGAAACGGTCGAGAAAATGTGGACGCTCCACGAGTCCCTCGAATCGGACCCAGCGGTTGGCAGCCTGATTTCACCGGCTCTCCTATTGAACGAGGCTCGTCGAGTACCGATGGCTGGGTTTCTGTCCAACGCCTTGCTCCTCGACCTACTCCAGGGGCCATTTTTCGGCCGAGTCGGCTTGAGTTACGTGACGGCGGATCATATGGAGGGACGTTTTTTCCTGAGGATGCGAGAGGGCGGTAGAGTGGAGTCGCGGCAGGCCGTCATCGACCGGGTCGAACGCTATGTCACGGATGCAGCACTGGAGCCAGTGTACGTGGCCGGCCAGTACGAACTGCAGCTTCAGCTTGGCCGCCTGATCCGGTCGAGTTTGGCGATCGGCTTGGGGGGATTGTTGATGTTGTTCGTGGGTGTCGCGGCCGTCGTGTCACGCGACGGTTGGACCACCCTCGTCATGGTACTGTGTCTGACGAGTATTCCTATTGTAGTGCTTGGCGTCATGGGCCATCTGGCGATGCCGGTCGATATCATTGCGTCGCCGGCGGCCAACGTGGCGCTGGCCATGGGAGTGGACTCGATGATCCATCTGGTCATGCGGGTACGGAAACTGGGGAACGGGAACATGGCCGATCCAGCCACATGGATTCAAGCGCGGCGCGAACTCTGGCACCCAATCGTTGGTGCCGCCGCTATCATCAGCGTCGGATTCGGCATCTTCGGCCTCTCGAGCTTTCCTCCCACGCAACGGTTCGGAATCGCCGTAATCGTAGGTACCCTGATGGCCGCTAGTCTCACGTTGATCGCGGTGCCACGCGGCGCAACGCTCCGCCGGGCCAAGTCGTCGTGAACGCCACAGCTCCGGTTTCCCGTCTCCGAGTTCTGACGCTCAATGCCTGGGCGCTTCCCATCGCCGTGCCGGGCCAGGACAAGAGGGCCCGAACCGCGCGTCTCCCTGACGCATTGCGGGCCGTGGACGCAGACGTCATCGTCTTGCAGGAGACGTTCGACGCGAGCGTGCGGAGCCGGGTGGTCGACAGCCTGAGAGACCAATACCACGTGGCGCATGACGCCCTCCATATTCGTCGCACGTGGGGTGTCACCTTCGATGTACACGGGGGTATCCTCGTACTATCTCGTTTTGACCTGGGTGAGACCCGGTTCGAACCTCATCCGCTGCCCCCGGGTTCAAAGCTTTCTGAGCGACTCGGCCGTAAGGGAACGGTCTTCACGACCGTAAAGACTCCGATAGGAGATTTGACGCTGGTGGCTCCCCATTTCTACGCCGGGACCTCGCCGGCAGATGAGCGCATCCGCCGCCTACAGGTGGAGGCACTCCTCGAGGCGATCGAGAAGCTCGACAATGGGCCGATGATTCTCGCGGGCGATCTGAATTTTCCGCCCGAGCGTTACGACGACGGGCGGGCGTCTGAGATGGACTTGATAGTGGCGGCCGGCTTTCGTGACACCATCGACCCATCGAACGGACACCAAACCGCCACTTGGTCCTATTCGAGGAATCGATATGCGCGGAACTGGCTCCAGAGCAACAAATCCGACATGCGGTTCGACTATGTGATGTTGCGAGCCAATGGTGCGTCTAATCTGGAGACCGTCGGAGCGAGTGTTGTGCTGGACGCGCCCGGCGAGGAGGTTTCGGACCATTACGGGGTGCTTGCGGAGTTTTCGTTGGGATAGTTGGGATGGTGGGATGGGATCCTAGCTTTAGAAAACCGGAGGTTCTAAGGTCATGACACTGAAACCGTTCGTGGCTGCCCTGGCCGTTGTTGGGGTGTCCACCACGCTCGTTGCCGGGGCCCAAGCCCAGGATTCGCGACAGAGTCTTGTCGTATCGGCGGACTGGGTTGCGGAGCATCTGAATGATGACAACCTGGTGCTGCTCCACGTAGGCGAGGACACGGCCTATCAGTCAGAACACGTTCCCGGCGCGCATTTCGTGTCGTTTATGGATATCTGGCATGAGGATTCGCATGGTGGCGGCGACAACCTGGTGTTGGAACTTCCAGAGCCCGATCGCTTCCAGACCATGCTGAGGGAGTGGGGGATCAACGACGATTCGCGGATCGTCGTCTACTGGGGAAGTGAATGGGTGACCCCCACTGCCCGCACCATCTTCACGCTGGATTGGGCTGGATTGGGCGACCGCACGGTTCTGATGAATGGTGGCCTGGGTGCGTGGAAGGCCGCCGGGAATGATGTCACGGCGGAAGCGCCTCATCGAGGGAATGGGAACGTGACGGTGCGGCCGCGTGATGACCTTATCGTCGACGCGACGTGGGTGCAGGAGCACGCGACGGAACTGGGCTACGCTCTGGTCGATGCGCGTTCCCAGGCGGTATACGACGGTATTCGGGAGACGCGAGGTCGAGCCGGTCACATTCCGGGTGCTGGCGCGACGCCCTGGGGGGAATTCGTCGACGAAGAAATCATGCTGCGCAGTGCGGCGGAGATCGAGGCGGTGTTTGCGGGGGCCGGGGTCCGCGACGGTGATATGGTCGTTGCCTACTGTCACATTGGCCAGTATGCGACCATGGCGCTGTTCGCCGCGCGCACGTTGGGGTACGAGGTGAAACTCTACGACGGCGCATTCCAGGATTGGGCTCAGCGGGACTTACCGGTTGAGCGGTAGCCAAATAGGGCGAAGGGCGATGAAGCCGTACATGAATCCCTACCTGTCCGGTGTGGGGATCGGTGTCGTCCTTTTGCTTGCGTTCCTTATCATGGGTCGTGGGCTCGGCGCGTCCGGGGCGTTCTCGACCGTCGTCGCCACGGGTGTGAGCGCCGTCGCCCCAGGGCACGCCTCGGCGAATCTTCCATATGCAGGGTACCTCGGTGACGGAACGACGAGTCCACTCAAGGACTGGCTCGTTTTCGAGATCATCGGTGTTGCACTAGGTGGCTTCTTGTCCGCGTTGTTGGCCGGCCGGTTCCGCACCGCGATCGACCGTGGTCCGAACACGACTGACCGTGCGCGGATGGTTTACGCGTTCGGGGGTGGGGCTATCATGGGGATTGGTGCCAAACTCGCGCGCGGTTGCACGAGTGGGCAGGCGCTCACGGGAGGCGCTCTTCTCAGTGTCGGGAGTTGGCTGTTCATCATCGGTGCGTTCGCTGCCGGGTATCTTGCCGCGCCGTTGTTCAAGAGGCAGTGGACATGACGGCCCCACTCTACGAGTTCGGCTTGATCACCGAGAACGCGTCGCTCGCGATTGCAATCGGTCTGGGCGTTGCGTTCGGGTTCTTCCTGGAGCGTGGCGGCCTGGGTAACGCGAACAAACTCGCGGCGCAGTTCTATCTGACGGACCTCGCCGTCCTGAAGGTGATGTTCAGCGCGATCGTGACGGCCATGCTCGGTCTCTTCTGGTTCTCGAAGCTCGGCCTGCTCGATCTCAGTCGCGTGTATGTTCTCCCGACGTTCTTCGCACCTCACCTTGTGGGTGGCCTGGTGTTCGGCGTGGGGTTCGTGATGGGGGGCCTCTGCCCCGGTACGTCGTGCGTGTCGGCGTCCACGGGTCGGATCGACGGTCTGGTACTGTTAGCCGGCATGATGTTCGGCATCTTCGTCTTCAACGAAGCCTTCCCGCTGGTTGCGTCTTTCTACAACTCGACCCCCATGGGGCAGGTCACGATCCCTGAGGTGTTGGGCTTGTCGCATGGGGGAGTGGTGTTGCTCATCGTGGTCGGCGCGATCGGGAGTTTCCTGCTCGCCGGGCGGCTGGAGGCTCGGGCCCGGCAGAGGGGCGCATGACCTCGAACCAGATCATGGCTGGAGGCGCCTTGATTCTTGCATTGTTCGCGGCCGTGGCCGGAACCCCGTACCCGGCAGGTGCGGACGGCGATTCGTCGGCGTCGAGCGTACGCGTGGTCGATGTGGCCGAGTGGATCCGCGATCGACGGGCCGGACTCCAGGTCGTCGATCTACGACCGTCGGAAGCCTTCGACCGCTTCAACATTCCTACTGCGATCAACGTCCAGCTTGGCGGCCTCGGAGTTGCCGGTTTGGATTCCGCCGGCCTGGTCGTCGTGTACGACGATGGCAGCGGGCTGGCAGAACGCGGCAAGACGATCCTCCACGCGCTCGGCTTCGATTCGGTGAGCGTGCTGCGTGACGGCGCTGCGCGTTGGGTAGCCGACATTTTGAATCCCATGGTTGCGCGCGATGCGAGTGATGCGGAACGTGCCGAGTTCGACAGTGTCGCGGATCTGTCGCGCTACTTCGGGGGAATGCCACGGGTGGTGGATCGCATCGACCTCGAGGAATCGGCGGCGACGCAGTTGAAGAGAACGCTCCGTCGAGGTTGTGCGTTTTGAGCTGAAAAAGAAAGCCGAGGCGGGAGATTCCCGACCTCGGCTTTCTGACGTAGCGGAAGACGCTAACGCGGTCTGACAGACACATTGAATGTAAGCTCTACGGAAACGTCCAGCAATGGTTGGTGCGGTGGGTGCCGGCGGTGAGATTCGAACTCACATGGGATTTCTCCCGAAGGTCTGTCAAACCTGTGCGTCTGCCAATTCCGCCACGCCGGCCACCACTTCCTTCGATTCGACGGCCATGGCATTCTGACGCAGGCCCAACAAGTCTCCATCGAAACCGCGGGGACAAGATGCGTGGCGGGTGGCGCTATGCCGGTATCGTTTGGTTGCGAGCGAGGATCAGTTTATTGCGAGGCGGCCGACGCCGAGGAGAGCGGTGGCCTCATCGAGCGTGAGCCCGGCGGCCTCGCGGCGGCTGCGGACGAGGCGGCCGATTTCCTCCAGATTCGAGACTCGAGTGGTTCGATCATCCATTCTAAGTTCCCTCTAGGGAACTAGAGCTCATTCGGGGCGTTGTCACCAACTGATAGATCCGTGTAGGGAACTATGCATGCTGAATCAAGGTAGGGATTGCCGCTAGTCCCCTATAGGGAACTATGATCTTGCAACCCCCGGTTCGGATGACGCGCTGACGATGAGGGTCGATCCCGTGAACGCGATCGTCTGAAGCCGTTTTCCCGTGTCGGAAGCCGTTTTCCTATTGCGGCAGCCGTTTTCCCATTGCGGCGGCCGTTTTCCTATTGCTGCCGCCATTTGCCTATTGCGGCAGCCGTCTGCCGAATGCGGCGGCCGTTTTCCAATTGTCGGACGGCCGATTCCAATTGTCGGACGGGCGATTCCAATTGCCGGACGGCCGATTCCAATTGCCGGCGGGCGTATTCCTATTGTCGAACGGCTGCTGCCGAAGTCGGACGACGTTTTCCAATTGGAATCCGTCGTTTCCCGAATGCGGACGCCTGTTTCCAATTGGCGATCGTCGCATTCCAATTTCCCAATGACTGATTCCAATTGCCTTTCGTCCGCCGCCGAGGGCAGATGGCTGCTGACTTTCGCATTACGTGTCGGTCACGGTCGCCATGCCGCCGGCACCGAGTTCGTGCTCGAGGGGGAAAGATGCGGACCCTACGATCCTGTGTTCATCTTCGCGCTGGCGCGTTCGAAATTGTCGCAGTAGACGCCAGTGTTTGGGTGGTCCGATTCTCTGCCCATCGAGCACGCCTTGCCGTAGCTCGCCTTGGCGTCGGCCAATCGTCCAGCGGCGTCGTAGGCGTCGCCCACACTGTCATACACGTTCACCGACATCGGAAAGGTCTCGACGTTCCGTTCGAGGATGACGACGGCCTCGTCAACGCGTTCCTGGCCGAGCACGAAGTAACCCATCTGGTTGACCGTTCCTTCCGGTGTCCGGATGTCGTACCCAAACTGATCGGCGAGTGCCGCGTAGTGGGCGTCCAGTGATTCCAGCGAGCCACTCTCGAACACCGTCAGCATGTTCTCGATCGGCCAACTTGCGTACAGCGTCTCGAGCGCATCGTAGGTGGTGCGGTGCGGGATGGACCCATGGGTCTCTTCCGCCATGTATTCGAAATGCCAGTCCAACGTCTCGGGGGCAAATTCTTCCAGCACGCCCGCCATCTCCCACGCGGCGGCCAGCATGGCACCGCCCTCGTTCCCAATGGTCATGTACAAATAGCCCTCGAGATCTTCGTGTTCACGGAAGAAGTGCTCGGCCTTGGTGACCAGTCCCTTCTCGTCCCACCACAGGCTCGGGCTGATGGCCACGTAGGCATCGAACACCTCGGGTCGCGTGATGAGGGCGTGGACCGCAAAGAGTCCGCCGAAGGAATGGCCCACGAGGACCTCGTATGGGGCCGTGCGATAGTTGGCCTCGACATACGGCATCAACTCGTCCGCGATGAAGGCGAGGAAGTTGTCCGCACCGCCGGCTGTTGGCATATTTTCGGCCGGTGCAGACAACGCCGGCGTGAGGTCTCGCGTGCGATCGGTGTTAGGCAGCGCCACCACGATCATCGGCGACATGTACCCAACGCCTGCGAGGAATTCTATGATGCCTGCGGTGTGCAGGAAATGCGCGTTGCCGTCGAGCAGATACATGACGGGATAGGGGTCCGACGTCTGGTCGTATCCGTTGGGCGTGTGGATCCACACCGGGCGGTCTTCATCCAAAATCGTCGAGTGGACCGTGACGCGTTGACCGGCGACCACCGGGGTCGATGTACCGTCCTGCGCGTAGCCGATGGTCGGGACGAGGATGACGAGGAGTAACGTGACGAGGAGGACGTGGTTCCGGGGCATGGGGCGTTCCGTGGTTGGCGGTCGTGGGGGGACAACGGTGACCATGGTACGATAATCCGAAAGGGCGTGTTGAGCGAGGTTTGGGGCGGATGCCCCTTTTACAAAGGAGAGAGGAGCCTCGTTACTCCCTGCCAAACGTCCACTTCGCGAGTAGGCGCGTGTCCGGGTCGAGAGTCACGTTCGCGACTTCCTGCGCGAACGATCTGGTTTCTCGTACGCGTTCATCAGGCCCGACAACGATCGTGATCGTCTCGGATGAACCGTCGGCAAACTCTACGAGAACCTCCACGTCGAGTTCGAAACTGTAGGTCTCCTGAACCTGTTCCACCTCGATGACCAGATCGCCGTTGCCGAAACTCCAAGATCCTCGCAGCTCGGGTATCCCGCCCTGGAACAACCACTGACGGAAGAACTGCTCGAGATCCTCGCCCGAAGCTTCTTCCATGTGCCGCCTCAGGTCGGCTGTCTGCGCGTTCCGGTTCATGAATTCCGCGTAATACGCCCGGATGCCAGCGTTGTAGGTCTCGACCCCGACCTGTTCGCGTAACATGTGAAGAGTCCAGGCGCCCTTCGAATACATCATTGAGCCTGAGACATCGTTCAGGTCCTCGATGTAATCGCGCACGATCTGAAAGTCATAGTCGTCCTCATAGAAATTGACGATCGCGTTCCTAGCCCCTTGCAGACCTTCAATGAAATCATCGTGTCCGTATAGGTGCTGTCGGAACAACAGCGTGTAGTACGTGGCGAATCCTTCACTGAGCCAGACGTCGTTCCAGTGAAATTCCGTAACGGCGTTTCCGAACCATTGGTGCGCAATTTCATGAATGATGACATGCTGCCAGCGACGCGTGCGCGTGCCCGTGACGGAGCGGTCCGAATACGCCGGTGTCGATGCTGCCTCCATGCCACCGCCCGGGGTGGCGTTCGACACGATGTTTGCCAGCCGCTTGTTGACGTAGGGGCCGATCAGGTCGCTGAAGAACGCCATGACCTTCTTTGATGGTTCGGCGAAATCATAGAATCCGTTTTCTCGATCCTGCCAGTACACCCAAGTCTCGATCGGAACGCCGTCGTACGTGTCGACCAATTGGACGGCGAACTGGGCCACACCCACGAAGTAGAGCCAGGTGGCGGTGGGGACAGGATTCACGTAGTGCGTCATCCTGTTTCCGTCTCCCAGATCGGAGGTCTGGGCGATCGTGCCGTTCGACGCGACCTGATACTGATTCGGCGCAACGACAATCATTTCCGTCGTCGCCTTGTCCGACGGATGATCAACGACGGGCAGCCAGTTACGAACACGTGATGACCAGTTGTCACTGAAGAACGTGCGGTCGCCGTATTTATTCGGTCCGATCTTCAGTCCGGCGGCGGGCTCGCCGTAATAGTGTACGGTCACATCGATGCGTTCATTGACGTCAATCGCTCGACCGAGATCGATGAAGATCTGGTCGTCTTCGTGCCGAAACGCGAGATCTTCGCCTCCTGATTCGACACGCGTTACCGTCATGCCTGTGCCGTCCAGCGCGTCCGAAGCCTGAATCAGATCCAGTCGCAGTTCACGGTGTCCGGCGGTGAGGTATCTCGCCGTGGCCGTGGCTACGCCTTGCACCGTATCTGAGTCGTCCGAAAACGTCAGCATGAAGACATAGCCGAGCATGTCGATATCGGCGTTCTTCGGGTAGGAATCACTATACTGCGCATTGGCGCTCGAAACGAACCCAAGCAACAGCATAGCACTGGCAATTCTTGGCAACATGTTTCTCGAGTGGCTTTCAGTCAGGACATGCGCGTGGTGATGGTGGCCATGCCTCCTCCTGCGGGCCATCGAGGCCCAACCTCTGCAACATACCATTTCCAATATTTCAGTCTGATTGGTCTGGCGGTCGTGTGGGTGCGGCGGCGACCATGGTACGTTAATCCGGAAGCGAGCGTTGTGCGAGGTCTGTTGCGTGTCGGCATGGGGAGCAAGAATGCCAATAGGCGCTAATACTGCAGGCTGGTAGCCGGGAGAATACGCTCTTGCAGTGCTCGCCAGGTGGAGCGATGACCGCCACCGTGAATGTTCCACCCATTGAACACCACGACGATGTCGTAGTCTGGTGCAATCATCAAGAACTGCCCACCATATCCGTTACCGGCGAACACGGTCGCCCGGCCGCCTTCGGCCTCCGGTATCCACCATTGATAGCCATAACCGGGATCGTCACGGTCGTTCGATGGATTGATGTCGGCAACGATCGGAGTCACCGATGCGGCAACCCATTCTTCGGATAGAATGCGCTCGCCGTTCCACTCGCCTCCTCGCAAAAAGAGGTATCCGATGCGCGCGAGATCCGTGTTCCTGAGGTAGAGTCCACCCTCAGTATCCGCTTCGCCGTCTGGCGTGATCTTCCAATAGAAGTCCGTGATGCCGATCGGAGCGAACAACCGCTCGCGTGCCCATTCGTCGGCCCGCATGCCGGTCGCCTGACGAAGGACCTTACCGAGCAGGACGCTCACACCATCGTTGTACTCGAAGTGGGATCCCGGTGTCGTGTCCATCGGTTGATCGATGACGTATTGAATCCACGTGTCACTTGCCTCCAGCATGTCCGTGCTGTGTTCGCCGCTGCCGTACGCTCCCTCCGTGCGCCACGCGATGCCAGTCCGCATCGTGAGCATGTCCTCGAGGGTGATCGCGCCCCTCCGTGGATCGGATACGTCAGGGCCGTAGTCACCGAAGAACTGCATGACTGGCACGTGCACATCATCGATCAATCCCTCGTCGATGGCGACGCCGAGCGCCGCGGATGCCACGCTCTTGGTGACGGACTGCATCGTGTGGAGATCGGTGTTCTGGTAGTAGGGATGCCACGCTGGATGGTCGTAGTTGTACTGGTGGTTCGTCGTGTCGAAGAGCGCCATGACCGAATCGTAGTTCTGCGTCCAGCGATGGTCGGCGACTACACGGCCGTTCCGAATCAAGAGGAACGCGTCGATCAAGCCGTACGCCCCAGCCCCAATGTCTGCGACCAGCGAATCGATGGCCCCTGGATCGATGCCCTCGGCTTCCGGTGTTGAACGGGTCCATTCGACTCCGGGCCACTCGCCGCTCGATTGTGCCTGACAGGCGACCGAGAAGGCGACCAACGTGGTCAGCAATACGGTCCTGATTATCGCGTGGTCGTTCGACATGAACTTGGTGCACCCGTCTGGTGTGGAGGTGAGTACGAATGATGACGGTGCGGTGGTGGCTGCGCCAGCATCCGAGGACGCGGTGAGATCTTGGTTTCGAAGTTCCCCCTCTCCGTTTCACGGAGAGGGGGGCAGGGGGTGAGGTAGGAATCGCGTGCGTACCTAAAGAATTGAAGGGCGGCGGTCTACCTCACCTCAAACCTGAACCTACCCCTCCCCCCATGATCGTCTTTCGGTGCGGCGGTCCACGAAACCATATAGGTCCCTGCTTCCAAATCCTCCGTCACCGCAACCACCATCTGCCGCGGGTCGTCCGTTGTCTGCGGATCGCCGAGTTTCACCGGCGTCCCTTGCGGACTCCGCATCGTCGCGGCACTCCGTCCGAAGTCCAAGTCCGCGTTGAATGTCAGCACCAACTCCGACGGCGCCTTGGTCAAGACCGTGTCAGCCGCAGGAAAGCTACTGACCAGCTCGATGTGTTTTGGCGGGAGCGCGGCGAGCGTCAGTAGAACGGCCACACCCGCCACCATCGTCTTCAAAGTCTTCATGCATCGTCCTTGATCGTCTGGGTCGTTGGGTAGGATAGCCAAGGCCCCTGTCAAACGTAAGGGATCCCAGATCGCCTCTCTCCTCTTCTTGACTCCCCCACCCGCAGTGCCCACTATCCACCTCATGTGTGGTCGCCAATCGCTGAACGCTCTGATGGCCGTCGTCGCCATCGCCTTGATGACGGGAGTCCCAGTATCTCCCGCCGTCGATCACGATGACGATCACGCGCATTTTGAGCACGGCCACGACGGGCACGACTACGTGCTCATGGTGGAAGAGGGTCGAGTGCCGGTGACGGGACTCAACCTGGTCGGGTTGCCGGCTGCTCGGCTCCCGACGATTCCGGATTCCAAGCCCGTCGAGCGAGTCGCGATCGATCACCGCAATCGCCGTGCAAATCTCGGACGGGACCCGCCGGCATCGCGGCTTCCCCGGCCACCCCCTTTCGATCTCTCGTAGCGAAGCCGACGGCGCCTAGCTCCGGCTAGGGCATAGTGCGCCCGCCAACGCCGTCCCGTGTGTCGTTGTACGTCCAATACCCTTGGAGAGATCGTGTACCCGAGAATGAAATCGATATTGCTGAGCCTTTCGATCGGCGTGGTGCTACCAGCCACCGCCATCGGCCAGGACGTCCAGCGTGTTTCTCTGGACGATGCGCTGCGGACGTTTGCAGAGCGGAATCTCGAGCTACGACTCGCTCGTGCGAATGCCATGGAGGTCGTCGGACTCACACGGCAGGTCTCCGCGTTCCCGAATCCGGTTGCCTATGCAACGCATGAAAGCCTCGACGCCAATGGGTTGCCGTTGTCGGAGACGTACATTGGCGTCAACCAGGAAATCTCATGGCCCTGGCGTCAGTCCGCGTCCGGGGGCGCGGCCAACCACATGGCGAACGCGATGCAAGCCACGGTTGCGCGCGACAGCCTGCGATTGGCATTCGAGGTGAAACAGGCCTTCACGTGGGCGGGCGCCGCCGAGGAACGCCATGTCCTTGTCCGGCGCGTGCGCGACGTGTTCCGGAATGTCGAGCGGGCCGGGTCGGCGCGGTATCAGGAGGGAGACATCTCGGGGTACCACCTGCGGCGGATGCGGATGGAGTTGGCACGATACGAGACGCTGGCCGCAAACGAGACGATCGAGATGCGGCGCGCGCGTCGGACCTTAGCCACCTTGGTCTTGGGGAATGCGAACGGTGAAGAGCTCGGGCCCGACGGAACGCTCGCAGGGCTGCCACCGCGTCACCCAACTAACGCCGAGCAGTTGGCGCTGCAACATCGGCCAGAGCTGGACGCCGCCCGCGAGACCGCTCTAGCAACGGACCAGGCCGCCGAATTTGCTCGCGCGTCCCGCCTGCCGAATCCGACGCTCACCGGCGCCTATACGACGAAGACCGGTGGGTTCAAGGGATTCTTGTTCGGCTTGGCGTGGCCCGTCCCTCTCTTCGACGGCAACGGCCAGGCCGTTGCGGCAAGCGAAGCACGATTCGAGCGGACGATTCGCCAAGAAGAACTCGCGCGACAGCTCGTGCTTGCCGACGTTCGCAATGCACTCGAGACGTTCGATGTCGTGACCACCAACGCCTCGGTTGTCGGAGACCGCCTGCTGGCCGATCACGAAACCGTACTCACCATTGCCAATGCGTCCTATCAGGAAGGGGCGATGTCACTCATCGAACTCCTCGATGCTGCCGAGGCGTTTTGGGAAGCGGGCCGAGCGCTCATCGACATGCGGTCTCGCGCTTGGATCGCGTACTTTGATCTGGAGCGTGCGGTTGGTGGGTTTGACACGTCCGCCGGGGACGGAGATGACCGATGACGCAGAAGCCGCAGGTCACACTGATCGAGCTGACTACGCTGTTGGTCTTCTCGGGCGCATGCACTTCGAACACCGTCAACGTCGCTGAGGACACCACGGCCACCGATGCGTTCCAAGAACAGCTCACGATCTGGACGGATCGAGTCGAGCTCTTCTACCACCACTCGCCGCTCGTCGCCGGCGTGGAAGGACAGGCCTGGGCGGTGCACCTAACCGACCTCGCCACCTTCACGCCCATCGACGACGCGGTGGTACGGTTGCAGTTCTTCGGCCCGACCGGTGAGTTCGAAACCGTCGTGCGGGCGCCCGATCGTCCCGGGTTGTACACACCGGAACCGACGTTCCCGGAAGGCGGCGCGTACGACCTCTCGGTGTGGGTCGATCGTGACGGAGAAGCTCACGAGGTATTCGTGGGCCCGATCATCGTCTACGCCAGCCAGGCGGACGTGCCGCAGCTTGAAGCAGAGCCGGCGGTGGGGATCACCTTCCAGAAAGAACAACAGTGGGCCATTCCGTTCGCCACAGCCGAAGCCGTGCACCGGGACATCCCACGGTCGATTGAGGCGATCGGCGAGGTCATTCCGGCGTCAGGAAGGCACGCCGCTGTTGCCGCACCGGTTGCCGGAATCATCCAGGCCGCGGCTGGACGACAGGGCCCGGTGCCTGGGCAATGGGTGAACGCTGGTCAAGTGCTCACTGAACTGTCGCCGGCGAATGACGACGCCGGATACGCCGAGTTGGTCGGACGCTATCGGCATCTGGAACGCGAAGTGGCCCGCGCGGAGCGCCTCTATGCAATCGAAGCCATCCCGGAACGGCGACTGATCGAACTACGTCACGATTTCGAAGTTGCCGAGGCGTCGCTCGACGCCATGGGGGGCGCATCCGCCGAAGGATTTGACTTGACGCTCAAGGCACCGATATCCGGCGTCGTCAACGAACGCAACGTGATTGCCGGTGCCCGGGTCTCAGCGGGAGACCTTCTGTTCTCCATCGTCGACACTCGGCGAGTGTGGGTGCGGATGGACGTCGCATCTCTGGACGCCGTGTACGCCAGCCAAGCCACGGGGGCTACCTTCGTCATCGAAGGGGGTGATGCCGCCCGGCGCGTGGATCGACTCGTCTCGATCGGGCGGGTGATCAATCCGGATCGCCGTACCTTGCCCGTGTTGTTCGAGGCGGCCAACGACGACCAACGACTCCGCATCGGCATGCTGGTTCATGGGCGGGTGCTCCTCGGCGATCCGGTCACGGGCGTGGCGATTCCCACGGCAGCGGTTCGCGAAGAAGACGGTCTGTTCGTGGCGTATGTCCATATTGGCGGCGAATCGTTCGAACGGCGCGCCCTCACGCTCGGACCGACGGATGGTGAATGGACCATCATCGAAAACGGCGTCCGGGAAGGTGAGCGCGTCGTTACGCTCGGCGCCTATCAAGTCAAGCTGTCGTCACTCAACACCAACGCGATCTCCGATCACGGCCACCCGCATTAGGAGATCACATGCTCGATAAACTCATTCAGTGGTCGCTCAGAAACAGGTTGCTCACCCTTAGTGCGGCCGGACTCCTGCTCGTCGGTGGCGGGTACGTCGCGTCCACGATGCCCGTGGACGTGTTTCCCGACCTCACGGCGCCGACGGTCACCGTCCTCACTGAGGCGCATGGCCTGGCGCCGGAGGAAGTCGAAACGGTCGTCACGTTCCCGATCGAGACTGCGGTAAACGGGGCGTCCGGCGTGCGCCGCGTTAGATCTTCGTCTGCCCAAGGGTTCAGCATCGTGTGGGTGGAGTTCGAGTGGGACGTCGACATCTTCCTGGCGCGCCAGATCGTCAGTGAAAAGTTACAGCTTGTCGCCGCCACGCTGCCTAACGACATGCCACCTCCGATCCTCGCACCAATCTCGTCTGTGATGGGCGAGATCATGCTCATCGGGATGCGGAGCGAAACGGTCTCCGCCATGGACCTCCGCACGATCGCCGATTGGACCATCCGTAAGCGTCTCCTCGCCATTCCCGGCGTGTCTCAAGTGGTTCCGATCGGGGGGCGCGTTCGGGAGTATCAGATCGCCGTGCAACCCGACCGGCTTCGCGCGTACGGTGTGTCGTTGACCGAAGTCTTGCAGGCCGCGCGTGAGGCAAACACCGTGTCATCGGGCGGGGTGTATCAGTCAGCCGGGCAAGAGGTTCTGATTCGCGGGCTGGGGCGCGTCGAGCGGTTGGAAGATTTGGAACACACGGTAGTGGCCGTACGGGGCAACGCGCCCATCACACTGGGAGACGTGGCCGACGTGCGCATCGGCCCCAAGCCACGCTTTGGTACGGCGTCCGTGAACGCCGAACCGGCCGTCATCCTCTCCATTCAGAAACAGCCGCGCGCCAACACTTTGGAGCTCACCGCCAGGATCGACGAAGAACTCGACCGGCTTCAGGCTGAACTCCCATCCGGAATCGAAATCGAACGCGACATATTCCGCCAAGCGGAATTCATTAGCCTTGCCATCGGCAACGTGCTCGGCGCCCTGCGCGACGGCGCCATCTTGGTCATCATCGTTCTCTTTCTATTCTTGTGGAATGTGAGAACGACGGCCATCTCAGTCCTCGCGATTCCGTTGTCGCTCCTCACTGCCATCGTCGTCATGCGCGCGCTCGGCGTCACCATCAACACAATGACGCTCGGTGGGATGGCGATTGCCGTTGGCGCTTTGGTCGATGACGCCATTATTGCGGTCGAGAATGCGTTCCAACGACTCCGCCAACAACCGACATCCGGTCAACGATCAGCGATAGTGGTTCACGACGCCATCAAGGAAGTCCTCGGTCCCATCGTGAACGCGACGCTCATCATCGCGATCGTTTTCGTCCCACTGTTCTTCTTGTCCGGCGTCGAGGGACGTATGCTGCAGCCGCTCGGATTGGCATACATCGTGAGTATTGCCGCCTCGCTCATCGTCGCGGTCACCGTCACGCCGGTACTGTGTGTTTATCTCCTGCCAAGCGCGATTGCGAAACACGACACGGACAGCTGGCTGGTGACCCGTTTGACCCGCGCGTACCGGGTCGTGCTCCAACGCGTGATGGCCAAGCCAAACACCGTCCTCGTGTTTTCCCTGGCGGGCGTGGTGACAACCATCGCCATGATCCCCGCGCTCGGGCTCGGATTCCTTCCGGAATTCCAAGAAGGGACGCTTACGATCTCGGCCGTCACGGTCCCCGGAACTTCTCTCGAAGAATCCGATCAACTTGGACGGCTGGTGGAGCAACGCATTCTCGAGCACCCCGCAGTCATCTCGACCGCGCGAAGGACGGGACGAGCTGAACTGGACGAACATGCCCAGGGCACCAACGCGTCCGAGATCGACGTGCGGCTGGATCTGTCGAAGGGTGAGCTTGATGCAACGGTGGCGGATCTGCGCACGTCACTGGCCTTCGTTCCCGGCATGAACACTACGATCGGTCAACCAATCGGACACCGGATCGATCACATGTTGTCGGGTACGCGGGCGGCGATCGCCGTCAAGATCTTCGGCCCTGACCTCTACGAGCTCCGTCGCCTTGGTGAGGCAGTGCGCGCGGCGGTCGACACGATCCCGGGGGTGGCTGATCTGTCCGTCGAGCAGCAGGCTGATGTCCCGCAACTGCGTGTGTACCCCAATCGACAGGCCATGGCGCGTTTCGGCGTCACGGCCCAAACCGTGACCGAAACCGTCGATGCCGCCTTTTACGGAGAGGTCGTCTCACAAATTCTCGAGGGACAAGCGGCATTCGATCTCGTCGTGCGATACGACGATGATTACCGCGGGACCGCGGATCGCGTTCGCAGGGCGCTCCTCGACACTCGCACGGGCGCCAAGATTCCGCTCGCGCTCGTCGCCGACGTGCGGGAGGAACGCGGATCAAACACGATCTCTCGTGAAGGTGTTCGAAGGAAGCTCGTCGTGCAGGCGAATGTCGAAGGACGTGATGTCGGCAGCGTGGTCTCCGACTTCCAGCGTGTCATCGCCACCGCCGTGCCGTTGCCGCCTGGTTATCAGATCGAGTACGGTGGGCAGTTCGAGAGCGGGCAGGCGGCTGCGCGCACCATCACGGTGCTGTCGATTCTCTCACTGCTGGCGATCTTCTTGATTCTGTTCCAAGAGTTCGGATCGATCCGGAGTGCGTTGCTCGTGATGGTGAACCTGCCACTCGCGCTGGTCGGTGGAGTGCTCGTGATCTTTATGACGAATGGGACGCTGAACGTGGCGACGATGGTAGGATTCGTCACACTGTTCGGCATTGCCGTCCGTAACGGTATCCTGCTCGTCAGCAAATATCATCGATTGCTCGATGATGGCCGACCGCTCTACGAAGCCATCGTGGAGGGCTCGATCTCCCGGTTGAATCCCATTTTGATGACGGCGCTCACGGCTGCGCTGGCGCTGGTGCCGCTGGCAATCGGCGGTGGCGAACCAGGAAAAGAGATTCAAGCGCCGATGGCGTTGGTGGTGCTCGGCGGGCTATTGACGTCGACGGTGCTCAACATGGTCGTCGTACCGACCTTGTTCGCGAGATTTTGGGGAACACGAGCTGGAATGCCCGGGCGGCTGCCACCAGCGCCACGGTGAGGTTGTAACCTCACCCCCGGCCAAGGTGCGGTGAGATCTTGGTTTCGAAGTTCCCCCTCTCCGTTTCACGGAGAGGGGGGCAGGGGGTGAGGTAACGATTGAAGAGACCAAGCCGAACGTGCGCAAGACCAAAAGAAAAGGCCGAGGCGTGAGCCCCGGCCTTTTCGCGTCGAGTTGGATCGTGTGATCTAGGTTTCGTCGCTGTCGCGGATGATTTCTCGCGTCTCCAGATTCAGCGTGAACGTCTCACCGTTGATGGTGATCGTCACGAGGTGCGTACCGTTGAACTCGACCAGGACGACTCTGGACCGCTCGCGGACCTCGTCACCGAAAATGATTTCGACATTGACAGTCCGTTCGATCGTACCCGAAAGCGGCCAGCCACTTCCGCGAGGCACGGGGATGACAACGTCGGTGATGGTCGAGGTGGCACTGAAGTTGTAGCTCCGTTCACCATTCGCGTCGCTCACCATAACGGCTGCTTTGGCGGACGAGCCCGTGCCGTTCCACGTGCGTGTGGTCTCTTCACCCAAAAGGCCGGAGATTGTCATGTCGCGGATGCGCGAAACCGTTTGAGTAATGGTTCCACGATCGCCCGTGCGCGTAAAGCTGCCTTCCATCTCGAACAGCATGTGAATGTAGGATGTGTGCAGCGGGTCGAACCCATCCATCTCAGTGCTGTCCTCAGCATAGAACGTTACGGTGCGGCTGACGTCATAGTCGCTCAGCCGTCCGGCGCCCGGACCATGGAATGGCCCCGAGGCAAACGGAGCTGGAAGTACCCGGCCGAACTCATCGGTCATCATCGCGATGTCGTCGACGGTTGCGTTTGCCGCATAGGCCGCGACGTCGAGATTCAGTTCTGCCTCTTCGGCGCTGCTCAGCGAATCGGTCAGGCTGTCGCTACAAGCGGTCATCAGAAGGAAGGTGGCTGCCAAGCCCAGGCCGCCAAGTCGTCGTGTATTCACCATCGTACCCTCACGGAATCAGTAATAGCCTCGGCGGATTGTTCCGCCACCCACACCGTACGACGTCGTGTGGAGTGGAATGTTAATCACGAGTTTCGTCGCTTGCATGCGATGTTTGTCACTGTGTGATGTAGATCACAGTTTGCTCCTCTTCGGGGTCGGAGTACGTTCCCTCCCGATGAACGCAAGACATTTTGTTACGATGGTCATTATTGGGGTGCTCCCGGCTGTTGGTCATGCCCAGGGTACTGACCATGCCCGATCACTCACGTTCTGGCGCGTTCGCCAGGCGTTGGTGGGCCCGACCGTGGGTCTGCGAGATTCCGCGTTCTCCAGGGTGTCCCCAGTCCAGGTGGGTTCGATTCTGTTTGGCGGGGGAATCGGGATCACTGCGGCGATTATCGGGAATGACGTCGATGCGCCGACCTGTGCTCCCTGTGATCTGGCCGACCTACCGGCCATCGACCGCTGGTCTGTCCGGACGGAGCAGGCGGCCTGGGGGCGGGCCAGCGATGTGGTGGTGGGGAGGGACGTGGGCCGATCTGGGAAGGCGGGAAGGCGGACGCCAGCATCTCCTGACATCGATGGAGTCGTTTGCATGGACGCTAGCCGTCACGCAACTGCTCAAGAGTGGCACCGACCGCTTGCGACCGGTGATGTACACCGAGGATGCTGTGGATGCCGCGGATGACCCGAACAGCTCACCACGGATGTGTTAGCGGGCGCGGCCATCGGCGTAGCGACCAGCCTGGTCGTGTATGAGATACGATTTTAACGCGTGGAGCGGTTGAGTTCAATCCAATCTCGTAAGTCGCATGGCGTTGAGGGTCACGGTCAGGGAGGCGCCCATGTCACCGACTAACACGGCGACTAGCAGTGACACGACACCGCCGACTGCACCGACTGCCAGGAGCATCTTGAGCCCCAGCGCCGCCGCAATGTTGAATCGCACCAACCGGCGCGCCATCTGCGACACTCGGACGGCGTAGGGAAGCATGTTGAGGTCGTCGGCCATGAGTGCAACGTCGGCCGTTTCCACCGTCGCAGGCGACCCGGCGGCTCCCATGGCGATCCCAACGCTGGCGGCGGCCAGTGCCGGCGCATCGTTGACCCCGTCTCCGAGCATGGCGACACTCGTGTGCGTTTCCCGGAGTTGCTCGACGCTGCGCACTTTCTCTTCAGGGAGTAGACCGGCCTCGATCTGATCGATGCCGAGAGCGGCGCCAATTCTGCGAGCAACACGCTCATGATCGCCGGTCAGCATGATTTGTTCGTGGATTCCAAGTTCGCGAAGTCGTCCTAGTACGTGTTGTGCCTCGGGCCGGGGGGTATCGGCGAGCGCGATGAGGCCGTCGATTCGCTCACGATTGCCCACGAGAACCACGGTCTTGCCTGCGTCTTGCAATTCCGCGAACCGCGGCGGGATCACGACACCCGAGAACAGGTCGGGTGTCCCAACACGCACCGGGCTACCGTCGACCGCCGCCGTGACGCCACGGCCGGGGAACGATTCAAAATCCGCTACCTGGAACTGGCTAGGGGTATCGACGGCCGCCTCGTCGTGGTACTCGACGATCGCTTGTGCGATCGGGTGTTCCGATCTCCGTTCCACGGCTGCCGCGAGCGCAAGAACCGAGGAGACTCCGGCACCATCGACGCCTTCGACGTCGGTTACCTCGAGACGTCCTGTGGTGAGTGAGCCCGTCTTGTCGAACGCCATCGCGCACGTCCTGCCCAACTCCTCCACGTACTCACCTCCCTTGATGAGCACGCCGTGGCGGGCGGCACTCGTGAGTGCACTCACGATGGTGACGGGTGTGGCGATGACAAGGGCGCATGGGCAGGCGATGACCAGCAGAGTGAGTCCACGCGTAAACCATTCGATCCCTGTACCCCATCCCAGCAATGGTGGTACGACCATCGTGACTGCGGCCAGCGCTGTGACGATCGGCGTGTAGTACCGAGCGAACCGATCCACGAACTGTTCGGTCGGAGACCTTCGGGTCTGGGCCTCACGTACGAGCTTCACAATGCGGTCGAGCGTCGTGTCGCCCGCGTCCGTCGTTACTTCGATTTCCAGATACCCTTCGACGAGCGACGTACTCGCGTAGACCGAGTCGCCGAGCTGCTTACTTATCGGGACCGACTCACCTGTGACCGTCGCCTCGTCTACCGCGGACTCGCCATCGACGACCCGGCCATCTATTGGGATCGCTTCACCGGGTCGAACGCGCACGCGATGTCCAATTCTGAGGTCGGCGGTCGGGAGTTCAATTTCTTCGCCGTTGTCACGCACCACGTGCGCGGTCGGAGGCGAAAGGCGCACGAGTTTTTCTATGGATCGTCGTGCCCGTGTTACAGCCGACGCTTCCAGTAGCTCGGCGAAGGAAAACAAGGCGGCGATCGCCGCGGCCTCGATCGGCTCCCCGATGGCGAGCGCCCCCACAATGGCAATCGTCATGAGAAAGTTCATGTCGAGTCGGCCACGAAGCAGGCCGGTGAACGCCTTTGGGAAAAAATTCCAACCGCCGATTATAGCGGCGGCAAGGAGTATCACACCGGGCACGTCGAGTCGCACCCGCAGCCATCCGGCGACGTCCGGTTGATGCTGCCCGAACGCCAAAACCATTCCCACCATCCACAGCGCGCCCGACGCGTACGTCCGATAGGCGGCCCGTGTTCTCCATGTCGAGCGGCCTCCAGAGGAGGTCACAGTAGCGCACCCATACCGGTTTCGCCGGACTTGATGCGTACAGAGAATCGCGATGTCATGATATTCGTCGTGGTCAACGTAGTCGCGTACGGTGCTTTCGGACAGTTCGTACGGCTACGAAGTGACCTGTAACCCAGTTAGCTCGGCCTATTACAGCAATCTTCATCATCACCTCAACGTTTCCGAGTATCCCGTGTTTAGCTTGCGCGAGTCAGCGTGTGTGTAGCACGACTGAAGGAAGCGAGGGTAATAATGAAGCGGACACTCAGCGGTTTACTGGCTTCGGGCGCGCTTCTGTTGGGCGCGGCTGCGTGTAACGGCGACGCGAATGGCGCGGCCGAATTCGCGCTGCTCACTAACGTGGCGCCGGTCGGAGGAGCGACGGACATAGATCCCAACACGACTATCTCGGCTGGTTTCTCCAACGCCATACAGCCGGGTATGGAGCAGTACCTTGCGGTTCATCAAGGTGATCTTTCGGGACCGCTTGTATCAGGCATGTGGGCCTGGTCACAGGATGGAAGAACGTGTGTCTTCACACCCGACGCGCCTCTTCAACATCAGATGCAGTACATGCTGCACGTGGGTGGCGGGATTCAGGACGTTAACGGTCATCACGTAGATTTTGCGGATGGGCAGCACCACATGGGTGGGCAGCGGATCCACCAGGACATGATGAACGGCTCGATGATGGGGCAGTCGATGATGGGTTCGGGTTGGATGCATCCCGATGGGACCTATGGGATGGGCTTTTCCTTCATGACGTTCTGAGCGGGACCCGGCACCAAGCGTTTGCCCTCGGCCCGTTACCCGCGTTGGGTTAAATGCCCCACGCGGGTGATGGGCTGACCCGCACAACCCCACCCCACAGTTGGCAGCAGTCTCGTAAGCGATTCCAAATAAATGAGTTAGACCTTTTGGTTCACTGGTCCCGAACATGCTTGTTCCCCGTTTGTAGCACTCACGTTTACGGTCATCATCAACCAACGGGGATTGTTGTGCAGTGTGACAGAAGGATCGAATCTGGAACCGCTCCTGTGACCCGGCTGGTCATTGCCACAGTGGTGGCGGTGGCCACGTTGACCGCGTCATCGCTCCAAGCGCAGGCAGTCTTGGCCGACACCCTAACTGTGGATGAGGCCGTCACGTTGGCGCGAACGGCCAATCCCATGCTGCAGGCAATACGACTCCGTGCGGACGCTGCCGCAGAAAGGATCCCTCAGGCCGGCGCCTGGTCGAATCCGCAACTCGGGTTGGCCCTTCGGAATCGACCGCTCGATGGTTTTGGGACGGACGAACGCATGACGATGAACGTGATCGAGCTGGGCCAGCAGATTCCTTGGCCGGGCAAGCTCGGCTACGCAAAGGAGAGGTCGGAGCTGCTTGCGGGTGCCGATTCGCTGGATGCCGACGAAGCCGAGGCGCAACTAGTTGCTCGAGTCAAGGCCGCGTATTTCCAACTGGCCTTTGCCGATCGCGCTATAGCAGTCATGGAAGAGACGAGAGACCTCCTACGAAACTTTCTGGAGGTGTCCTCAACCATGTACCAAGTGGGGACTGGTCTTCAACAGGATGTGCTCCAGGCGCAGATCGCCGTAGCGCAGATGACGGAAGACATCACGATCGTGGTGCAGCGCCGCATCGCGATGGCCGCCCGCCTGAACGCTCTTCTCGGCCGCGGCGCAACAGTCCCGATTCCGGGGTTGCAACTACCGACCAATCAGGAGGAGCTGCCTGACGTAGCGGCACTCATGGTGGAGGCTGAGGCGTTCCGGCCCGCGCTGGCGGCGGCGCGTGCGCGTGCCGATGCGGCCGAGGCCGCATACCGAGCCGCCCGGCGCCAGCTCTACCCGGACTTCATGGTCCGCGTTGGGTACGGACAGAGACCGCAGTACTCTGACATGCTGACGCTGGCGGTCGGGGTTTCCATCCCGCTGTTCGCGGGCTCGAGTCAGCTTCCGTTGCGTCGGGAAATGCTGGCGATGCAGGCAATGGAAGAGGCCCGAGCGCGCGACCTATACAATGAGACGTTTGCTCGCGTTGCCGAACTCCGCGCCGAAGCCGAACGCGCCCGTTCGCTATCGAGCTTGTATGTCAACGCCGTTCTACCCCAGGCTCGCGCTGCAGTCGAATCGGCGCTTTCAGCATACCGCGTGGGGCAGGTCGATTACATGACGCTGGTGCAGAATGAAATGACCGTTAACCGATATGAAATTGAATCCGTTCGTCTTGCCGCCGACTTCCAGCGCGCTCTTGCTGAACTGCAAGCGCTGGTAGGGCCGGCACCTGGGAGTGATCGATGAGACTGAAGAAACTGTTGCTAGTGGGCGTGGCCGTGAGCGTGGCTTGTGGTGGTGGGGAAGACGAAGGTATGCCCGAGATGAATGCGGCCGAACATGCCGCGATGTCGGGGGGCGGCACGCAGGGTGAAATGGACTCAACCGGTGCGGTTGTTCGGCAGCCCGTGCACCTGTCGGACCAAGATGCGCGGACCCTCGGGGTTACGTACACGACTGTTGGGAGAGAGACGCTCGAGAGAACCATCCGTACTGTTGGGCGAGTCGAAGCGGCCGAGCCACGGATTGCCGACGTCACGCCCAAGATCGACGGATTCATCGAAGATCTCTTTGTGAGTTACACGGGAGAGACCGTTCGACAAGGCCAGCCTCTTCTTAGTCTATACAGTCCGAAGCTCGTGGCGGCGCAAGAGGAACTCCTGACCGCCGTGCGAATGGCGGCGCGGATCGATTCCGGATCGGGCGAAGCCTGGCTCAATGCGCAGGCCATGCTCGAAGCGGCTCGGAGGCGCTTGGAGTACTGGGATATTACCGAAGAGCAAATCACGCAGATCGAGCGGACTGGTGAGGTGACGAAGACGATGACCTTTGTCGCTCCGGTTTCCGGCATCGTGCTCGAAAAAGACGTGTTCGAGGGGCAGCACGTGATGTCGGGAATGCGCATGTACCGGATCGCCGACTTGTCTGAGGTGTGGATCGAGGGAGACGTGTTCGAGCAGGACCTCCAGTTCGTGCGGCTCGGAGCGCAGGCGCATATCGAGGTTGCCGCGTACCCGGGCGAACACCGAATGGTGCGCGTGAGTTTCGTGTATCCCACAGTCGATCCGCGGAGTCGCACCAACAGGGTGCGAGTTACGGTCTCCAATCGTGATTTGCGTCTCAAGCCGGGCATGTATACCACGATCTACTTCGACGTTGTCATCGGGCGAGACATCTTGGTGGTGCCGAGAGAAGCGATCGTGATCACCGGTGAACGGAACATCGTGTTTGTGCGTGACGCGGACGGGATGTTGCAGCCCAGGGAGATCGTGATGGGGCCCGCCGCCGCGGGTCGGGTTCAGATTCTCGACGGGTTGGCCGAAGGCGAGACGATCGTCGCATCCGCCAACTTCCTCGTGGATGCTGAATCGCGCCTGGCCGGTGGTGGCGGGTCGATGGCCGGAATGCAACACGGCGTGGATACCGTGGGTGAGCCGCATACGCAGTCGGCGGAGCACGAACATGATTAACAGGGTGATCGCGTGGTCACTCCGTAACCGGTTCCTCGTGCTGTTGGCGACGGCGGCCATTATCGGTGGTGGCCTATGGGCGATGCGGACGACGCCCCTTGACGCGATTCCTGATCTGTCGGACGTGCAGGTGATCATCCAGACCGACTATCGGGAGCAGGCGCCGGACATCGTCGAGGACCAAATCACGTATCCGCTCACGTCGGAGATGTTGAAGGTGCCCGGAGCCACCGTGGTGCGCGGGTACTCGTTCTTCGGGTTGAGCCTGGTCTATGTGATCTTCGAAGACGGCACAGACATCTACTGGGCCCGCTCGCGCGTTCTCGAATACCTCAATGGCATTCGCCAGCAACTTCCTGCTGGTGTCGAACCCGTGTTGGGGCCCGATGCGACCGGCGTGGGTTGGGTGTTCGAGTATGTGCTCGAGTCGGAAGAGCTCGATCTCGCCGAGTTGCGTTCTCTCCAAGACTGGTACATCCGGTATCAGCTGACGGCGGTGCCGGGCGTATCTGAGGTGGCAAGCCTCGGTGGGTTCGTCAAACAATATCAGGTAGAAGTCGATCCTGAGCGCCTTCGCGCCTTCGACATACCGGTGACTAAGGTGGTCCAGGCCATCGGTGCTCACAACATCGACA